>NZ_QOCB01000144.1 GCF_003318165.1 Psychromonas sp. B3M02
ACTTAGTATGATTGGTATTATTCAGTAAACTCACTCGTCTCAACAGCGGGTTTATTTAATACCGCTTGAATTTCTTTGAGTTTGTTTTGAATCTTAGTGAGGTTATCAGGACCAAATCTCAGCATTAATTTTTGCGCGTCATTTAATGCTTCCAAACTAGGATCATCAAAAAGATACATCACAGAAGGGGAGTGCAATGAGATAGGCTGTTTAATCACAGGTACACTTAATGCAACATCAATAGCATTATTTAAAACGTCATGGAACTCGGAGCCAGGGCGCGCTATTTCAGAATAAGACTCATCTATTAATGGTTTGTACGTTTGATAAGCCTCGACAAATTTTTCTGAATCTAGGGAGTCAATGTAATTAGCGTAGTTATCATAACGCTGGTAGCTCTTTTTAGAGACAAATGTTTGTCCGGCTTTTGTATCGATAACAAAGGGTAAAATAGGCGGAAGCAATGGACTAAAGCTAGCGATAAAGTCGCCTCGACTAAAGTTATCAATAAATACAACCGTGCTATTAATAATACCATTTTGTAGCATACGATTATTCATTAGCTCAGGCTGGCTGAACTCCTGCATGGATAACAGCACTTCAGGATCTGATTCAACTAATGCTGGTAACTCTACTATTGGTTGTTCATCTACTGTTGGTTCAGTAGTTGAAACGATAGGGGATTGAACAGTTTGCACAGCAGATGCTTGGCCCTGTAACTGTTGTGAACTAGTAGAGGTGTTTTCATTTACCTTTGTGCTTGACCGAGAAAGTAAAGTAGATAAACCTAGTCTTTCAATTAACTTGTGGTTCTGCTCAGGATAAGTGAAAAAATAGATACTATAACCAAACATAGAAATACAAATTATAATTAATAAAATATTAAACCATGAATACGATTTTTCTTTTGGGAGATCAGGGTAAGGCATGTGTTATTTACTCCATTTTAAAGTAGTTAACATGTTGAAGTAAGCATTTAAATCAACGACAGATTCACTATATCTGAATTTAAAGATAGTTTATGCACCTATTTTACTTAAGCGTATAAATTAATTGAGATAAATACAGTTAAACCTGTTTAAAAAATAGCATTAAAAAGCATTTTTAATTAAAATATGAATCAATATTGTGCAATGCGTTTAATAATTCGGCAAGCGACAAAATATATGTAAATAAAGTTTGACGACAAGACTGCAACTCAGTAATATCTCGCCTCGTTGACAGGCATTAAGCGTTTCAACAATAAAACAGTCGGTGGTTAACGTAGATTGATAGCGTATCTCCGGTGTTTTGGATGAAAGTTGGACCAGAGGGTTCTGACCTTTGATTCTAAAACACGAATAAAATAGTCGGTGATTAGCGCAGCTTGGTAGCGCATCTGGTTTGGGACCAGAGGGTCAGAGGTTCGAATCCTCTATCACCGACCACATTTGAATACAATGAGAAATCGTTGTAAGGTATAAATCCTGCTTTTGCGCCCTTAGCTCAGCTGGATAGAGCAACGGCCTTCTAAGCCGTAGGCCACAGGTTCGAATCCTGTAGGGCGTACCATTTTTAAAAAGTTTAGTGGCGGATGTAGCTCAGTTGGTAGAGCCCCGGATTGTGATTCCGGTTGTCGCGGGTTCAAACCCCGTCATTCGCCCCATTTTTTAAATCTTAGTTTGACAATGTTTAAGTTGATGCGGAAGTGGCGGAATTGGTAGACGCGCTAGATTTAGGTTCTAGTATCGCAAGGTGTGAGAGTTCAAGTCTCTCCTTCCGCACCATTTAAACAACAATATCAATTAGTTAATTTTAATCCCTGACTAATTAGATATTAACAATTTCGGTGATTAGCGCAGCTTGGTAGCGCATCTGGTTTGGGACCAGAGGGTCAGAGGTTCGAATCCTCTATCACCGACCACATTAAGAAAACCGCTTTATGCTTAAACGCAAAAGCGGTTTTTTTTCGCCCAAAATATACAAGTTATTACTCATCTAACTTTCATTTTAATGAATATCCATTACTTTTAGTTTCCTCAATCTAGCCCCTAAAAATTCAGTTTTTAGTGTTTGTGACCAACTTGTGACCAAATTGCGACCAAATATAATTTATATAGCAATTATTGAGCTTCCTAGTTTAAATTAATCAGAAAATTTACAGGTGGCATGGTACTGGATTATTTGTATGGTATGGAAAAACTTCACAAGCTTGCAAACGCCACAAATATTGTGGCGTCTTTAATATTACCCTCATAGATTTCAAACAAATTGAGGATAATAACCATGGGTCAATTAGCTTACTTACCAAGCACGCCATCAATTACTAACAACTACCTATTTATTGAGCATTCATTTCCTGAACTTTATCGTTTAAGCCAGGAGGTTGAAAAATACTATTCTATCGACCATTCTTGTTGCTTACTTTAAGCTCGACTATATGTTGAGTTATGATGTCATGAAGTCGGTGAAAAGCTTCATTTAAAGCCACCAGTCTCAGGGGACTTGAACAGTAAAATAAAACAAATTTCTATGAGCAAAAAAGTGCCTACCTATATCATTGATACATTAAATAACCTGCGTGTAGAAGGTAATAAAAGTGCTCATATAACACAAGACTTTCAAGGTGTGTGGAGTTGTGAATATTCAATTAGTGAATACAAGTTAGGTAACCTAATGAGAAGTTTATTAGAGATAACACAATATATTTCTTTTAAACTCAATTTGCAAAATGAAACAGAGCAATCAGGTTGGAATAGTAATACACGTTACACTATCTTCTGCAAGATCTAGTAAGTTAAGTATTCCGTTAAAAAACAAATGCTTAGCATTAATGGGGATGACCGATCTATTTTTGAATACCAAACTATCTTTACTTTAGCTCCTCATTTTCTATAAACTAAAGCAATGACTGTAAACCCATATTGGATCCTCCTTTTATCGTATTTTTTAAGAAAAATCAGGCTGCTAAAAATTGCGGTATGTGCAAGAGTTAATTTTATTTCAGGTGATATAGAAAAGTTATAATTACATTAGAAGTTGATTTTTTATGAATATTAAAAACCCTAAAAGTATTGAGACAAGAAGATGCCTCACACAAGCACTTTTGATTATCATGAAAAAGAAGAATATTCAGGATATTACTATTTCGGAGTTGTGTTCAAAAGCGGGGGTCTCACGTACAGGCTTTTATCGAAATTTCAATTACAAGGAGGATTTAATTTACGAACATATGAAGTTTATTTATAGTGAATATACTAATTGCTTAACGAGTAAAAAAAATCTCTCTTCATTTGAGGCTTCTGAAAGTTTCTTTCGCTATTTTCTTCAATATAAAGATTTTTTGTCGTCTTTAATCAGATCTAATATTCAAACTTTATTGCTAGATATATTTGTTGAAAACCTTAAAGATATGGAAAATCTATTGGGGATCAATAAAGGGCAAGAGATAGACAATTTATTACACAGACAGTTCACGGCTGGTGGTTTATATCAATTATTGATTACCTGGGTGAAAAATAACTGTGAACCTGACATTAAAGTTATGGCGAAGGCTGTGGAAAATATCAATGCATATAAGTTATAACTCTCCGTCTTGCTGTCATTTTTCTTTGAAGCTATGTAGGGCATACTTATTCAAGTAAGGAATACGTTTAAACAAAATACCAGTCATATCAAGCATACCGCTCAAGGTGCTTAAAATAACAGCATCCTAAAGTCAAAATAAAGTTGAACACTCAAAATATTTATAGATGAAGATTTCATATAAATTAAGTTAATATTCAAAACCTTTATTTTAACTTTAGCGTTAATTTATTTAAGCTTGGTAACTCGTTGTTCCAGTAAAACCGGCAGTAACCTCAATGGTGGCATTATTGACGTAATAGTTTTCCACAATTTCAACTGCCATTGTTGCAACACACTTTACGTCACCAGGCTCTTTAGGGAAAATTGCGGCTTCTTTCCACTGATCTGCTGCAACATCACGAACCTGTTCTACGAGTTTGGTATCAAAATAACCAGGAAGAATTGAATTAACCCTTACTCCACCAGGCGCAAGATTTACTGCCATTTCTTTGGTCAATCCTAATAAACCAGCTTTGCTAGAAGCATAACCACAATTAAAACCCGGAGAGTGCCTTTTATTTGCTGAAATTGAAGATATAAAAATAATCGCTCCTCTTTCTCCATGCTCATTTGGTTCATTTTTCATCATTTGAAATGCTGCTAACCTAGCTGCATCAAAATTCCCTACCAAATTGATATTAATATCAGACATGAATGCATCTAGAGAACCGGGACCCTCATTTGTATATTGCCAGTTTAACGGGCCGCCTGACTGCATGCTTTCGGGGGTTGGTGCCATTGGCAAAGCCCATGTAAGCCCTCCTCCTCCTGCACAAGAAAGAAGAACATTCACTTTTCCCCAAGTATCCATTACACCTTTTACAGCATCTTGTAGCTCATTTGTTTTAGTCATATCAGCTTTGTAAAATATGACATTTGCTCCAAATTCATCTGAAAGAGTACTTCCTTTTTCTTCATTAATGTCAGTGACCATTACTTTTGCACCTTTGCTAAGGAACAATTTCACACTAGCTAACCCCATACCGGAGCAGCCGCCAGTAATCCAAATAACTTTGTCTTTTATATCCATCTTAAAAATACCTTTTATTGCTTTTTGGACGGGTTAAACCACCATCGGCAGAAAGGAGTGACCGGTTATATATCCCGCATCACCAGAGGCCAAGAATAATGGCGCTCTGGAAATTGTATGCTCTTGAAAAAGTGCTAGTCTGTATTCGAACAACGAGGGCTCAAGTTGTTGAACATACATAAACTAATTATCAAGATAGTCATGCACCAACTCAGCCTGACCTAGAATCCAATCGTATTTCATATACACAGAACCAATAACTTCTTTTACTGGAATGACACGCCCAGAATCGAGTTTGAGATTACCTTTAAACTCAACATCAACAGCCCGCATATCTTTTAAATTAAAAGAACCTTCTTTTACTATTGGCGTATTTATTTCTAGCACATCCCAGCCATTACCAGTTGCATTTGGAATTGCTTTAAAGACCATCATATTTCCCTGAAGATCCATTAAGTTGGGATCAACGGCCACACTATCTTCTTTTTCTTTAACGTCGATATCGAACAATAGCGTTTCATGGCGAGACATTTGTATTCTGGTATCATTAACACCAAACTGACCTTTTACATTAAATATCGCTTCACGTTTAGGATATCCATAATGCATTTGCCCTGTTAGCGTTGGCGAGGTATTACTTTCAGGCTCGAGCGAACCTAAGTAGAGTTGTGAGGCATATTCACCCTGAATAGTATCTTCACCCTCACCAAATATTGCAGGAATAGATATTACCGTTTCCCAGTAAGGTCTTATTTTTTTATCTTTTGATTCAAATCTGTTAACACGAAGTAAAACAACATCTTCGTATCCTGAAATAAATTGAAACCCTTCCGGTAATATTCCATTCAAAGCCTCTTTTTCAGTTTTGAATGCAATCAAATAATTCTCCGAATCAGGAAAAGGATAATCGGGCGCTGTAAAAACCGACGTTATTTCCTCTGGAATATAAACGCTCTCGCCATGACTTTTTTTCATAATTCATTCCTTAATCTAAATAGTTGAATTGACGTGACCCGAGTTTATCTTTTCTGGTCTGGACATTTTGTTTCGAGTCGACAAGTTCATATGCTACTGCTTAATGGTTCGGATAAACATGGTAAGAAAGATAATTGCAACAATAGGTACAAATTTGTTTTTATTACAATTAAAAGTCTCTCTAAGTTTATCTGATTACTGCCGCCGCTTAACCAGCTTTAGCAAACGCAATAGTATTACGCAGTTAGGAGACTCGTATAGTACAAATAGGGGAGCTTATTTTGAACATACTTAAGTTGATAAAAGTAGCGATTAGTTAAAACATAAGAATGTGCGTATGTGAGCATTATTATTGAATTTTAATTTATGTTTTCCAAAGAGAGGGATGCTCGCTAAATTCTTAAAATACTTTTTCTAACTTTATTGGTTACACTCTGTTATTTGTCTTGTATGAAAACCTTCACAAGTGTTGTAAACGCCACAAAAAATTGTGGCGTGATTACATTGCCTCATAAACATTAATCATATTAAGGCTAATCTCCAAGAGGTAATTAGCTGGGCATTTTATTATTGAAATTACTCCAAAATGACTAAGATTTAGCGCTGTGTGTAAACTGTGCTCAAATAAATTTTGTATTATTAAAAACTCAAATATGTTTTAACCTATGCTTACAAATTTTTTGGGTGTAGAAAAGCCACCATAAAATTGGTGCTTATGAAGACAACCACTGCAACGTCTAAATATGATTTGTTAGATATTTAGACTTTTTCATATGCTTAATTCATTTCAATGCTAATTTGGTTAATTAATTCTCTTTTCTTTGATGTTTTTGTGTCATTGGGTTTACTTATTGATTTCATTGTGTTCTTATGTTTTTTTGATTTTTTATATACAAGGAAGTAATGATGAAAACATTTTTTAAACTGACTTCAGTCGCTGTATTAGTTGGATCTTTGGCTGCTTGTGACAGTTCATCAAGTAGTAGCACTCAAGAAGATGATGTTATTAGCAAACAAGTCAATATTTCTGGTTACTTAGTTTACCCTGAAAGTATTAGTGAAAGTGCAGCTTCGAAATCCGCTGTACAACGAAGTACAACTTGTTCTGACATTCCCACTGGTTACACTGCACTATCAAGTGCAACAGTCTATTTAACAAGTGCTAATGGCGATATTTTAAAAGATGATATTACAACAGACTCATGCGGCTCATTCGATGTGTCCGTTGATACTGATATTGCAGAACAAATGACATTGTTAACAGCTGAAAAAGATGGATTTAAAGCAATAAAATCTAATATTGATAACTTTTTAGAAGACAGTGAATTAAAAGTGGCATCAACCATCTCCAGTGATGCGTCATATTATTTCTCAGGATTAAGACAATTATCAGATAATGAAATTAACGTTGTCATTACTGATTCAGAATCTTACAAAGCAGTTATAGGGATAGAGCCATCAGCATTTACTGTTGAAAAAAATAATAGTGAAATAACGCTTAGCAGTTTAGTTGGCTCTCAAAGTGTTACTGATAATGAAGCTTCAATTCTCATTTCATTGGATTCAAGTGGTTCGATGTCTAGTTATGTTTTTGATGAAGATGGTAATTACACTGTAGATGGAGATGGTAATTATCAATCAAGATATTCGGTAGCTGCCGCAGCGGCACATCAATTTGTAGAGACAACAAAAGATAACGATGAAGAAGCAAGTTTTTCGATGGTTCTTTTTTCAGACGATGTATATTCGCTCACTGATGATTACATCAATGCTAGTTTATCATTAGAAAACTCTGAGGGTGAAACAATAGAATTTGTTAGTGAAAGAGAAAATGGTTTCATTGAAGATAGTGCGACGGTACATACTTTAATTGATATATATAACCCTCACTCAGAGATGTATTTTTATTCATCTTCACCAGAAATTGCAAGGTATGACGGTAGAGAAGATAACATTGCTTTGATTAATACATATTATCCATTTAGTGGCGGAACTGCCTTTTATGATAGTTTAGATGTAGGCCTTGATGAGTTTGATGAATCAATTACAAATCCACAAATTATAGTATTGACTGATGGTGCTGATAATAGCAGCTCTGCTTCATACACTGACGTAATTACAAAAGCACAAGAGAAAAATATACCAATTAGTGTGCTAGCAATAGGTAGTGGAATCTCATCGTTTTATTCTTCACGAATGGAAACAATTGCAACAGAAACGGGGAGTCAATATTTAGAAGTCTCGGATGTAACTGATCTTTCAGGTTTCTTTGATGGTCTGTCGACACAAACATCTTTTAATTATAACGGTACTTTGAGCGAACCATTGGTAACAGGGGATGTAATACAAGTAACCGTAGAGATCAACGGAGAAAGTACCTCGCGTGAGTTAACTATTAATTAAAGTTAAATATATTCTCGTAGATTAAAATAACTTGAGGGTAATAGCCATTGGGCATGTTGATTGCCCAAATAAAGTAAATGCTTCAAACCAAAGCGTTTTTAGTTCATGCCTTCTACCAGCGACTACATTAAGTAAACCGCTTTCTGCTTAAACGCAGAAGCGGTTTTTTTGTTTAAGTATTATTAATAGTTAAAGGGTTCAGCAGATGCTAAATTCTCGCCTATCGATTACAGTTTTTGCTATTCTAATTCCTGAGCCATCAAGGAGTACGTGATTATCGCTTTCGCTATATTCATCAATTTTGCGATTTCAGATATCTACTCATGATAAAAGCGCGCTTCGCCAATATTATTATGGCATCCGTTACTTTGTTCTAAATAGGCATGAACAAAATTCAAAACTCTATTCAGCTAAATTAACCCACTAAACCAGACACCAAGCATTTACCAGTGAGTCACAAAGCTCCTTAAAGGTGTTATTGTGATATAAATACAATTTAAAGTTCCTTTTAAGGTGTTTTATGGATTCTTATTTGTTTTTCTTTTAATGTATGTAATAATCCTTTTAAGGATTTTAATTTCTTAAATTGAATATAAACAATCTTTTAAGGTGTCTTATGGTATTTGGTGACTTAACACCACATGCTATCGCTGCGGAACTTGGTGATAGGATTAGAACTGCTCGGCTTAATGCTAACCTCACTCAAAAAGCCGTTGCCCAAAAAGCGGGGGTGTCGCTTAAGGCCGTGACCAATTGTGAAAAAGGCAAGTCAACGCTTGAGTCTATGGTCGCTATCCTCATCGCGCTTGAAATAACTGAACAATTAGACGCCTTTATCCCTAAACAAGAAATATCGCCAGTTCAGCTTATCGAATTAAAAGGGAAGGAACGCAAAAGGGCTGCTAGCCCCACTAAGCATAAATCGGCAAAAGAGGAGACTCCAGAATGGTAACTGAAGTCATTAAAGTCAAATACAAAGAGCACGATGTAGGCGCTGTCAGTTATAACACTGATACACAAACGGGGGCATTTGAGTATTTTCCAAACTTTATCAAAACAGGTATAGAGTTATCACCTATCAAAATGCCACTAGCAACAAAAGTATATTCATTTCCTCACCTTGATCCCGCCACCTTTAAAGGCTTGCCTGGACTGATAGCTGATTCATTACCTGATGATTTTGGTAACGCCGTAATGAACGCGTGGATCGCCAGCCAAGGCAAACTAACCAGTGATATTACGCCTTTACAACGTCTACAGTACACAGGCACACGCGGAATGGGCGCATTAACATACTCTCCCGCGACAAGAAGAAAAAACCTCAATGCCTCGCAACCTATCGATATCGAATCTCTTCTTTCAATTGCCCAAGAGATATTAGATAAACGCGCTCAATTTGAAGTGCAACTAACCGATAGCGGACAAGAAAACAAAGAAGCAATGATGTCTTTAATGTCGGTTGGTATGAGTGCTGGTGGGGCTAGGCCTAAAGCGGTGCTGGCATTTAATAAAGATTTTACACAAGTTCGTTCAGGCCAAACTGATGCACCCGATGGCTTCAAACATTATCTCATGAAGTTTGATGGGGTGAATGAGCATAATAAAAACCAAGAAACCTTCGGTGACCCGATGGGTTATGGCGCAATGGAATACACATATTATTTGTTAGCGAAGCAATGTGGCATCGACATGATGCCATGTCATTTACTCAATGAAGGTAAACGAAGACACTTCATCACTGAAAGGTTTGATCGCAAGGGGAATGACAAAATTCACGTTCAAACACTGAATGGCCTTGAACATGTAAGCTACAAGCAAATAGGCTCATATTCCTATGCAGAACTATTCAGTACCGCTAGGAAGTTAAAGCTAAGCCCTGACGATGCAATGCAATTATTTAAGCGAATGGTGTTTAATGTCATTGCTCGAAATCATGATGATCATGCCAAGAACTTTGGCTTTTTGTTAGATCAACATAATCAATGGCAGCTAGCCCCAGCTTATGACCTTGCATACAGTTACAAGCCTGACAGCCATTGGGTAAGCAAACATTGGATGACACTAAACGGAAAGCAAGATAACTTCACAAGAGATGATTTTTATAGCTTTGAGAAACTGAGTCCCATCTTTAATAAACGCAAGATAGATGAAGTCTTAAACCATACTATCGAAGTCGTATCACAATGGGAGCAACTCGCATCAGAACAAGAGGTGCCAAGCTTACTCATCAAAGAAGTCAGTAAGAATTTAAGAGTTATGCTGTAACAACATATATTGTAAAAATAAGATGTTTGTAACGTATTAACGCTGAAAGCCGCATAAATAATGTGTATGTTTACATTAGTCTCCTATGTGCCATGTACTTACTCTACTTCAACATGCTTAAATAAACTGAGGTCGACTTGCTAGCTTGATTTATAGGGCTTATTTTTAAACATTTAAAATAGGCACCAACACCTTAATGAATTAGACTAAAATAATTCATAAATACACAATAAGCCTTGATAATGCCCTCTGCCATCAACCATCTCAAAAAAACTATTGAAAAGTACTATCCAATATCTCTTGTTGCATGGAAGGCGTACCAGCAATGTTTAACGTTAAAACATCTCAATAAAGGAGACATACTGTATAAAGCTGGAGAAATACCTACGAGATTTGCATTTATTCATAAAGGGCTAATGCGCGCTTATGTCACGGATGAAGAAGGGAATGAATTTAATAAAAACTTTTTTTGTGAAGGGCGTTTTCCTGCTTCAATGACCGCATTAATCAAAAGTGAGATCAGTTTTTTAGCTGTTGAAGCATTAGAAGATTGTGACATTATCGAAATAGATTTTTTAAAATTTAGAAAGGCTTTATTTACAACTCCAGATCTAATGGCATTCCATATTCATTACCTTGAAACACATTGGTTATTAGAGAAAGAAACAAAAGAGATTGGTTATTTACAATTTGAAGCGAAACAGCGTTATCTGACATTCTTAAAAGATTACCAAACTATTTTATCGCGACTACCTCAATTTCATATTGCCAGTTATTTAGGCATTACACCCACACAATTGAGCAGAATAAAAAAGTCATTAAATGAGGCTTCTCAACATATGTAAATGAATTACATAAATGCCGTCAGTACACTAAGTCCATTCAGTCAAACAGAGGAACTTTAAATGGACTTTATTCATGCACTCAATTGGCGTTATGCCGTTAATCAATTTTCAGATAAAAAATTAAATCAAGCGCAAGTAAGTGGTTTGATAGAAAGCGTACGCTTAAGTGCAAGCGCATACGGGCTTCAACCATATCGCTTATTTATTATAGAAAGTGAAGCCGTTAAACAGAAGCTTTTACCTTACAGCTTTGGGCAAAATAAAGTTGCCAATAACTCCCACCTTTTTGTGTTCGCTCATAAAACAACCATTACGCAAGATGATATTTCAACATTTATCTCACAAGTCGCTAGCAGTCAAAATAGGACTGCTTTGGATTTAAAAGGATATGAGCAAGTAATTATTAATGATCTTCTAACAAAGACGAAAGATGAGAGAATCAATTGGTCCTCTCAACAAGCTTATATCGCACTTGGAAAGCTACTAAGTTGCGCCGCTATTAATAAAATTGATGCTTGCCCCATGACAGGGTTTGATAACCATGGCATTAACCAAGTACTTGGATTAAATAAACTTGGTTTAAATGCCGAAATATTATGCCCTGTAGGTTATAGAAGTACGATGGACACTACTTCAATTAGAGCGAAATACCGTCAATCCATCGAAGAGTTGGTTACCATCATATGAATATATTATGGTTTTTTGCATTATTTGCAGGCAGTTGTATTGCTATTCAAGCAGCGATGAATGCGAGATTAGGTCAGCTATTCAACAGTGCTTTGTTAGCGACTAGTTATGTATTTTTTACCAGTTTTTTACTCGTCATTACCATCGCATTATTAGTGAATAGCAAAAGTCTTATCCATCAGTGGCAACAAATATCTTTTAGTATCGTACCTTGGTATTTGTGGTTATCGTGTGTGTTAAGTGTAATTGGTGTGGGAAGCATGTATTGGCTTATTCCGAAAATGGGAGTGGGATCAGTGATGAGTTACTCTTTAACTGGACAGCTAATTTTAGCACTCATCATCAGTCACTTTGGCCTCTTTGATAGCCCACAAAAATTAATATCTAGTACCAAATTGGTCGGTGCTTTGTTATTAATCATCGGCATAACATTAGTGAATAAGGAGTAGCATGTCAGAATTATTGTATAAAAATTTAAATAACCTAAGTGCTTTTTGGCAAGCTTTATCGGCTGAGAAAATTGAAGAAGATAAATATCTTCATGCTCACTGGCCACATAAAATTTGGTGTGAGGATTTTTCACTTGTTGATAGCCAGCAATGGAACGATAAAGTACATGTCACCTTGAATAAACCAATTTCATTCCAGCATGTAAAAGTTAAAGTTCAATTAACGGCCATGTATTTAGAGTTGGAGGAGTCAATAGGGCAAACACACGATCAAGTATCGACTGTACGTTCTGATGAGGGTCTAAAACAATGGAGTGAAGCCTGCAGTAACGCATTTGGTTACGACATTGATAAACAGAGTATTAACCCGCTTATCGATGATAAAAACGCTACAGTTTTAGCCTTTGAAGTGAATAGTAATATAGCGGGTACAGCCATACTCTATCAATCACATAAAACAATGGGAATACATCAAATAGGCGTATTACCCCAATTTCAAAGATGCGGTATTGGCAAAGCCATCATGCTACATCTTATCGCTATAGCAAAACATAGGGGATGCGATGTTATGACATTGCAATCGTCTCAAGCAGGTAAAAATATGTACATCAATATGGGGTTTAAAGCATTAGCTGAATTGTATCATCTGGAGGGTAAACGTTAGATTAGAGTTCTCATGCATGATTCATGTGATTATTTTATAGGAAGAGAGGTTAATACCTATTAAAAGATAACTTAATAGGTATAAGTTGCTATTTTTTATGGTAAATTCGTGTTATATAAATAAATTGTAATAATTTTCTATTTATTTAATTGGTAAGCCAGTTGCAATAAATAAATTACCTTAAAGCGAAAGTAGTCATGCCTAATAGTTTTTATAACCGAAATGCACAGCAATTGGCTGACATGTACCTTTCAAAAACCTTTGAACAAGTCCATGATTGTTGGCTTAGCTATCTGACGCCTATTTTGAATAAAAAAGAGGCGCGCATTTTAGATATCGGTGCAGGGGCTGGGCGAGATAGCCAATACTTTGCAGAACAAGGCGCAGCTAATAATATCTCAGTCACAGCGATCGAGCCTGCATTAATGTTAGCGGAGCTTGGTAAAAAACATACGCAAGGTTTGAACATAAACTGGTTACAAGATTCACTTCCCGACCTCAGCGTTGTTACGCGTAAAGAGATCAGCTTTGACCTTATCTTATTGAGTGCAGTTTGGATGCATATTCCTGATGCACAACGCGCACGTTCATTGCGAAAACTGGCTAATTTATTAAAGCCTGGTGGCCTATTAGTTATTTCATTACGTCATGGTGAAAGTGGCGATGAACGTAATATGTATGAAGTATCTAGCGATGCTTTAGTACAAATGTCTACAAAGCTCGGCCTATCTCCGTTATTAATCACAGATAAAAAGCCCGATGCGATCGGCAGGGCTGATGTGTTATGGCAAACGGTTGTATTAAAACTACCAGATGATGGTAGTGGCGCATTTCCATTTATTCGTCATGTCGCATTGAATGATGGAAAATCTGCAACGCACAAACTAGCGTTAATGCGCGTGTTATTACGGATAGCAGATGGTCAACCAGGTGCAGTTATAAGACGAGAAGACAATAGAGTTATTTTACCTGTTGGATTAGTGGCTCTTTACTGGGCACATCAATATAAAGATTTAATCGATAAACATCAGTTATATCAAACCCCTAATAAAAATAGAAACATGGGCTTCATGAAAGAAGATGGCTGGCATAAATTAACACACCTGTCATCATCAGATTACCGAATCGGGAACCTATTTCAAGGAGAGCAAGCAATAGCAATGCATAAAATGCTATCTGCAAGTGTCGCTAACATCAAAAACATGCCCTGTAAGTATATTACTTTCCCTAATAGTTCTGAAAGTGTATTCGAAGTGAGCAGTAAATGTGTACGCGCTAAAGACAGTTTATTTTTAGACTTAACTACCTTAAAACATTGGGGCGAATTTTCATTACCTGAACATCTATGGATTGCTTTTAGCCGTTATGCCTGTTGGATTGAACCTGTATTAGTTTCAGAATGGACGAAAACCATGGCGGGTTATCAAGGCAATCGCCAATATAAAGACCCAGAGCAACAATATAAATTAGTGAATGCATTGAATTGGTTAGAAGCAAAGCGCAGTACCACTGAAGTCCGAAACCGTTTTGAAACGCTAAAAAAACAGAATAATAACCAACACAACTGTGTTTGGACAAATAAAACCTTAAATAAACAATACGCAATTGATCATTGCATGCCATTTGCACGTTGGCCTAATAATGACCTATGGAATTTATTACCTAGCGATGTTACTGCGAACGGACAAAAGAGCGATCGTTTACCTACAGAACATAAGATGAAAAATGCGAAAACACGTATTACAAACTGGTGGCAAGATGCATGGTTAACTGATGATTCAATCGATGTTAATCGTGAAATGAATCAACAGCGTTTTTTCGCTGAAGCGAATATCGCCTTACCAGGGTTAGCAGCCAGTAATAATTCAGTCGATGATCTTTTTGAAGCTTTGTTATTACAAAGAGGGCGTTTGAAAGAGATGCAGCAGTTGAGAGAGTGGTGATGTTTTCTGCTTTTTAATAATAATTATTTATACAATAGGTAATCAAATAGATGATCCATACTGATATTGGCCCTTTAGATGGCGATAAGTGGGAAGGCTTAATCCAATCTGTATTTAAACAAAAATACGATACCTATCAAGATATGGTGGCTTCTCCTGGTGATCTTGGTATTGAAGGCTTTGTAATCAACGAGGGGATTATGATCCAATGTTATTGCCCTGATGAGCATTACGATACTAAGACACTTTATGAGAAACAGCGCGACAAAATCACTGCGGATATAAAAAAATCATCAACTAATGAAACAGAAATATTAAAGCATATTGGTGATACTAAGATCTCGCAATGGTTATTTATAACGCCAAGAATAGCAAAACATGAAATACATGCTCATGCTCGAGTTAAAGAAAAAGAAATTAAAGCAGCTGAAATTTCCTTTATATCAAATGATATTCAAATACTTGTAAAAGACCTCGGACATTATATTCAAGAAATCAGGCAACAGCAGATTATTAATGGTGTACAGCTGAGTTTTTCTAGTGCTAATGGCGAAGTTATAACTGAACCAGAACTAACTACCGAATATGATGTAAACATTCAAGATAAGAATAGAGTCCGTAGTTTTATTAGAGATACTTACAAACCCCAAAATCACTCTCGCCTTAATGATCTAACTAAAAAATTCTATCTGGATGGCTATGAGATTTTGAGACGTATCTTTAATCAATCTCCAGAGTTATATGAACGTATTGCAAAGTTAGTTAATAACTTTGAAGCTGATGTCGAAGAAGTATCTATGTCTTGGGAAGATAGTCCACAAAAGTTAGTGACACGCGTTCAAGAAATGCTAATTGAACGATTTGGAAAAGATGCTCATATATCAACAATTGAACATGAGGATTTAGTTTCTATTACCAAGCATATGGTGGCGAAGTGGATTGCAGAATGCCCTATGAGGATTGAATAATGAGCAAGTTAAGCTTTTGTCGTAAGAAGTCAGCAGTAGTCCCCGAATTACGACCAATGTACAAAGTGGCAAAAATATTATTGATTTTAAAGCTTGGGTGCACAGGAGGGAAAGTTAGCTTATTAAAAATGCATCTATTCAACTGGGCGATGCTAGATCCACAGCGTTTACAGGCGTTAAAACTTTCAGCTGAAAAGAAAGAGTTATTAATAGGTGTTTGGGGTATAGACCCTTCGTTAAATATGGCGCTTAACTATGCTACTTCCGAAGGTTTACTTAGAATAACGTCAAATGGTTCATATCAATTAACAGGTAAGTCAGAACATTTTATTTTGGAAACTAAACTTTTGGAATTATTTGATACGGAAACTGAAGAACTAAATAACATAGCAAAAAAAATAACAGAAACAATGGTGAGTCAAGCAGCTAAAAGGTGGGTAGATGAAGTTTAATCAATTATTTGTAAAACTCTCAGGTTCAGACAATCAAGAGTATGGATATCGAATACCATTTAGCTCTGGCCTGAATATTATTCGAGGAGACAACTCATCAGGAAAGAGTACATTCGTGAATTCTTTAATTTATGCACTTGGTATGGAAGAAATCATTGGTTCGAAGGGTAATACTAGTCTACCTTATGCGCTGAAAAATAAATTTGATTTAGATGGCGTTAATATACTAGTTCATAATTCTGTAGTGTATTTAGAGTTAGAAAATAGATTAGGTACAGTTATTACGCTAAAGCGAGTGATTAAATCTGATGATATTGATACCAAGTTGATTCAGGTTCTAGAAGGTGCGTACTTAACCGATAATTCTTTAACTAATATAAAAAGCCAATATACTTTTTTGCATGATGCTGGTTCTGCACAAGACGAGGAAAGAGGATTTTTTGCGTACCTAGAAAGCTTCTTAGGTTTAAAATTACCATCCCTATCTGATAATAAAGGTAAAGAGACTAAACTATATCTACAATCTGTTTTTTCTGCTTTGTTAGTCGAACAGAAACGTGGGTGGACTGATTACATCGCTAATATTCCATATTACGGAGTAAGTGGTATGAGAGAGAAAGTGGGAAGCTTTTTACTCGACTTGGATATATTTAGGAGTGCTAAGAGTCTTAATGATTTGCAATTGCAGCGTTCTAAAATTATGTCCGATTGGTCTGAGGTAGCTACTGAAGTTAAAATTATAGTAGAGGGAAACTACTTATCGGTGTCGGGAATTAGTAAAATACCGCCTATAGATTTTGATCCAAAGCTAGTTTCTATTGTAGAAAGCAAAGGTGCCGAAACTCGGTCTCTTGAAGCTATAAAAGAAGACATAAAACATGAGATGTTTGAGGTTATTCAAAATGAAAAGGCTGAACTGTCTGATGAATCAACCGCTCTAGTTACAAGCATTGAATCAGTACAAAATAGAATTGATGAACTATTGAACATGCAAAGTATGTGCAATAGTCAAATCAAGATAGATGAGTCACAACTTAGTCAATATTTTGAAAGCCTGAAAAGCATAGATAAAGATTTAAAAGCTAATAAATTAACAGAAAAACTTGTTAAATTTGGAGCAGATGAAGCTGAATTAGATTTTGCAAAGGGAAAATGCCACACCTGTTTAAATCCTATAGACGACATTTTAATATCTCCTGATAGCATGGCAATGCCAATGTCACTCCAAGAAAATATTACTCACCTACGCAATCAAAAAAAGATGATTGAGTCTTTACTTAATGGACTACAAAAAAATATAGAAAGAAATAAAGGACAACTGTTAACTATAAACCGAGAAGTAGTTAAATTCAGGAAAGAATTAATTTCATTGAAACGAGATATCAAATCAACAACTCATATTAAAGAAATAGATATTAGAAGAAAAATTACATTAGAAAATAGACAAGTGGAGCTAAGTAAACTTGATTCGAAGTTGAAAAGTAGTCTTGAAATTCTAACTACTTTAGCTTTAGATTATAAAAAGTTAAACGCTACTATTACAGATTTATCTAAGTTCGGCTTTACTTATAAAGACAAAAATAAAATAAATGAATTTGCTAATGAATTTAGAACATTAGCAACAACGTTTGGTTACCGTAGTGCAAAAGTTGATGATATAGAAATAAAACCTGAAACTTTGCTTCCTTATTTACAAGACCTTGAGTTAAGAGAGCAAATGGATACGCCGTCCGAATATAAGAAAAAGTTTGGTGAAAGTAGTACAGATATTAAGTCAGATTCATCTGCAAGTGATTTTGTAAGGCTAATTTGGTCTTATTTGATATCTCTATATAAAGCATCTTCTAAGTGTGGAGGAAATCATCCAGGTATGATTTTATTTGATGAACCTGCGCAACATTCAATGAGTACCAAAAGTGTCAATAAGATGCTTAATCTATTATCTACAACACAGGGATTGCAGAGTATTGTCGCAGCATCATTTGATGAAAATGACGAAACTTATGCATCATCAGTTGCAGGATTAAATGCAAATAACTTTAAACTTGAGCGTTTACCTAGAAAAATTGTAGCTAAAATATAGATTCTGTAATCACCGCTAATTAATTACTCCATGTAATAAGTATTTTGGTATTGGGGCTTCAACTTTAGACTATTATTAGAGTTAGGATTTTTATTGATTTTGACAAAAATAATCTAACTGCACTAAGGTTTTAAATGGATTTAACGACACAAGTTTTTAACGCACTATCTCTGTACTGGTATATTCTGCCACTTTTTATTTTACCTGTTGTATTAAAGTCGGCTTGGTTTAAAGGCATATTAGGTGAATTTTTGGTTAACTTATTACTCACCAAATTTTTACCAAAAGAGCGCTATACCTTAATTAAAAATGTCACTTTACCAACGGACGACGGAACAACTCAAATTGATCATATTGTGGTGTCTGAGTTTGGCTTGTTTGTGATTGAAACTAAAAATATGAAAGGCTGGATTTTTGGCTGTGCCAATCAAAAGCAATGGACGCAAAAGATTTTCAAATACACGGGTAAATTTCAAAACCCACTTCATCAGAACTATAAACATACGCAAACATTAGCGAGTTGTTTATCAATACCAAATGAACTGATTTACTCTGTTGTGGTTTTTGTTGGTGATAGTACTTTTAAAACCAAAATGCCTGAGAATGTTACCTACGCGAGAGGATGTGTGGAGTACATTAAATCTAAGCAAGCCGTGCACTTTACGAAAGAAGAAGTTAGTAGCCTTATTGCTGAGATTGAAGAGGGGCGTTTGACACCTAGTTTGAAAACAAACTTAGCGCATAATAAACATGTGAAAACTATTGTTGAAAGCAAAGCGGAGCCCAGAGAAATAACCAAGCAAGTATATGAAAGTAAAGTAAAGTAAAGTAGAGCCTAAAGAAATGCTTAATCAGGGGCTTGAAATACAAGAGGGCGTAGAAAAATCCTGCCCCAAGTGCGGATCTGAAATGGCATTAAGACAAGCCCAAAAAGGTAAGTATGTTGGTAATCAATTTTGGGGATGTACTAATTTTCCAAAATGTAGAAAAGTGATAAACCTATGATTAAAAATGCATTCACTAAGTATATTAAAGCAACTAATATCACTGGAAGCCAAAAAGCAAATTCGTATATTAAAGCGCTTGATATTTTAAGTTTGCTTATTGAACACGAGCCGTTTGGTTTTAATGATTGTAAAGATATTTGGAAGGTAGAATCTATTGAACGCCTGTATCAGCTTTATGTTTTCGTTTTGCAACAGAGTAAAAATAAAGATAATAATTTATGGGTAATTCATAATGTTCCTAAAAGTTATTTAGCTAATGGTTTTTGTTCTGCAGCATTAAAGTCTTTTATGACATTTTTGGTTGAATTCAAGTATGAGAAACGTTTACTGGATAATGTGAACGAAGAAGGTACTCAGATTCCAATTACTTTAAAATACCCAAGTTGTTTACTAGATGGCTTTGAGTATGCCGAAGGGCGTGATGTTGTTAGAGAAGTAAACGTTCGAACTAACCAAAATGTATTTAGAAAAGTAATACTTGATATTTATAATCAATCTTGTTGTATTACGGGTATAAATATACCAGAAGTAAATAGAGCGAGTCATATTGTGCCTTGGGCTGAAGATAAAACAATGCGCTTAGATCCTACTAATGGTCTTTGTTTATCAGCAACCTACGACGCTGCATTTGATAATCATTTAATTAGTTTAGATGATGATTACCGAATAATTATAAGTAAAAATATCAAGGACTATTATACTTCGAACAGTGTAAATGAGTATTTTATTAAAAAACAAGGGATGCAAATAGACTTACCAAATACCTTCAAACCTAATAAGCATTTTTTAGACATTCATCGTAATAGTTGTTGTTTATAAATGAGCTCATTAATATAAATAATTACTAATCAATTATTTATATCAGAAATTATAGTTGTAAGAAATTTTGTTAATAGTTTAAAACTTAGTTATATGACAATTGTGAACTGCAAAGTGCTATAAGATAAAGTACAAGCTTTAGAGCAAAGTAGAAGTGTGACAAAGATATCTAGTATCATTTTAAAGTAAGGCTTTTTTATTAAGATAAAACCTTACTTTATAAAATCGATTCTAAATTAATTTACACTGCTGCTTGTGCGATGTTTTGGATACGGCTTACGATTGAGCGTAAACCATTACCGCGAGTTGGGCTGAGGTGTTTTTCTAGGTCTAAGGCTTGGAAGTAAGCTGAGATATCAAAATCTATAATCTGTTTTGGCGTTTTATGGTCAAATGCGGCTAATACTAAACCAAGTAAGCCACGAACGATGATGGCATCGCTGTCGACGGAGAAAGTCAGTAAATCGCCTTCAGTACCAGGTTGTATCCAAACATTACTTTGACAGCCTTTTACTAGGCGTTCTGTAGTATGCCATTTATCGTCGAAAGCGGGCAGTTGCTTTCCTAAATCGATAATATATTTATATTTATCTTCCCAGTCGTCGAAAAATGTTAAGTCTTCAATGATCTCTTCTGTAGTTGGTAATGACATGGAACCTCTAATATTTATACTTTATAGACAGGGTAAAAAAAATCGCTCTTAACTAGTTTATAAAACAACTACCTAAGTGCGATTTATTATATTGGATTATGTGCATGGGTGAAAGAGCTTAGAAGAAAAGCCCTGATTCTAATTGTGCTTCTTCACTCATCATCTCTCTTGACCAAGGTGGATCGAACAAGAGTTCAACTTTTACATGGTCAACATTGGGTACTTTGGCAACACGATATTCAACGTCGCTGACGAGTACTGGGCCCATACCACAACCGGGTGCGGTTAAGGTCATGTCGATAGAGACGGTTTTGTTACTTTGCTCTACTGACACTTTATAGATTAAGCCTAGAGAGACTAAGCTAATTGGGATCTCTGGGTCGTAGATACCATCTAATGCTTGCCATACCTGATCTTCATCAATCTCGCTTTTACCAAGGTCTTCAAACTCTAAGACTTCAGATTGCTGGCCAATCGCTGATGCATCGGTGCCATCGATGCGCAACATGTTGCCCATCCAAGTCACTGTATAGTTACCACCGAGGCTCTGATTAATGGAGATGAACTCTCCTTCAGGAATGATGGTTGGCTCTCCTGTTGGGACTCTACGCGCTGCACAAGCGCGTTGTGTTACTACCATTTTTTGCATCAGTTAGCTCACATTAAAGCTTTCGCCGCAGCCACATTCAGCTACAACGTTAGGGTTGTTATATTTAACAACTTGATTAATACCTTCGGTAACAAGGTCAATCTCTGTGCCGGCTATCATCATCATTGATTTCGCTGCAACAGCAATATCAAAATCAGAAAATTTGATAATAATATCGTCTTCAGCTGGCTGGTCTTCGATTTCAAGTACATAAGCAAAGCCTGTACAGCCACTTACTTTGGTACTGAGTCGTATGACACTGTCAGGCTTATTGGCCATTTGTGCTGAAAAGTATTTTTCTGCGGCATCAGTTAATAAGATGTTCGCTGTTGGGTCAAATACAGATACGGTCATTAAAACTCCTAAGACAACATTGTTTTTGCTTTGTTGAGTGCAACAAATAAAGCATCAATATCATCGAATGTATTATAAATAGAGAAAGAAGCGCGTGCAGTACCCGGCACGTTAAAGCGCGACATTAAAGGTTGTGCACAAAGGTCGCCCGTTCTGATTGCTATGCCTTGCTGGTCAAGCAAGAAGCCAAGGTCGGCAGGGTGCCCTTGCTCTAGTACGAAACTGAGTACACCGATCTTGTTTTTAGCGTTACCAATGATAGTTAAGCCTTCAAAGGCCTCTGCTTGTTCAGTTGCGTAAGCAAGTAGGGCATTTTCATGGGCTAATACGGCTTCTTGGTCAAGTTCACTAAACCAACGTACTGCTTCACCCATGGCTATTGCGCCACCGACATTGGGTGTACCTGCTTCAAATCGGTAAGGGAGCACGTTCCAAGTGGCATCTTGTAATGTCACTGTCGCGATCATCTCGCCGCCAGTGCGCCATACAGGCCAACTTTCAAGAACGGATGTTTTGCCCCACAGTACACCGATGCCCATCGGGCCGTAGATTTTATGTGCTGAAAATGCATAAAAATCACAACCGATATCTTGTACATCTGCCCAACCATGTGCCGCACCTTGTGCGCCATCAACTAAGACTAAAGCATTCACTTTTTTTGCTTTTTCTGTCATTGATTTAACGGGGTTGATCGTACCAAGCACGTTGGATACATGCGGGAAAGCAACGAATTTTGTGTTGTTATTAAGCAGACTTTCATAGGCCGCTTGATCCAGTTCACCCGCATCGGTAACAGGGACGGTACGCAAAGTTGCACCGGCTTCTTTACAGGCATGTTGCCATGTTACTAAGTTGGCATGGTGATCCATTTCCGTTGCAATCACTTCATCACCTGGTGACAGTAAAGTCCGTAAACCGTTGGCTACAATATTAATACTTTCTGTGGTGCCGGTTGTCCAAATCACTTCTTCACGCTTTGGCGCATTGAGAAACTGCTGGATAAGATCACGTGCATTTTCAAAACCACGTGTTGCTTGATCGGCCAGAAAATGTGCACCACGGTGCACATTTGAATTACTGTTCGAGTAATAATCAACCATCGCATCAATCACACATTGTGGTTTTTGTGTGGTCGCTGCGTTATCTAAATACACCAGTGGCTTTCCATTGACTTGACGCTTTAGAATTGGAAATTGTTCGCGAATAGCTAATACATCAAAACTCATTAAACTCTCACTTAGTTTACTTTCATGGTAGAGAAGCGTGCTCGGATAATTGGACGAATCCATTCTGCGAGTACTTTATTTGGCATTAAATCAATTAATTCATTAATGAAACCAAAGTTTAAGATCACGTTGGCTTGTGCGCGATCGATGCCTCTCGTTTGTAAGTAATACAAAGCTTGTTTATCCACTTCTGCAGACGTTGCACCATGAGCACAACGTACATCATCAGCATAAATTTCTAATTCTGGTTTTGTATTGATTTCAGCTGTTTTAGATACCAGTAAGTTACGGTTATTCAATTCCGCTAATGTTTTTTGCGCATCACGGTGAATATGGATTCTGCCGTTAAAGACTGCTTTAGCACGACCACCGACGATACAACGTACGTTTTCTTCTGTGGTGCCGTTTGGCATCGCATGCTCAACCGTTGCATGCAGATCAAATAGCTCGTTATTATCTAGCAAATAGATTGCATTGAGTTTTGCATCGACAAATTCACCTGAGTGAATGATGTCAGTGTCTAAACGTGATAAATCACTACCAAATGCCACGATAGTGCTGTGCATAGTTGAATGATCTAACATGTTGAAGTGACAACCACCCACAGAGACATTAGTACCGGTTTGTAACGCAAAACGGTAATGCTCTAAGTGTGCTTTTGGTGATACAAAGTATTCAACGAAAGCGGTATTTAGTGTTTCACCTTCAGCTTGAACATCTTCAATCACTGCAAGCTCTGCCCCTTCACCTAGTGTTACTTGAACACGTGTGTGAGATTCAGCACCTTGGCTTAATAGTGAGCTAATACGAACAGGTTGTTCAATTTTTACACCGGCTTCAACATTCACGATCACAACGTCTTGTGCTAATGCATCATTCACTAAACCGAATAAGTGACGATCTGGCTTCACTTCAGAGAAGTCAGCAACTGCTTGCGATTGTTGTGCCGCTGCTAGCTCACTACCTAAGGTTACTGTTAATCCTGTTGGTAATGTGTCGCTTAATTGGCTTTTATCTAATTTGCCATTTTTAAAGACTAATTCAATAGCAGATAAGTCGGCAATGGCTAATGGTGTTAAGTCACTCACTACGTCAAGCTGTGTTGCTTTAGTGCTTTGGATTGCACGCAGTGGGGTGTAACGCCACGCTTCTGTTTTACGAGTCGGCCATTTCGTTGTTGATAACAATTCAAGTGCACGGCTACGTTTGGGATTTAACCAATCGTCAATTTTTTGCCCTCTTGAGATGGCACTTTCTAACCATTCGCTCATCTATTAACCCTCAATTTCTTCGTCTTTGTGAGTTTCTAACCAAGCGTAACCTTGAGATTCTAGCTCTAGTGCTAGTGAAGCGTCACCGCTTTTCACGATTTTACCGTCAGCTAATACGTGAACAAAATCAGGTTTGATGTAATCAAGTAGGCGTTGGTAATGCGTTACTACGATAAAGCTACGGTCAGGAGAACGTTGGCTGTTAACGCCTTCAGCTACCATTTGTAGTGCATCGATATCTAAACCTGAATCGGTTTCATCTAAAATACACAGTCTTGGCTTAAGCAGTAACATTTGCATTAATTCGTTACGTTTCTTTTCACCACCAGAGAAGCCTTCATTCACGCCACGCTTTAAGAACGCAAGCGGTAAGTTAACTTGTTTACAGGCTTCTTTTGCTTGCTTTAGTAGCTCAGAAGAAGTGATCGGCTCTTCACCGTTTGCTTCACGGATAGCATCAACAGACGCTTTTAAGAACTCTAAGTTACTGACACCTGGGATTTCAACAGGGTATTGGAAGGCAAGGAATAGGCCTGCTGCAGCACGCTCTTCAATTTCCATCTCTAGCAAATCTTTCCCGTCGAAGGTGATTGTACCGCTATCTACTTCGTAACCTTCACGTCCAGATAAAACATAACCCATAGTACTTTTACCAGCACCGTTTGGACCCATGATTGCATGAACTTCACCTGGTTTAATATCAAGATCAAAACCTTTGATTATTTGCTTTTCTTCAATGCTTGCGTATACATCTTTAATTGTTAATAAACTTTTGTTGTCTGACATCTTAATAATCCTTAACCTACAGAGCCTTCAAGGCTAATCTCTAATAATTTACTTGCTTCAACGGCAAATTCCATTGGCAGCTCTTTGAATACTTCTTTACAGAAACCATTGACGATCATTGATACTGCTTTTTCAGGATCAAGGCCGCGTTGGCGACATAGGAACATTTGCTCGTCACTTACTTTTGACGTTGTTGCTTCGTGCTCAACAATGGCAGAAGGGTTGCGGCTTTCAATGTATGGGAAAGTATGTGCACCACATTTATCACCGATTAACAGTGAATCACATTCTGTAAAGTTACGTGCGCCATCGGCTGTTGGTGCCATTTTTACTAAACCACGGTAACTGTTATTACTGCGGCCTGCTGAGATACCTTTAGTAATGATTGTTGACTTGGTGTTTTTACCAAGGTGGATCATTTTTGTACCTGTATCGGCTTGTTGTCTGCCACGTGTTAACGCTACTGAGTAGAATTCACCGACACTGTCATCACCTTTCAGGATACAGCTTGGGTATTTCCAAGTAACGGCAGAACCCGTTTCAACTTGTGTCCAAGAGATCTTCGCTTTGGTGTGGCAAATACCACGTTTAGTAACGAAGTTGTAAATACCACCTTTACCGTTCTCATCACCTGGGTACCAGTTTTGAACTGTCGAGTATTTAATTTCTGCATTATCCATCGCGATAAGTTCTACAACCGCGGCGTGTAATTGGTTTTCATCACGCTGAGGTGCTGTACAACCTTCAAGGTAGCTTACGTGACTGCCTTCATCGGCAATGATAAGCGTACGTTCAAACTGACCGGTATTTTGTTCGTTAATACGGAAGTAAGTCGATAGCTCCATTGGGCAACGTGTGCCTTTAGGAATGTAAACGAATGAACCATCAGTAAATACAGCGCAGTTTAATGCTGAGTAGTAGTTATCTTTACGGCCAACCACACTACCAAGATATTTTTTAACCAGCTCAGGGTATTCAACAATTGCTTCAGAAATAGGGCAGAAGATAACACCTGCTTCCTGTAGTTTTTCTCGGAATGTAGTCACTACTGATACAGAGTCAAACACCGCATCAACAGCAATACCCGCAAGCATTTGTTGCTCGATAAGAGGGATACCTAATTTTTCATAGGTACGCAGTAATTCAGGGTCAACCTCGTCTAACGACTTTGGTTTATCTTTCATACTTTTAGGTGCAGAGTAGTAAGAGATAGCTTGAAAATCTACTTTAGGGTAGTCAACTAAAGCCCAGTCAGGCTCTTCCATTTTCAGCCATTCTCTGAATGCACCAAGACGCCATTCCAGCATCCACTCTGGTTCATTTTTCATTTTAGAAATTCGCGTAATAACACTTTCATCTAAACCTGGTTCAAAGGTTTCTGACTCAATATCAGAAATAAAACCAGCTTCATATTCTCTTGCTAGTGCTTCATCTATCTCTACTTGCACTGTCATATAAAACTCACTCTTTGTCGGGGGGAGGATGGTAATAATCGTTTTATCTTTTGCTAACTAACCAATCATTTCGCTAGTTGGGATAGTAAATAATTGACTATCAATTCTTTGTTCAGTTTTATTGTTTTGTTCATCATGTTGACGCATCAAATCACCTAAACTGATCTTACTTAAAAAATCATGTATTTGGTCACTTAAGTCACACCATAAGTAGTGAGTTAAGCAAGTGACACCATTTTTACAATCTGCACTTTTTTTACATCCGGTTGCGTCAATGACTTCATTAACCGCATCCATAATCTGCGCTACAAAAATATCGTCAATTGAACGACCTAATTGATAGCCTCCACCTGGTCCTCTTACACTCTTTACTAAAGAGACACGGCGAAGTTTAGAAAATAACTGCTCAAGATAAGATAATGAGATACCTTGGCGTTCTGAAATATCTGATAATGACACTGGGCCTTGTTCTGGATGTAATGCAAGATCAAGCATTGCAGTTACGGCATAACGGCCTTTTGTTGTTAAACGCATAAGCTATCCAATTCAGTCAATTATTCTTGAGTAGTAATGATACATAAAACCTACTGTTTTAATCAAGTATTTACTTGACTATTTTAGTCGGATATCCAAAAAGTTATTTAGATCATTGCGTTATATATTATTATAGACTGCTGGTAGGTCGCCGATGAGGGTAAATTAACACCATTTAAAAGGTAATTATTATCATTTCACTATCACTTTATTTATTTTAAGTCTGAACACATTGTTTGCGCGGCATTTTAGCGAATTATGAGGGCTTTATAAAGGAATAATCTAAGACTGGAGGTGCAGCCGTATATTAGTGGGAAATAGTGAGTAGGGGGGCTAAATTATTGGAATGGACGTTGAAGATAAAAGCAAAAAAGGTGAATCATTGCTGATCCACCTTTTTATTAGGTTATGTGTGACTTAATAAGTGTATTTACATACGGTAAGTTAAGTTCAAACCTACTGTACGGCTTTGACCTACAGAAGCACGGTAGCCACCGTTAATTAAGTAAACGACATCTTCGTCTGTTAAGTTAGTGATGTAACCACTGATTAATAGGTCGCCAATAGTATAATCAACACTTGTGCCTATGATGGCGTATTCACCTGCTTTGTAGTCTTCTGTGTTATCTAAGTCAGAGTAGTATTCACTGACGTAGGTCACATCCGCACCTAGGGTTAAGTTTTCACCCACGTATTGCGTTAATGCAAGTGATGCATTGAAGTCTGGTGCATTAGATAGTTCGTTACCAGCAAAGCTGTCATCGCTATCTACTTCGGTTTTCAATAAACCAATGGCAGGACGAACTTCTAAGCTATCCGTTAACCAATGTGATAATTCTACTTCTAAGCCCATAGTATGTGATTCATCGACATTAGTGATTTTGTAATCAGAGATACCTTGGTAGTCTTCGTAGTCATTGTAGAAAATCGCGGTATTGATGGTTGTGCTGTTATTAAAGGCTGTTTTAGCACTGAACTCATAAGCAGTCACAGACTCACTTTCGTAAGTGTAAACCTCAGAAGCGCCGTCGTAGTTATAGTAACCAAGACCACCTGAGTTGTAACCTTGACGTACCGATATGCCGAATGTTGTGTCTTCAACAGGGCTGTAAGTGAAGGCTAATTTAGGTAAAAGGTAAGTGTCTTGTATGTCATTATCTACTTCATTAGTTACATAAGTATTAGAGTATTCTCTATGCTGCTTTTCACGTTGAACACGAGCACCAGCAGTTACTGTGAATTGGTCATCAATGTAATAGTTCATTTCACCGAATACACCTAAACGTGTTTCATCGGTTTTACCTTCTGTAGATGCAGTTTCGCTGGACACTGTATTTTCACGGTCAGCGGCCATGATCCCAACGAAACCATCGATTTGTGAATCAGTGGGTGTGAAGGTTAATTGGCTCTCAATTTTAGCGGTTTTATCTTTAAAATTATAAGTTTGTTCACTTGGGTATTGATCAAATATATTTCTTTGACTGTTGTATGATATTAGCGTTTTACTGGTTACTTGACTGTTAATTTTGTAGTTAATTTCAGTAGAAACATTATATACATCAGAGTCTTGAATACGAGTGTTGTAACTGTAGTTCCTGTCTTGGTATTCGTTGTAATTCGTACCGAGTGTGAGCGTTTCGTCTTCATAACCTGTACCACCATCCCAGTTTGCCCAGTTTAAGTAGTTACCATCGGCTTTACGGTAGTTGGTTGTCAATTTGATTGATAGGTCTTCGTTGAATGCTGGTTCCCACAATAACTTACCGCGGAAGTTTAAATTTTGTGAATCTTCAGGATCAACTGGAATACTGTCACCGTCATAAGTAATGTAACTTTGACCATCGGTACCATCGAAGGCAAAACGATAAGCTAACTCATCATTAATTGGACCAGACGCCATTAAGGCAACGTTTTTCATTACGTTACCGTTTTCGTAAATTTCTGCACCACCGCGAATAGCATATTCAGGCGCAAACGTTGGATCGTTAGTTTTAACTGAAACAGCGCCCCCAATTGAGTTTTCACCTTGAGTTGTTGATTGAGGGCCACGCAGTACTTCTACTTGTTGAACATCCCAAACACCTGAACCACTAAAGTTATAGCCAGTAAATGCATCAGAAACGCCATCAACATTGGTATCAACACGCTGACGAGCACCGCTTCGTATTGCATAGAACCCCGTTGCAGCACCACTACCGTTAACACCACGGATATTGACACTACCAAAACCAGAAGTCACAACATTGGGGGCTTTAATGACCACATCATTAACCGTTTTTGCACCCGTATGATCGATATCTTCACCGTGTATAACGGTGACTGCGGTGGTGGTATCTTTGATATCGCGATCCATTTTTTCACCTGTCACAATCATCACTTCTGTGTGTGAAGGTTCTTCTGCCATGACTTGTCCGCTTAACGCGAGCATAATGCCTGCATATACTTTGCAATGCTTCATATTTCCTGATTCCATTTAATGTTGTTTTTATGTTTGTTGTTAATGATATTGATTCGCATTAATGATAAGGTAAATACTTTCAAGTTCACAGCATAATAGGTTATGCAAAATGGCTATTTGGTTATGGAAAAAAATAATATGAAGTTTCAAGGAAAGTTAAAGCAGGCTTTACCTAAAGGTACTTTTATTCGAACAATGGGGGGTTTAAGGCAAAAAACCATCTTTTCTGATAGCCATTCTATTAGCAGTAATCCTACTAATAAGAAACAAAGTTTAGCATTAATAGAGGGGGATCTTATATCTTACCAAGCAGACAATAGCTTTATTCTGCATGGTGGAAAAACCAAAGAGTTAGTTGATTTTCAAGTACTTGCGACCGCTAAAAAATCGCTTTGTATTACCATCTTGTTAGAGGGTAAGTTAGATTTTGGTTATGATGACTTGAACTTTTTATATGATGCGATTGAGCAACCGCGGGCTGTGATCGTAAGCCTAACTCGCTCTGTGAGCTTTCGCCGTACCCTCTATAAAAATAATCAAGTGACTAAGCTTAATCTTATTTTACCGCATGAGTGGATTGCACAACGTATCCTGTCGGACGACAATTTTAGCCAATTAGTCAATCAGCATTTGGCGCACTTTGAGCTTCAAATCAATGCTGAAATAATAGCGTTGACCAGTGACATTATAAAATCAAGCAAGCCAACGTCGCATATTGAACAGATGAATCTTGAATCGTTAACCCAACAATTATTGCTTCAAGTCTTTGTGCAACTAAATGATGCCACTCAGGCTCTTAATCAGTTCGAGTGCGGTCATTCAGCTCATGAATCGTTACAATACGATCCAGTATTGGATAAATTAGTCTCTTATATAGAGGCTAATTTAGATCAGGATATGTCGGTTAGCGATTTAGCTAAATTTTCAGCAATGAGTATCTCTAGTTTGCAGCATAAGTTTAAAAACTCTATGGGAGTCAGTGTATTAAGTTATATTCGTCGTCGTCGTTTAAATATTGCTAAACAATTACTAGAAGCCGGTTCAATATCTATTTCTGAAGCCGCTTACAATGCTGGTTATCGTCATCCTTCCAATTTTACTAGCGCATTTAAAAAAGTGTTTGGCATACCGCCGCAGGATCTCATGCTTAAAACCGATCAGGTTTAGTTATCTAAATGACAAGTTATCTTATTCTTTATTAACATCTCTGTTAAAAATCATAAAGGTTATTAATGAACAACGCATTATCCTTAGACAATCTATTAACACAGTTTCATCTTTCAAGTAATGCCATCGGTTCATCTCGATGGTGGAATAATCTCACTAAAAGTGCAGCAGCTCCCTTTATCAAAGCCCAACAGGATGGCTGCTGCAGGGTGCTATTCATATGGCGTGACCCCGAGGGCGAACAGTATTCATCATTAACAAGTTCAGTTATTTTAAATGTTAATGGACTGACTCATCATAATACTTGGCAACCTAGCTGCTTAGTGCGGTACAAGGAGAGTGATGTCTGGTTTGCTTGCTTAACGATCGATGCTAAGTGGCGTGGTAGTTATTGTTTTATTCCAATTCAACACCATCAATCCCCAGCGCTTACTAAACAGCGCTGCGACGGCAGCAGAGCAGCACAACGTCGTTGGTGGTTAGAAGTGGTCAAACAGCAGCAGGTGGATCCATTAAATTCAGGTTCGTCAATTGCCTCCGGTTGGGGACTGAGTTCGCCATTACATTTACCCAATGCACCAGAAGAATTAGGGTGGAATGAATGGGATCAAGGAACACTTAATAATTTGCCTATCGCTGAAAACATCCTTGTGAATTGGCCTGCTACCGAGCTCAACCGTGAACGACAATGTACTATTTTTTCAACGGCGGCGGGCAGTGCGCCTTTGGTTATTTTATTGGATGGAGAAAAATGGGGGGCCGATACGGGCACCTTATCGGTACTGCAATATTTAACTAATATTAATCAAATTAACGCAGCACATTATTTATTAATTCCATCTATTGATAATAAAACACGTTGGCAGGAGTTAAGCTGTTATCAACCTTTTTGGCAATCGATCACTGAGCTTTTGTTACCGCAAGTGGAAGAGCAGCTATCGCAAAGGGGTCAATCAGTCACAGAATATCTTGTCGCAGGACAAAGTCTAGGTGGGTTATCTGCTGTGTACGCGGGGATATATTTTCGACAGTATTTTAGTAAAGTGATCTCCTTATCTGGTTCATTTTGGTGGCCTGAAATTGAAAGAATGCAAGACCCCGACGCATTTAAAGTCGCCAATCCTGAGTGGGATAAAACAGCACCCAAAAACAGTTTGGCTGACCGGGTATCAAATAGTGAGATTAGTGTGGCTGGCTTAGATATTTATCAGACAGTTGGCAATGCAGAGAAGCAGTTACGTGTTTATAACGACTTACATTATAAAATTTTTAAGGAAAAAGGGGCCAATATAACTTACCAGACAGTGGAGGGGGGCCATGACTGGTTATCATGGCGTTCATCGTTAATGAATGGTTTAGTTACCTTGTTACCCGCATAAGCTTGATTTTATTAATTTAAAATTAATTCGCCGTTTTTCTTCCTCGTGGAATAATGAGCGGCGTATTAGAAACAGGATCAGCTAAAATTAAACAGGATAAACCAAATACTTGTTGGATAATTTCTTCGGTTACAATCTCATTAGGTGCACCTGTAGCAATAACTTGGCCTGACTTTATCATGATTAAATGATCTGCATAACGACATGCATGATTCAAATCATGTAATACCGCAACCAATGTATGCCCTTGAATTTGATTAAGATCTTGGAATAGATCCATTAACTCGATTTGATGTGCAATATCCAAGTAAGTGGTGGGCTCATCTAATAACAGTAGTGATGTTTCCTGTGCTAATGCCATTGCCACCCATACTCGTTGACGTTGCCCGCCTGATAATTGATCCACGTTAAGCTCTGCATAATCTATTACGCCAGTCGCTTGCATCGCTAATTCAACGGCATTTTGGTCTGCTTCAGACCATGGTTGAAACCATTTTTGATGCGGAAATCGGCCCCGTGAGACTAAGTCAATGACCTTAATACCATCGGGAGCGATCGCTGATTGCGGTAATAAACCTAACTTCTTCGCCACCTCACGTGTTGATTGGTGGTGAATATTCTCTCCATTTAATAAAATCTCACCGGATTGCGGGACTAATAAACGGCTTAAAGCGCGTAATAGGGTGGATTTACCGCATCCATTGGGGCCTACAATTACGGTAAATTTACCGTGAGGAATATCAACGGAGAGGTCTTTGGCAATCACGTTTTGTTCGTAGGCTAGGGTGACTGATTGGGTAGATAGCGCCGCTTGTTTTGTCTCTGCTGTATTTACAGCGCTTAGCTGAGAGGATTGTTGTGTCATTATTTACCTTCTCGAATAATTAAATAAACCAGGTATAGGCCACCTAAACTAATGGTGACAAGGCCGACAGGCAAGGTCGCGTTTTGCATACTATGTTGAGCAATAAAATCAGCACTCATAAGTAATAACGCACCGACTAGCGCAGAACCCACTAGGGTAATATGTTTTTGTGGATGTAATCGACGTGCTATTTGTGGAGCCGCTAGTGAAATAAAAGAGATAGGGCCTGTAATTGCTGTGGCAACTGCCGTTAAAGAGACGCCAATTAACATGATGATTAAGCGTGTTTTATTGACTGAGATACCTAGTGCAGCGGCTGTATCATCGCCCATTTCTAACAATTTCATGCGCGTATTAAGCAGGAGTGCTAAGCCCATTAAAGCGACAATTAATAGCGTTGCCGGCATGATCCGTAACCAAGTCATGCCATTAAGTGATCCCGCGCTCCAAAGTGCTGCGGTCATTGCCGTTTCTAATGATACGGTCAGCGATAGCCATTGATTAAAGGCGGTTAAGGTCGCACTGATCGCAATGCCTACGATAATCAGCCTAAAACCTGAATGGCCATCTCGATAAGCAAATAGGTAGACTAAAATAGCGGCGCATAAACCACCTATGATTGCCCCAACAACACTGTACCAGTAGATATTTCCAAAGAGGGCAATGGCGATCAGTACCCCAGTAAATGCACCTACGTTAAAGCCTGTAATGTCGGGACTACCGAGTGGGTTTCTCACTAAGGATTGAAAAACCGCACCACTTATAGCGAGTGCTGCACCAATGATTATTGCAGAGAATAATCTTGAAGCACGCCATTGCCAGACGACTATCGATTGATATTTGTCTGCTTCGCCGCTGATTAATTGCCAAATATCTTGTAGGTTATTGGCAATATCATCACCGATGAACAAGGTAAAATAAACTAAAGTTAATGCGGTAGCTAATACTAAGGTTTTGCTTAGTAGATTTTTTGTCATGGCGCTCATAAACTACTGGCTCCTTTCCGACGTACCAGATAGATAAGAATAGGTGCGCCAATAAAGGCGGTGACGATAGATACTCTTAATTCACCGACGACCAGTAAACGACCAATAATATCGGCAATCAGCAATAAGCACGGAGTGAGGATGAAACTGAATGGGATTATCCAGCGTTGATCTGGGCCGACCATCCAACGTGCAATATGCGGCATCATTAAACTAACAAACCCTATTGGACCGGCTGCGGCGGTGGCTGCACCACATAATAAGGTGATGGTAATTAACCCAATGATCTGAACTCGTATAGGATTACTTCCTAAGGTTGCTGCTAACGCGTCACCTAAACCAAATGCATTTAATGCAGGTGTAATGCTTAAGGCCAATAAACACCCAACAATAACTATCGGCGCAATATACAAGGGCACTGACAAGGTACGAATATCTAAACTGCCTACTGTCCAAAACCGTATTTGATCAAAGGCGAGTGGGTTAAATAAGATTAATGCTGAACTTAGCCCAGCAAACACAGCGCCTAAGGCGATACCTGCTAAGGTTAACTTAAGTGGATCAACTTTACCGGCACTGAGGCTACCAATGGCAAAGATGAGTAAACTGGCGACTAATGAGCCTAGTGCGGCATAAATGAAAAACGCGCTAAACTGCGTTGCGCCTAAAAAGACTACGGCGATGGCAACGGCTAAACTCGCGCCTAAATTGATGCCCAGTATGCCTGGGTCAGCGAGTGGGTTTCTGGTAATTGCTTGAATTAATGCGCCTGACGTACCCAAGGCCATTCCTACAAATAAGCCGTTTAAGGTTCTTGGTAAGCGACCCTCAAAGATGATGGTACTGGTTAACCCCGTTTGATCGGAGAATAGCACCTGATAAATATCATTGATGGATATAGGTTTAGCCCCAATGCATAGGCTAGCAACAATGATTAGAGCTAACAATAGGATGCAAAGGATTAACCACTGATAACGACTCGTTACACTGTTTTGTGTTTGGCCATTAATCATTGTTGTTGCCAAAGAGCGTTTGTAATCGTTTCAATAAATTGCTGGCACTGTAATAATCGAGCCTAAAAGTATCGCTACCCACTGCGTATACTTGTTTGTTCTGAACCGCTGGATTTGATTGTAAAAAAGGATTGTCTAATACTTGTTGTTGTGTCGCTTTTTCAGCTGAAAATAACAGAATGGATTTTCCTGTTACGGCATCTGCGAATCGCTCGCCTTTAGCAATAATAATATCATTGCGAACGCCCATACTGATATCGCCTTTGATCGACTCAGGGACAGTGGCAAGGGTGAAGCCCAAGGTTTCAAGTAAGCGGCCTTGAGCTGATTGGCTTGTCCAAATACTGGCACCACTGTCATCTAGCGTATAGACCATGGCGGTAGTGGGTTGGGCGGGTAAGGTAATATTTTGTTTAGTTTGTTCGACTTGTTGTTGAAATGAATTGATCACTGACTCGGACTGAGTTTCTAATCCAAAGAGGTTTCCGAAGGTTTGTGCTAGTTGGATCCAGCTTTTATCATCGTAACGAATCACCAGTGTTGGCGCGATATCTTTAAGTTGATCGTATAAACGCATTGCGGAATCAGCGCCAGTTGCTGAAATAATGATCACATCGGGTTGCGCTTTGATGATGGCTTCGGCATTGGGCTCACTTTGATATAACGCTTTTACACCACGTTGCTCTGCAATCGTGTCCCATTGACGCATAAATCCTTTTTCTGAAGCGACATTAGTGTTGGGCATCGTTGCTCCTGAAGCCACTATAGGGGCATCTATTGCCAACAAGGTGCCTGATAGGGTAACACTGGTAGAGACAATACGCTTAGGCGGTTCCTCAATAGTCACTAACCCTTGTGAGGTCATGATACTTCTTGGCCAGCCAGAAGGGGATTTTTCTATTTGATCTAGTGCTAATGTTGAATTGGATGTTTGAGAATCATCACAACTTGCTAATACAAGCCCGATGAAAAAAATCAAGAAAGGGCGGACAAGCAATCGGATCATGTGTAACACCTTGAAAAAAATAAAACGATTATATAGATAAATTCATTAATTTTGTACTAATGATAATCATTAATATTAACGCAGGGGATCTAATCATTTATTAAGGTGGTAACTGATCGCTCACACAAACTAAACTGACAAATAAACTGGCGACCCATGTACATCGTATCAGATAAATATTGGCATAAAACTAAGGTCAGCTGTTTTGTAGTAAAATCCAGCTTGGTCACCTTGGCTGCATGAAAATCAATATAGTGGCCAAACTCTTTAAATATCGCTTTATATAAGCTCTCTTTTGCTGAAAAAATTAACGTGACTGCCTGCTCAAAGCTTATATGAGGTAGCATCATTTGGTATTCATCTGCTTCAACAACAATGTTATCCACTAAGCAATGTGCATCGGCGGTAGATAACCAATGTTCAATATCGATGCCTAAAAAATGTATGTTTTGTGACTTAGTGGCGACACACCGTGCTATGTTGTTTGAGTGGGAGATAGAGCCAAGCAAACCCAGAGGCCATATTGGTGCTTTGTGCTGGTCAATTTCAATATTTATGCCTTCATACCCTAACTCTTTCATGGCTATTTTAGCTAAATAACGACCTGCTAAAAATTCACTTTTACGCTTTGCCACTGCATTTTGCAATGCAGTGGGCATTGCAATATTAAGGATCTTGAATTGGTTATTATTAAAACGAGTTGAGTCAAAATGACAACTGGCTAATACTAAATGCCCTTGAATTTGTATCGATACAGAGTCTGTATCGATACAAACAGGGTTATCTAGTGACAGGTTATTGGCACATTTTAGAATGAACACTGATAACCTTATTTACCCAAGGTTGCACCACCATCAATAACAATATCCTGCAATGTTATATGGTTGGCTTGTGAGGAGCATAGGAAGACAATGGTTTCAGCGATATCTTCTGGTGTTGCTAACTTTCCCAGTGGGATACCTGGTTTAAACTGTTCAGGAAATCCATTAATGGTGCTTTTTTCACCGGTTTCATTTTGCCATAGCGACCATTGCATCGGCGTTTGTGTTGACCCCGGCGATACTACATTACAACGAATACCGTATTCAGCAAGTTCAATACCCGCCACCATGGTTAAATTGGTTAATGCGGCCTTTGATGCACTGTATGCTGCCATTGACATACGAGGCATATGCGTTGCATTTGACGAGACACTGACAATGGCGCCTGTATTAGCAGCCTTCATCACTGGAATCGCTTGTTGCATCACATTGAATGCGCCAGATACGTTAACATCAAAAGTACGTTGCCATTGTTTACTACTTAACTCCGTTATTTTGCCCATCTGTAAGATACCTGCCACATTCACTAATGCATCAACATTGCTTTCTGTTTCCAATAGCGACTGGCAAATCTCTTTCACAGCTTGCTCATTACTAATATCTAACGTGACCTGTTTGATTTGGCTGTGAGGGTGAGCAAACTGTTGATCAAAGCCAATCACATTAGCCCCCAATTGTAGGAACATTTCTGCTGTAGCCGCACCAATACCTTGGTTAGCACCTGTTACCCACACTGTTTTATTGAGCCATTGCTGAGAATTCGCCGATTGTGCTGCCATTTAAGCCTGTCCTTCTTGACCTGATGATTGGGAGATAACTTGCCAGAAACCATCCACACTGGGTGCTTTAGCTAGATCTACAAAGGTGGCATTGATACCTTGTTGTTGCCATTTAGCAATTAGCGTCATGACTGCAACAGAATCTAATCCAAAATCCATCAGATTGTCGTCATCCTGTAGCTCATCAGCGTCTTCAATAAAGGGCGCTATTTGAGCGCGTAAACTTGATTTGGTGAAGGCAATATGATGTTCAGTGCTTACAGGTGTATTGATAAGGTGATCTTTACTGACCACTCTGCCGGCATTTCTAGCAATATAGTTGAGCGCTAATAAGTGGTCTTCTCGACTGAAGTCGGCAATACCATCGGCCACTATAAAAGGTTTTATGTCATTCATAAATGCATCAACACCGGTTTGCATGACGCCGATATGACCATAAATACCGCAGATAAGCAGTTGATCACGTGATGAGTTATCCATCATCTCTTTAAGCGGTGAGCGATAGAATGCACTGTATCGCCATTTAGTTAACACGATATCGTCTTGATCTGGGCATAACGCATCAATGATAGGTTGCTTCCCTGGATGCTCTGGTAGACCTTTTCCCCACATATCATTGAGTAATGCGCGGTCACCCTCTGGTTGTTGTTGAGGCTGTGCGGTGTAATACACTGGGATATTGTTGGTTTTACAATACTGTTTAAGCTCCGCAATATGCTTTACGACTTGGTCGATTAAGGGATTATCTTGACCGTAAAATTCGACAAAATATTGTTGCATATCATGAATTAATAACGCTGATTTATGGGGTTCAAAAGGCCAAGATACTTTATTGGTTGGGATCTCTTCTGACGTTGGTAATGTATAAGCGGCAAGTGATTTAATAGACATAATTATCCTGTTATTCAGTAAGTTGTAGAGAAGTTAGTGCGCGTAAAGCACGTTTGTCGATTTTACCTACGGCGGTTTTGGGTAAATTATTAACAAAGGTAATACGATCTGGAATTTTGTAAGAGGCAACACCTTGCTCTCTTAAGAAGCGGCGAACATCTCTGGCTTTTATTTCTGATTTGTTAATGATGTAAGCGCAACTGCGTTCGCCTAATACGGGATCTTCCATGGCCACTAATGCAACGTCTGAGATAGCTGGAAGCTGTAACATCAGCTCTTCTACTTCTTGCGCATCAATTTTTTCGCCACCCCGGTTTATTTGGTCTTTATTACGGCCCATTACAATTAAATAGCCAGTTTCAGTTTGTTTTACTAAATCACCGCTACAATAAAAACCGTGTTCATCAAAAGCTCGGCTATTAGCAATAGGGGCGTTGTAATAACCTCTGAAGGTATAGGGACCACGTGTCCATAGCGCGCCGACTTCTCCCTGTTTAACCGGGTTACCTGATTCATCGAGTATTTTAACCTCATCACAAGGTGACATAGGTTTACCTTGCGTATGGGTGATATGCCATTGGTTGTCAGTAAAGTGGGTGTAATTGACTAACCCTTCAGCCATGCCAAACACTTGTTGTAATTTGCACCCCAATACAACACTGACTTTTTCTGCGATGGTACTGCTTAACTTAGCGCCACCGACTTGAATAAGCGTGAGTGTATTAAGTTTGGATAGTTGATTGGTTTGATCATCAGCGACTGCATTTATCCAGAGGTGCAATGCAGGTGGCACTAATGAAGTCATATTGACTTTATGCTGCTTGATTAATTCAAAACAAGTGGTTGGGCTTGGATCGGGCGCGGTAACAACCGTACCGCCGGCAAAAAATACGCCCAGTGCACCTGGCGAACTCAAGGTAAAGTTATGTGGTGCTGGGAGGGCGCATAGGTAAACGCAATCTGAGTTAAGTTGACAGATCACAGCACTTTGTCTAATGCTGTAATAGTAGTCATTATGTGTGCGAGGAATCAATTTTGGAGTGCCGGTACTCCCGCCAGATAGTTGGAAGAAAGCAACCTGATCCGCTGCTGTTTGCAGCGTAACTTTGTCCGCATAGCTGCCATCTAACAACAATGATTTTTGCTCATCAAGCCAGTGCATATCAGCGAGTAGCTTCGTTATTTCATTATCTGACTGAATAGGTGACACTAATAAAGCTTGGCTGTTGTTTGTGCCATACTGCGCTAATGTTGTGATTAAGGTGTTTTGCTGCTCTTCGGTGGTTAATAAAGGATGCTCTGTTGATAAGATATATAAAGCAGGATTGAGTTGCTGAGCAAATGCCGTTAACTCATGAACGCTATGATTAAATAACGCATTCACTGTGGCGATACCGCATTTTAGTAAAGCAAAATACACAATATAAAATTCAGCACTATTTGGTAATTGCACTAGTGCTGTCGATCCTGCTGGGATCGCTTTTAATGCTATTTCGCGAGCAAGTTGATTACTGAGTGCTTCAATTTGTTGGTAAGTGAACTCTCTGTTGTGACAAATAATCGCTGTTTTATGGCCATTTTCCGTCAGTTGTCCATCGATAATATGTGTTAAGGGTTGATTGTTCCAGTAGCCTTTTTTAACGTATTCTTCTGCAAATTGTTCAGGCCATGGCGTAAATTGAATTGTCATTATGAAAGTACCATCGTCTGTGCTGATTGTTGTGTTTCGTTAGCGGCATTAAAACCAAGTGCGCTTAACATGGTATTTAGTTTTGCTTCCGTTTCATTGAATTCTGCGGCTGGATCAGAGCCTTCTACTATGCCTGCTCCTGCATAGAGGCGAATGGCATTTTGTTGGATCACTCCACAGCGAATAGTGACGACCCATTCTCCATTGCCTTGAGAATCCATCCAACCAACAGCGCCACAAAATTGTGCGCGTTCATAGCCTTCTAAATGTTGGATAGTTGCTTTTGCTAAATTCGCTGGTGTCCCGCAAATTGCTGGGGTAGGGTGAAGCGCATAAGCGAGATCAAGTGCCGAGGTATTTTCTGACGTTAAAGTGCCATCAATCTTAGTGGATAAATGGATCATGGCAGAGGTTTCGATAATTGAAGGAGCTTCTGGATTGTTAATCTCACTGCAAAAGGGCTGGAGGTGTTGATAAACGGCATCGGCCACTAATTTATGCTCGAAACGGTCCTTGGTACATGACCATAACTCATCAGAAAGTGCGTCGTTTTGTGTCGCTATTGCGGTGCGTTTTCTTGATCCCGCTAACGGGTTACTACTGACTTGATTACCCTGTTTTTTAACTAACAATTCTGGACTGGCTCCCACTAAGGTACTGCCATTGGATTGTGGAATTGAAAAAACATAGGCAGAAGGGTTTTGCTGATATAAAACGCGCGCCATGCGTTGCGCATTTAAAGTGCCAGATGTTTGTACATCGATGGCCCTAGATAAAACAACTTTATCTAATTGTGTATTTTTTGAGAGCGATAAGGCCTTATTAACTGCCCCTTTGAAATGTTGTTCACCAGTCACTTGTGATAATGAAATTAGTTTAGTGCTATCGATTTCCTGAGTCTCAGTACCGTCACTAAAATGTTCGGAAAATGTACTGCTATTTGGAATAAAGAACTCGGTTTTTTGATTGATATCGAAGGGAATTGAACCAATCGCAATAGGGTTTTCATGGCCATTTTCTTTTAGTTTTTTTAAATGACTTTTAACAGAGATTATAAATTCAGACGTATCCAATCCCTCATTTGAAAGTGTCTTTTTCACACCCTCCGCTGTCAATATTTTGTGTGGAGAGGTAAAAATGAACTCCATTTTAGCTTGCTTGGTTTTCTGTTTAATATTTTTTTGATCAATGTTTTCAGTATTCATTAGTAGGTTCCCCTGTAAACTGAATGCTTATTTTTAAAATCAACGGCTCTCGTAAATTATTAATAAATATAAATAAAGTTGAACTTAGCCAGTTGCTCTGTTACTAAGTTCCCTATTTGTTTTTTATTTAAAAAATGATGAGTGCATTTAAAATGCTAGCATGGTTTTTAATAACAGATCAATGCAATTAATAATTATTATCATTTGCGATCGAAATTGTTTTGTGTGTACAATCGACTTCTTTTTTGACGAATGGCTATATAAATATTTGTCTTTTTATTTGATTTTTTTCTCAGGATGAGTCTATGACTTTAGAAAATAGCACAGTAAAGCCAACCACTAATTGGGTCGTTAGGTTAGCTTTTTTGATCAATATTATTTCTCTCGGTGGTTTCATGATGGTAGTGCCGTTAGGGCCTGATTTAGTCAAGAGTATTAACTTAAATCCAGCGCACATTGGTTACTTGATTGGTGGGGCGATGTTTGGGTCTGCCGTGTTGACTTGGTTATTAGCTGACCACCTTGATAAATATGATCGGAAATCAGTATTGGTGTTATTTTTATTATTAAGAGGGCTGTGCTTAATTGCTTGTGGTTTTGCGACCACGCCGATAGCTTTGATAATATTATTCACCTTATCAGGGAGCTTTACTGGACCAGCTTCATCGGTATTAATGGCTGCTGTAATTGATGTGACGCCACCACCCAACCGTGGCAGAGTGATGGCCTTTATTGGTAGTGCTTTTTCTATCGCAGCTATTTTAATGGTGCCATTGTCGTTGCTGGTTTCTTTGTATTTTTCATGGCAAATTAACTTTTGGATTTTTGGTGGGTTAGGCCTAGTGTTAGCGGTTTTATGCGTGATGGCTTTCCCAACCATGACCTCACACATTCAATCAGGTGGCAAGGCAAAGCAAAAAGCAGTGTCGGTGTTATTTGCACAATCCAAAGTTAAAATTGCTTTATTGGTTGTTGCGATTCAAATATTGGCGCATTTTCTGATCATTAGTAACTTCTCTGCTTATTTCCAGTTTAACCTTTCCTTTCCTCGAGAACATATGTCTGCATTGTATTTTGGGGGCGGTGCTGCCAGTTTTATTGCTCTGCAATTTACTGGGAAATTATTTGATAAAGGCATTCGCCACCAACTGCATATTGTTAGTGCACTGTTGGTGGCTTTATCGCTCTATCTTATTTTTATTGAGACACCACAAGTCAATGCTTTATTTGTACTTTTTGCGCTCATGATGACGGTGAGTACGGTACGAATGAGCGCTACAACTAGCATCATTAGTCACTTACCATCACCACCGCAACGAGCGGCATTTATGTCGATTAATAATAGTGTCAGTAATGTTGCTTCTGGAGCCGCTGGTTTTTTATCTGCGGCATTATTAACGACAACCGCTGACAATAAAATTGTTGGTATGGATTGGGTGGCGATGTTGAGTATCTTCCTTACTGTTGCTGCCCCATTAGTATTATGGCGGTGGGTAAATCATGATTCGCTCATTATACCCAATAACAATCAAGCACCTCCGATAGCTAAAAGTTAATTCAATAAGATAAGAGGAAACTATTTTCCTCTTATCAATCAACACAATGTCGTTCTGACACCCACTCATATTAATACGTGCTTATGCCAATGTAGGGATAATTGTATTTAAAAACTAAATGATACTAATAATCATTAATGTTAGTGGTGATGTGTGACATTAAACAATGATCATCAATGATTTATTTGATGGTTTAACAATTAAGCCAGTTAAGGCTTTAAGGATAAAAAATGCAAAATGAATATATCAATCCATTTGATAATACTGACCACCAATTCTTTGTATTAATTAATGATAAACAACAGCAAAGTCTATGGCCCACTTTCACAGCAGTGCCAAAGGGCTGGCAAGTTTTGTTTGGGCCTGATCAACGAGAAAAGTGCATTGCATTTCTATTATCGGAGCCGTCTTAGTCGGTCAGTATTTTTGATTTTAATTAAAAAATAAACCTGATCAACGGCTAGCGAATAAGCGTTATTCGCCATCATTTTTAACATCAATAATTAAAGGATGTCATTTTGCCAAACACTACTTCACCTGAAATTTCGATTAATCAATCATTTCCTATTGTTGGACCTCAATTGGGCATTTGGTTAGCGGACCAGTTAGCGATTAAGCATAATACTTTTGCTGTTGCTCAATATGTTGAGTTATCTGGGAAGATTGAATTCGATGTACTTAATAAAGCGATTCAACTAGGCATGAAAGAAGCTGATACCGTACATACTGTTTATGAAAACAATATAGAAGGGAGCATACAGACAATTAACTCGAGTCAAAAAATCGATATTGAAAGTGCTGATTTTGTCGATCTCTCTAGCGACTTTGATGCTTGTGACCAAGCCATTAAGTTAATGCAGGCTGATATTGAACAAGCACCGAGAGCTGATGTGTTAACAGATCGCTTCCGACATATTGTATTTAAATTACCCGTTGTTAATGGTGAAACGCGTTGGTTTTGGTATCAGCGTTACCATCATTTGATGTTAGATGGTTTTAGTTTTACAGCGCTCACTCAACGTATAAGTCATATTTATACTGCTTTGTTATCAGCTCAAGAGACCGGGCCTTCACCTTTTACTCCTTATCAGGCGGTGATTGAAGAGTATATTGCCTATGATAAAAGCGATAAAAAATCTAAAGATAAACAATTTTGGCAAGACTATTGTCAACAAGACGTTATACCTACTTCTTTATCTTATCGTCCATCAAGTAGCCCTGATGGATTAAATACGGAGGTTATCAGAGCACAATTTAGTGTGCCAGACACCATTACTGGACTGATTGAGCAGCATGCTCATTTTACAGTGGCCGATATTGCCAGTACCGCTGTGTTTATTTACCTTGCAAAGCTAACTGGGCAGGAGACTCAATGTATTGGTTATCCATTGATGAGAAGGATGGGGTTTCAGGCGTTAACCACACTGGGCACATCAGTGAATGTTTTGCCATTAATGGTGACAGTAAAGTCGAAATATACCTTTGAACATTGTATTAAGTTATTAACACAGCAGATTAAAAAGATCAGACGTCATCAACAATATGAAGCAGAGCAAATACAGCGGGATCTAGGGGAAGCGGGCGGCAAAGAACGCCTTTATAGCGCGACCTTAAACTGTAAATTATTTGATTACCAACTGGATTTAGCGGGGGTAAAAGGTGTCACTCATCAAGTTGCTACTGGTCCAATAGAAGACATTGAATTTGGTGTGTATGTACAACAAGGTAAGTTAAGCATTGAGTTGTCTGCAAATTCAGGGCGATATAACCAAGCCGAGTTGCAATTACACGGGCAACGTTTAATACATTTATTATCTCAGTATGCTGAAAATGCTGAAGCTAATATTGAACAAACTATAGGTGATTATTCGTTAGTCACTGCTACAGAAGTCCAACAGTTAGCTGTTTGGTCAAATGGCCCAAGGATAGATACCCGTTGTTATGGGCCTAGCATTGTGTCGCTATTGGTTAAACAAGCTCAGCATGCTGGTGAACAGAGTGCACTTGTGTATCAGGGAGAGTCATTAAATTTTGAACAGTTATATAAACGTGTTAATCAATTAAGTCGTTTACTGCTTTCTCATGACGTTCAAGCGGGTGATTTAATTGCCGTTGCAGTCCCTCGTAGTATTGATTCAATTATTGCCATTTTCGCAATTATGAATATAGGCGCGGTCTATTTACCTTTAGACTTAGGACATCCGGCTGAACGCTTAGCCATGATGTGCGAAGATAAAGTCCCCAGCCTTGCACTGAGTACTATAGAACATCAACACCTGTTACCTAATACTATCTTGAGCCTTTGCCTTGATGACCAACCGACATTAACCGTACTTGAAGCCTGTTATGATACTCCGCTACCCGCGAATAAGTGTCATGTAACTCAACAAGATCTGGCCTATGTCTTTTATACTTCTGGATCAACAGGACGTCCGAAGGGAGTGATGGTGTCACATGGCGCATTGATTAATCTTGTCGCGGCATTACAGGACAAGGTGTATTCCAGTATTGAGTTCAATGAGAAGCAACTTAATGTCGCATTAACTGGCTCTCTCTCTTTTGATACTTCTTGGGACCCCATTATTTTAATGGCATTAGGCCATACCTTACACATCTATTCTGACCAGGTTAAACAAGATGCTTTTTCATTACTAGATTCAATACAAACAGATAAAATAGACACGCTAGCAGTGGCACCATCGTTAGCAACCCAGTTGGTACAAGCTGGATTATGTGAGACGCAAAGACACCAACCTAAATTAATGGATATTTGTGGTGAACCTGTGCCACCTTCTCTTTGGGAAGCATTGCGGTCTTCCTCTATTGCTTCTCATAATATTTACGGGCCCACTGAGTTTACTGTTTATGCAACCAGTGAACAAATATCAGATAAAACGCCAGAGGTGGAGATAGGTAAACCCTTTGCGAATACATGTGTTTATATTCTTGACCAAAATCTACAACCTGTGCCGATAGGTGTGAATGGTGAGTTATATTTAGCGGGAGATAATATGTCTTCGGGTTATTTAAATAGACCCGATATTACAGCAAGCCGGTTTGTTGCTAACCCTTTTATGGAAGGCGATGTGATGTATATGACGGGGGATATTGCACGTTGGTCTGCACAGGGGCAATTAATGTTTGTTGGGCGTTGTGATAACCAGGTGAAAATACGAGGTCATCGCATTGAATTAGGAGATGTAGAAGCTGCTTTATCATGTTTACCGCTCACGAAAGAGGTCGCCGTTATCGCAGAGGTAACCGAGGCGAGTCAGCGTTTATTAGCTTATTGTACTTTGAATGAGCATCAATTAGGCTGCGAAACAGAGGTGGTGGATGCAGTTTTAACACAGCTATCTGCTGTATTACCCAATTATATGGTGCCATCTATTGTCTCTATTTTAACGGAGATGCCGCTCACCGTGAGTGGTAAAATTAATAAAAAAGCCTTACCTAAACCAGTGCTGTTGAGCCAAGGTAAGTTATTACCAAACACCGATCAAGAGCGCATTTTATGTGAACAAATGGCGCTAGTGCTCAAGCTTAATCGTGTTAGCTTAGAGGATGATTTTTTCAAATTAGCGGGGGATAGTATTAGTGCCATGCGCTTAAGCATTGCATTACATAAACAAGGTTACGAATTAAAACCACAAACCATTTTTAAAGAGAGAACCGCTGAAAAAATGGCGCCCTGTATGTGTAAAATAGCCTCTCCATTAACAATTACACAGCAAGTTTATGATGAACAGTTAGATAAGAGCCGAACTAGAGCGGAAATATTAACGAATTTGTTAACTAGTGAAGAATTACAACTATTGGCTCAGCATTACGGTGAGCAGGTGGATATTTTGCCGGCTTTACCTTTACAAGCAGGGTTGTTATTCCACGCTCAACTTGCGGCACAAGATAGCCTATATAGTTTTACCACCAAGCTAAGGCTACAGGGAGCCGTTGATACTCAGCGACTGCAAGATGCTATTGCTACTTTGATCGTGAGCTATCCGCAATTAGCCGCGCAGTTTGATGTGCAGTTAACAGGTAAAACCTTGCAAATTATTCCGGATATGACGTTAGTGTCAGCGAAGCAATATGCGCCACTTAAGGTATTTGATTTCAGTGAATTTAGCGAGGAAGAAAAGCAATCAGCATTATATTCTTTGGAAATGGACGAAGCATATAAAGTTTTTGAGCTTGATAATAGTGTTTCTCAACCGAACAATTCGTCATCACTATTGTTTTTTAATCTAGTTAAGATGGCTGAGCAACACTATCAATTATTGATTACTGCCCATCATTTAATTATTGATGGTTGGTCTACACCTATCCTATTACAGGCTTTATTTGATGCTTATGCTGGTAATGAAGGAGCTGCGAATCAGTTAACAACTGCTTATCAAGATGTGGTTATGGAGATGGCTGCACGTTCAACAAAAGAGGCAGAAAAGGCTTGGAAGGCGGCACTCATTGGTGTCACACCAACTATGATCTATGCAGAGTCAAACTCTGATGTACAGGAGTTAAAAACCAGTTTAGATAGTCAGTTAAGCGCTGATATAGCACGCTATTGCCAACAATATGGTATTACGTTAAATACCCTGATACAGGGTGTTTGGGGAGTACAATTGGGGTCAATGTGTGGGCGCGATCAGGTGGTTTTCGGTAGCCCTGTTTCTGGTCGTTTCAGCGATGTACAAATTGATCAACAAATCGGCTTATTCAGTAATACTTTGCCTGTAGTGATTAATTTTAATCACGACCAACCGCTACTGACGCAGTTACGCGCGTTACAGACTCAGCAAATTAATTTAATGTCTCATGACGGGCTAGGATTAGGGGAAATTCAGCGTATTGCAGATGTTAATAATCTATTTGATACCTTATTGGTGGTTGAAAATTATCCCGCTGATCAGAAACTACTCAATGAAAGATACAGAGATTTGCGTATCAATAACGTTGAAAATAGAGGATATACCCATTATCCGTTAACGATATTAGTATTACCAGGCGACAATATTCGGATATTGTTTGAGTATCGAGACGTGGTGAGTCAACCTGAACAATTGGCACAGCGATTTATCCAAATTTTAACGCAAATAATCAATAACCCTGAGCTTAAAGTACCAGCATTAGATTTACACACTGAGCAGGATCGTAAAGTGATTACTCAAGCTAATCAAACCAAGGTCTCGATACCAGATAATTCATTACGGGATTTGCTACAGTCTCAAGCTGAGCAAACACCTCAGCGTGTTGCGTTGAAAGATAATCTGCAATCACTAACTTATCAACAAATGCGTGCAAAAGTCAGTGATGTTGCTAAAGGATTACAGCAAGCAAAAAGTAGTAATACGCTTGAAAATCGTATTGAATTTATTGCGGTTGCCGTCCCTAGAAGTTGTGAGTTAAGTATTGCTTTACAAGCAGTGATTGAAGTCGGTGGTGCTTATCTACCTTTAGATAGCAGTTACCCTGATGAGCGCTTAGCTTTTATGCTTGAAGATGCAAAAGTGACGACTCTGATTACTACAAGCGCGCAACTTTCAAGGTTTTCAAAACAGGCATTTAACGACATTGCATTGAATATAATCTTGATAGAGTCGTTACTTGAACAGCCATTAGAGACTGATGTTTTGCAAGATAAAGCGATAACCAAGATTAAGGCGACTGATCCTGCATACGTCATTTATACCTCTGGTTCTACGGGCAAACCAAAAGGCGTTGTTGTTTCTCATCAAGCCATTGTTAACCGCTTATTATGGATGCAAGATGCTTATCAGTTGGTTGCTGAAGATGTTGTTTTACAAAAAACACCTTCTAGTTTTGATGTCTCAGTGTGGGAGTTTTTCTGGCCGTTGATTGAAGGAGCCTGTTTATTCATGGCAGATCCTGATGCACATCGAGACCCTCAAGCCATATTAGATACTATTATTTCAGAAAACATTACAACCTTGCATTTTGTTCCTTCGATGTTAGCCACCTTTGTTGAGCATGCAGCAAGTTCCGATCAGTTATCAGCGATGAACGCGACATTAAAACGTGTTTTTTGTAGTGGAGAAGCCTTACCCGTTGGATTGGTTGAGCAATTTGAATCAATCAGCGATAAACCATTACATAATTTGTACGGTCCAACCGAAGCTGCTGTTGATGTTACTTATTTTCCGGCTAATGAAGCAACTAAAAATCAACTAACTGAAGTGCCAATTGGTTTACCTGTTTGGAATACAGAATTACGTATTTTAGATCAGCAGCTGAGACCAGTAGGCATCGGTTGCATCGGGGAGTTGTATTTAACGGGTCAGCAATTAGCAAATGGTTATTTAAATAGGCCTGATATTACCGCGGATCGTTTTGTTGCTGATATACAGGGTGATGGCCAACGCATGTACCGCACTGGCGATATTGCTAAATGGACTTCAGATGGCAATGTGGTGTATTTAGGGCGTACTGATGATCAACTTAAAATCCGCGGTTTACGTGTTGAGATAGGGGAGATTGAACAGGCGTTATTAACCTTTAAAGAGATCAAAAAAGTCACAGTGGATGCACGTGTTTTACAGCAACTATCATCCAATCAACCGCTTCAAGATAATCGACAGCTGGTGGCTTATTATATTGCTAGTACTGAATTGAATACACAAGCGCGCTTAAGCCATGCTCAAATATTAAGTGCATTGTCTGAGGTGTTACCTTCACACATGATACCTATTGCGTTAATCGAAGTTAGTGAGTTTCCATTGAGCGCTAACGGTAAGCTCAGCAAAAAAGCTTTACCAGACCCGCAACAAAAGCAATCTAGCTCGGGAAGAACACCTACAGCTGGTATTGAGCAAACTATTGCTCAAGCCTTTAAAAAGTTATTAAACGTGAGTGATATATCTGCGCAAGATAGCTTCTTTAATTTAGGTGGTCATTCATTAATGGCGATGAAATTAGCCGCTGAATTAAGAGCCCGTTTAGGCCTGCCTGTTTCAGTTGGGCAGATCATGGTGTCGCCTACTATCGAGGGATTAGCTTCGGTGTTAGTTGATGAAACTTTACGCAATGACCCTGAAAAAGCGGGTTTCGGGCATATTCTACCTATTCGACAAGGGCAAGGTACACCGCTGATCTGTATCAATCCGGGGTCAGGGTTCTCGTGGCAATATACGGGACTTCCAAAATACCTTGAAGGAAATTACCCAATAATAGGTTTACAGTCTCCTCGACCTAATGGTGCTGTTGCTGTCAGTGAAAATATGGGAGCTGCCGTTGAGCATTATTACAAAGCATTGAAAGGTGTACAACCAGAGGGGCCTTATCGTTTCTTAGGCTATTCGTTTGGTGGTACAGTTGCTGTTGCGTTAGCCGCAAAACTTGAGAAGCAAGGAGAACAGGTCTCCTTTGTGGGGTTATTAGATACCTATCCGTCAGAAGGGCAAGAGTGGAAACGTCCTACAGAAGCAGAAGCAAGGGAGGAAGTGGAACGCGAAAAACGTCAATTCTTTGCTGCTGCTGAAAATGATATGTCAGATAAAATAGGCCTCGCAGAACAAGACAAAATGTTCAATGATATTGTGGCTAACTATGATGATACGGTGCGTTTACTCGCTAAAGCAACTACACAACCTTATTCAGGGAAAGTGCATCTATTTGTTGCAGAAAAAACCTTACCCGATGGTTGGGATGAAGTTAAATCATGGGCTCCTTTTGTTAAAGACCTGACGAAATATAGGCTGCCATTTTCACATGATGATATTTTATCAAGCGAAGCGTTATTAAAGATTGGGCCAAGGGTGTCTGGTTTACTCTTTAATTAGTTGAGCGATCAGTAGTTTGATGAGTAACTGACTATTTAAGGCGATAATATAATTATAATATTATCGTCTTTATTAGTTTAAAGAGGGGTTATTGATATAGATAAGAACGCTTTATTTTAGATACTTGTCAATCTATTTGCATTAAAAAATAGAATAAAAAACATAAATTATACGATCGTATAAATAAATCAGTATAAATTCTTGAACGTGTGCATAGTTTCGTTGTAATCTCTTTTTTAATCTTTAATTGATCGATTTAACCATTAATATTATGAAGTGTCTTATGGGCAAATAGGGGCGTTCGACCGCTATTCCAGCTCGGAATGATAATATTGAAATCATAGCGATAAACTCATCAATTTTAACTTCATATTGAGTGCTATTATGTAAATTAAGCTAGATTGCTAATTGAACTATATGGACTAAATCACCTTTAGTTTCATCTGTTAACGTTAACTTTAATGCTGTTAGGCTATTATCTCTTTATCCCCAATAAACAAGTGAATGATTGATTATGCGAATTAAAAAATTTGACCGAATAGAGCCCGATGAACGCAAATCTTTGATGGTACAGGGCGTTATAAGAAGTTTAATTGCGGATGGGTATGCAGGACTATCTGTGCGTAAGATAACCAAAGAGGCGAATGTCTCACAAGGTTTAGTGAATCATCATTTTGGTTCTATCAATGCGTTAATTATTTATGCTTATCAATCTGTTTCTGAACAGTTTATGGCGCAAATTGAAGATAGACTTCAAGCTTGTGATGGCGATGCTTCCGCGCAGTTAGATGCGTTTTTCCGTACTCATTTTGATATTGAATCTTTCGATCAAAATCTTTTAAAGCCTTGGTTAGTGTTTTGGAGTTTAATTCGAGACTCAGAAGGAATGGCTGACGCCTATGAAACAGCAAATGGACGGATAGAAGTTATTTTAAAAGCATTGCTAAATGAAATAAAACAAGATGAAAATTTACAGGATACCAATGTGTCACTAGCGACTCAGGGATTAATGGCATTGTTAGATGGTCTTTGGGTTAGACAATGTTTAGCACCACAACATATCTCTTTGCATAATTCACTAAGTGTCTGTAGAAACTGGGTCAAAGGCTTTAAAGCAGGTTTGTACACTTAATTTTTGTATAAAAAAGCAGAAGGGGGAATAACCACCTTCTGCTTACACTGGCTATTATCCATTGTGGTACTAAGGCGCGATATTAGTCCCAAAGTATTTGATTGATAATTCGTTGTAATGGTCAGATGCTACTACCTTTTTAATCGCAGTACTTAATTTAGCTTCAAGCTCAGTATCTTCTATACGAACACCTGCTGCGACACCTTTACCTAGCATCTCTTCATACTCTACTGTACCGTAATATTTCAGGCCTTCTTTGTTTTTATTAAAAAAGTCTGTTGCTGGAATATCATCGGCAATCATAAAGTCGATACGGCCTGCTAACAGGTCTGAGTTAACAGCATCTTGTGTATCGTAATAGCGGATGTTAGTGAATTTCCCTGCTTTTTCTTTAATGTAAAACGCAGCAATCGTAGAGGTTTGAACACCGATTATTTTTCTTTTTAATGTGTCTTTATCTAGCGCAAACTCTTGTTCATCAAGACCAACGACTGCTGGTAATGTATTGTAATAAGGTGCAGTGAATAGCACTTTTTTAGCGCGTTCATCGGTGACCGTCATTGATGCAAAAATAACGTCTATTTTTTTGCTTTGTAGTGAAGGGATGATACCGTCCCAGGCGACTTCTTTGATTTCACAGTCGAATGTGGCTTCTTTACAGATATCGGCAATTAGATCTATTTCAAACCCTTGCCAAGTACCATCCGATGACTTAGTTGCAAAAGGTGGGTAAGGTTCTGCTGCTACACCAAATTTAATTGTGTCGGCAGCGTGTGCTGAAATAGCAGTCAATGCCATAGAAAGTGCTAATAGTGCTTTTTTCATTTTCTTCTTCCTTGTTGTAGTTATAAATATCTGATTAATAGAGTTTATTAAGCTTCTGCATGTAATTTAATTGCTTTATTCTTTTTGTTATTGGCTAATACTGAAACAAAGCCACTGACTGCAATCATCATTGCACCCATGATTAAAAAGTTGTTAGGTTCACTTCCCCAAATAAGATAAGAGAAAATAAATGCCCAAATAAGTCCGGTGTATTCAATCGGGGCCAGTACAGTTGCTTCAACATGCTCAAAACTAGCAAATAGAAAATACTGTCCTGCTGCCCCAATTACGCCAGTAATTATCATCACCAGAATCGCTGTGCTATCAAACGCAGTAAATGTCCAAGGCAAGCTGACACCTGTGATCACGATAAATGTAAAGTTTGCCGCCACCATCTGCACGAAAATACTGGCTTTGCCTGATAATTTTCTCAATAAGATGTACGTGTAAGCCCATAACAGCGCTGAGAAGAGCGCATAACATACTGATAGAGCTTGGCTAGTAAAACCTGGGCGCGAAGCAATCAGTACCCCAATAAATCCAATAAACACACTGGTCCATTGCAGTTTTGTTGGCTTCTCATTCAGCAATAAAACCGCTAATACCACGACGATGATCGGCGCTGAATAATAGATGGTGGTCATCTGCGCTAAACTTAACTCTTTACCTGATAAGTAATAAAATACCCAAGCAAAAGCAGCGACTAAACTGCGCCACATCAGTGGCTTAATGACAGGTGATTGTAATGTTTCTTTAATAACTGCTTTACGACCAATCACTAGGCAGACAAATAACGCGGCAAGACTGCGCCAAAACAACAGTTCTGCAACACCAAAATCAGCGACCATCCATTTCATGACTGCATCTTGAATTGAAAAAATACCGTATGCACCAAAGCAAAGTAAAATACCTTTGTTGATTGATTTACTGTTTACTGACATCACTCTCTTCCTTATCTTTTCATTGGGATGCGTTTTTCAAATTGTGCAAATGCCACTTCAATCAAGTAGGTTGCAATAATATAAATCGCAGCGACCAATAACAGCGGTTTATACACTTCAAAGGTCATAGAGCGAATTTGGTTTGCTGCGCCTAATAGGTCAACCACAGCAATGGTTGAGGCTAGCGCGGTAGATTTTAATAACAGCACGGTTTCACCTGCTAACGTTGGTGCTAATTGGTATAGTGCTCTTGGTAATCGAACGCGTAATAGGGCTTTAGTTTCTGTCATGCCATAAGCTCTTGCTGCTTCCACTTCACCTTTAGGCACGGCTAATAACCCTCCGCGAATAATCTCTCCTAAATAAGCTGCCGTTGAGATAATCAATGCAAAGGCTACGTACCAAAATCCATCGCGTAGGTAGGGCCATAAAAAGTGACCTCGAATGCCTGGGACTTGTGAGAATAAGGTCCCTAATCCGTAGTAATAGATATAGATTTGTACTAATAACGGTGTACCACGTACCACACTTGTAAATAAGAAAGCCGGGTAAGCAATCACGCGATATTTTGATAACCGCGCCAACGCAACACCAATAGCAGAGATAAAACCAAAAATTAAACCTATGATTAATAACGCTAAGGTAACTTGTAACCCTTCATAAATGAGATCTGAATATTCAATTAAGACGTCCATGTTTACTCCTAGTGTTTTGGTTGCCAGCGGCGTAAATGAATTTCAAGTTTGCGTAACAGATAACTAGAAATAAGCGTGATTAAGTAATAGATAACAGCAACTGAAACAAAGAACAGTAAGTATTCACGGGTAGAACCACCTGCTTGTTTCGCTGTGTATAACAGCTCGTTAGTGCCTATTACACTGATTAGGGCACTGTCTTTTATTAAGTTAACCCATAAATTTGATAATCCAGCTAAGGCATGAGGCGCCATGATCGGTAAAGTAATTCTAAAAAATACTTTACGTTGGCTCATACCATAAGCTGAACCCGCCTCTGCTTGACCGGAGTGTACGGCTAAAATAGAACCACGAAATATCTCTGAGGCATAAGCGCCTTGTACTAATCCAAGTACGATAATTGCCACGGGTAAACCGGCAACTTCCACATAGCCATATCCTAAGTAGTCAAATAGCGCATTAATTAAACTGCTGCCACCATAGAAAAACAGCAGTATCAGTAATAATTCAGGTACCGCTCGACATACTGTGGTGTAACCACGGGCAAAGGATTGGCAAAAAGGATTACCATATAGTTTGGCTAGGGCGGTTAATAAACCAATCAAAATACCCACGATAAATGCGCCAACGGATATTTGTAAGGTGACCCAGGTGCCGCTTAATAATGCGGGGCCCCAGCCACCTTCACCAAACCCGAGTAATTGCATTGCTTCATCCATAAAAACTCTCCCTGTTAGCGATTATGCTGAGCATTGATAAATTGACGGAATCGCTCACTTTGTGGATTGGTAAATATGTCATTTGGTTTGCCTTGCTCTTCAATCACGCCTTGATGTAAGAAGGCAATATGCGAAGAAACATCGCGGGCAAATGCCATTTCATGCGTCACTAACATCATGGTACGGCCTTCCTCGGCTAAGGAGCGGATCACTTTTAATACCTCTCCCACTAGTTCAGGATCTAAAGCTGATGTTGGTTCATCAAAGAGCATCGCTTTTGGTTCAACAGCCAGTGCGCGTGCAATGGCAACACGTTGTTGTTGACCACCGGATAAGAAACCTGGATATTCATCACGTTTATGTGCCATACCAACTCGCTCTAATAATCCTTCAGCGCGCTCTATAGCGACGGAGCGAGATTCACCAAATACATGAATGGGTGCTTCGATTAAGTTTTCTAATACGGTACGGTGTGGCCAAAGGTTAAAGTTTTGAAACACCATTCCCAGACGTGAACGGATATCTAAGAGCTGTTTTTGGTCTGTAACAAAAGGTTGTCCTTTGTGATCAATATCAGTATTGATACCTTCGCCATTAACGTAGATAAGTCCTTTATTTGGTACCTCTAACATATTGATACAGCGTAATAAGGTACTTTTACCTGAGCCTGACCCACCAATTAACGAGATAACTTCACCTTCACGGGCACATAAAGAAACACCTTTTAAGACTTCGTGGTCGCCAAAGCTTTTATGCAAGTCAACCACTTCAATAACTTTCTTAGGTAAGATAATTTTAGATTTTTTAATACTTTCAAGAGGTGATGTTTGTTGCTCTTGATTGCTTGCTACCGTGATAGTGCCTTCAACAACATCCGTGATGAACTGTGTAATACGTTTACAGGCCTCAGTTAATTCCGCTTCACTGACTGAGAAAGAGAGGCGAACAAATCCTTTGGTGCAGGTACCAAAAGCTTCTGCGTCTAATGTCGCCACGCCGGTATGCTTGTATAATCCCCATGTAAAGTCTTTAGCTGACATATTTAATTCACGAATATCAACCAATACAAACATGCCGGCATCGGGTGCGACGAGTTTAATAGAAGGACAATCCTTGAGCATATCCATGACTAGATAACGGCGATTTTTATAGACTTCAAGCATTGATGTACTAATGGTTTTATGGTGCTCTAAGGCGGTAATTGCAGCCTGTTGTACAAAACCAGGTAACCCGTAAAACATATTTAAGGTGAGGTTTTCAATATGGCCGATCATCGTTGGGTTAGCTATCATCCAACCTGAGCGCCAGCCTGTCATCGCATGAGATTTAGAAAGACTAGACAGGGTGATGGTGCGATCTTGCATCCCCTCTAATTCACGAATGGAGATCACCTCTTTGCTAAAACTCAGTGCTTGATAGACTTCATCTGAAACCACCCACAGGTCAAACTCTTTAGCGACTGCTGCAATCTCTTCCAGTTCGTCACGATCCATTACACGGCCAGTAGGGTTGTTAGGATTTGCAAAAAAAATTGCTTTGGTTTTTTCAGTTACCAGAGTACGTAACGCGCTGTGACTGATGCGGAAATGATCATCGGTTAAGGTCGGCACCGGCACTATCTTAGCGCCAGTTGATTTTAAGGTTGCTTCATAGGTGACATAGGAAGGGTCAATCACTAAGACTTCGTCACCGCTAGTTAATAAACAAGTGGCTGCACAGTACAAACCATTTTGTGTGCCTGGTAAAACTACCACATTTTCCACATTGATTTTGTGCTTCGCTGTTTGGTTATGTACCTCCGCAATTTTTTCACGTAAGGCCATATGTCCACAGGTATCCGTGTAATGCGTATCGCCTTCTTTAATCGCTCTAATGGCACTATCACATATAACATCAGGTGTATTAAAGTCAGGATCACCGACACTTAAGATAATGGTATCTTCACCTTTTCGTTGTGCATTAACAGCTTCAAAATGAATATTCCAAGCATCCCCGCCTTGGCTTTTGATCCGATTTACAAATGGTGAGTAATTCAAATTTATCTCCTTTTTAATACACTTTTAATAGGTTTATTTTATTTCTGTATTTTAGATTACTCGTAAATGTACGATCGTTCAATAGTGATCAGTTAGATGAAAACAGCGATTGATATTAACTTCACCATGATGGTGCGACAGGTTGTTTTTTGAATTATCTTGGTGCAGAAGTAAAAGGCTGGAACTGTATATAATCCAACACTTTTTATATAGAGGATTAGTGTTAATGAACCATCAAAGTGCATGAGAAATTAATTTATTTTTTCTCAAATAGATAAAGAAAAATGTATCTCAGCCGATAATATTTAAGATCAATATAGATAATTCTTAGGTTCTAACACCTTAGAATAACCGACCTTGGTTAATTAAGTGATGCAATATATTGCTCACTCATAACGACAAAATTGCCTTTAAGTATCTTTTTTATTACTTTAGTAATATATTTATCGCAGTTTAATCAACCACTTATTTTAAACCTAACACGTTGAGACATTAAGTCGTTAGCAAGGTGATTAAGTCAGTGTTGTTAATGAGTATGGATAGTTAGTTGTTTAGTGTTAAACAGGATGGAGTCTACTTATGTTACGTTCTTTGAAAGTGCAAATATACCTACTGGTATTTATTCCTTTTATGTTAATGGTCGGTATTGGCTTATACAGTGAAATACGCAGTACTAACGCCGTTGAAGAAAAAGTGTCTGAGATGACATTAAACAATACGTTAAGATTAGAAAAAAAACGCCTTAAAACCGTTGTTGATACTGCTCATTCTATGATTGAAGAGTATACCGAATTACCTGATGATACTGGCCTTAAAGCAGCAATAGCCGCACTTAATAAAATACGTTATGACAATGGTACGGGTTATATTTTTACCTATGATTTAAAAGGTGTGCGTTTACAAAGTGGATCCGGGAAAGGCATTGGTAAGAACTTTTATAATAACCAAGATAAAAAAGGAAATTATATTACCCAAAATGTTATTAATGCGGCAAAGGATGAGACAGGTTACAGCACCTATTATTTTGTTAAACCTGGAGAAACTGAGCCTTCTCCAAAATATTCCTATTCTTTATTAATCCCTAAATGGAATATTGTTATTTCAACGGGTTTTTATATTGATGATGTAGAAAAAGCACAGCAAGAAGTAGATACGGCTATTGTTGAAGTGGCTGATCAAGCTATCATGGATGCATTGATGTTGTTTCTTTTTGCATTCATTGTGGTTGCAATAATTGTATTTATTGCCATTGCTAAGTTGTATAAACCACTTAATAACTTAAGTGTTTCAGTAGGTGGTCTAGCTGATGGAGAAGGAGATTTAACGGCAACTTTACCATCAAGCCATATTTCATTATTAGATAATATTGCTCGAGATTTTAATCAGTTCCTAGGCGCTATGGGTGTAGATATTAAAAGTTTAAAGGGCACCAGTGCACAACTCAATAATATCGCTAGCGAATCTAATCAACAACAAAAACACCTGGAAACATTATCCAATCAACAAAAAGAAGAAACGGTACAAGTTGCCGCAGCCATTGATCAAATGTCATCTACTTCTAATGAAATTGCCAATACTGCAGAACAAACTCGTTCTTCTGCAAGCGCTGTTGAACAAGAGATTCAAGGTGTACTGCAGCAAGTAGAACTGTCTAACGAGCAACTTGAAGGGTTAAATGAATTGATGAAAGGGGTAGAAGGATCGATTAATGAACTCGGTGATAATGTCACCTTAATCCATTCTGTATTGAGCGTTATTCAAGGGATCTCTGAACAAACTAATTTATTAGCATTAAATGCAGCTATTGAAGCTGCGAGGGCCGGAGAGCAAGGAAGAGGCTTTGCAGTGGTGGCTGATGAAGTAAGAAATTTGGCGAAACGCAGCCAAGACAGTACTGTTGAAATCAAAGATATTTTAGATAAATTACAGGATAGTGCAGAGAAAACGGTGCAGGATATGGCTCGTTCTGATCAGCAAAGACAAGTGGTAACAGAAGCGATGGCTAAAATTAGAGAGTTTATTCATAGCAGTAACCAAGGTATCCAACAATTATCTGAAATGAATGTGCAAGTGGCAACTGCAGCCAGTGAGCAATCCACCGTGTCTTCTGAAATCGCTGAACGTATTAATGGCATTGCAACACTTGCTGAAGACATTGGTAACAGCTCTACAGAAGCAAGGTCTCAATTTAAAAGCTTAGAAGAACAGTCCGAGCTGATTGCAGAGATGACTAAGAAGTTTACGGTGTGAGGTATAGTACTGAATATTAAGCTTATTCTTAAATAATAAACATAAAGGCTGTGTGTAATATTTTTACCACAGCCTTTTTTATAGGTGTTAAACGGCATATTGTTCCTTGCAAAGATAACCTTCATAGCGAGCCAGACTCTACTATTAGCTATCAGCACATTCTGAAAATCAGTTTTAGATATACGAACAACAATGTATTTGTGTGTTTGTTTAATAACTAAAAGTCACATAACCTTATATATCCTTGCAATTTTATAATACAAATGTGACCCAGTTTTATAATAAAATAGATCTTTAATGTGTGATTAATTGAAGGGTGGTTTGTAATAAATAGTAATGGGCTTAGCTGATAGTTTGGACATTGATTATTTTTCTGATGGCGATTAATAATGGCAAAAACCTCACTAATAATAATTCTCTTTTTCAAACCTTTGTTGAAAATTATAAAACAAGTATAAGTCTTATTTTGTTGGTCTACCTCTCTAAAATAGACGCTAAGCTACTGTGAATAGGCGTTATGTTTTTTTGTCAATCTGTTTACAGATCTAATTTCTTAGCGATTTTCTGTTGAAACTGAGATCTACTTAAGACTTTCTAACAAACTTAAACACCCTGAATAAAAACTTGAGGTAGGCTTATTAGTAACAAAAAAAGAGCTGCATGCACTGAGTTAGCGTGAATAAATAGTTACTTTTTAACACGCAGACTATTATGCATTTGTCATATTATTAAATGTTATAAATAAGGGTTCCAATGAAACACGGAAAATTAAATTTATTATTAAGCACTTCAATTGCTGTTGCTTTATCGGGTTGTGCAACAACTGATGAGCCAGTTGGTCCAATTAACTTATCAGGTACTTCGGCACCGCTGGTAGTGGTTGAAGCGACATCAAGCACGCATGATGGTAATGGCCCTGATCGTCTAATTGATGGTGATACGTCAACGCGCTGGTCTGCTAGTGGCGATAACTCTTATGCAGTTTTAGATTACGGTCAAGTTGCTGAATTTGATGCCGTTCGTATTGCATTTTCTAAGGGTAATGAACGTGCAAGTACCTTTGATATCCTAGTGAGTGAAGATGGTAATACTTGGACGACTGTACTGGAAGGTGAAAAATCATCTGGCAAGATTACATCGATAGAACGTTTTCCATTTACAGCCGTGAAAGCACGTTATATTAAGTATGTTGGACACGGTAACACTAAAAACATGTGGAACAGCCTGACAGAGTTTTATGCCGTGAACTGTAGCATCAATACTTGTCTTGCTAATGAGTTTGCAACGAGTGCTACGATTGAAGCTAACCAAGTTGAAATTGAAGCAGCTAAAGCCAAAAAAGCGGAAGAAAAAGCAAGAATGGCTGCATTACGTAAAGGTGACTTTGGTACACCTGTACCACTTAAATGTGATTCAGCAGTATCAGATTGTAGTAAGAAAACATGGTGGGATGTGCCACTTAAATCGCCAGTTATTCCAGCAGTACCAAAAGCCGGTAATAAACCAGGTGAAAACTTCGACTTAACTACTTGGTACTTATCACAACCTTTTGACCATGATAATAATGGTAAACCTGATGATGTTAACGAATGGTACTTGAACCAAGGTTATGAACAACCTGAATTATTTTATACAGGTGAAGATGGTGGTTTAGTGATTAAAACCTTCATCAAAGGTACGCGTACTTCTAAAAATACAAAATACACTCGTACAGAAATGCGTGAAATGTTACGCCGTGGTGATAAATCTATCTCTACTAAAGGTGTGAATAAAAATAACTGGGTATTCGGTAGTGCACCTGAAGCTGATTTAAAAGCAGCTGGTGGTATAGATGGTGTAATGGACGTAACAATGAAAGTCGACCATACCACAACAACCGGTGAAGCAGGTCAAGTAGGTCGTTTCATTATCGGTCAAATACATGACCAAGATGATGAGCCAATTCGCCTTTACTACCGTAAATTACCAAATAAAGATACAGGTTCTGTTTACTTCGCACATGAAAACACCTTGGAAGGTTCTGATAATTACTACAGCCTAGTTGGTGATTTAAGTGGTGAAGTAGAAGATGGTATTGCACTTGGTGAAGTATTCTCATACCAAATCAAAGTGGAAGGTAACACCATGACTGTGACGTTAAAGCGTGATGGTAAAGATGATGCGGTACAAGTGGTTGATATGAGTGAGAGTGGGTATGACCAAGGTGGTCGTTACATGTACTTTAAAGTTGGCGCATACAACCAAAATAACACTGGTGATGCAGAAGATTATGTACAAGCTACTTTCTACAAAATTAAAACATCACATGATCAATACACTAAATAATATAAACATTATTTAATTATCAATAAAGCCAGCTTTTGCTGGCTTTTTCGTTTCTGCCTCTCGTTAGTTGTTTTTATCTACTCTATAATGCAAAAATTAATAAACAACACTACGCTATTTGTTTATCTTAGGTGTTTTTTCATATTTCATTAGACTGTTTTTTATATAGTCCAAATGTATTCAATAACTCAGTACCCACCCACTATAATAATCAACGATGGAATCCCTTTATGAGCAAAGGAAAATTTGTTAGCGGTAATATTTTTAATCATATTATTGTTATGTCTTCTACCAATGCAATTGGTTTAACTGCACTGTTTTTAGTTGATTTAGCAGATCTCTTTTTTATTAGTTTATTAGGGCAAACCGAATTAGCGGCTGCGGTTGGTTATGCAGGGACTATCGCTTTTTTTACTACTTCTATTAGCATTGGTGTATCGATTGCCATGACTGCGTTAGTGTCACGATCAATTGGTCAACAAGATAGAGACAAAGCGCGTCGATATGTCATTAATATACTGGTCTCAGGCTTCATTGTTAGTTCGATTATTGCGGCAATCATTTGGTATTTTACCCCCGAGTTAGTGACGCTGATCGGTGCGCGTGATGAAACACATGATTTGGCTGTTGAATATTTGAGAATTCTATTACCCTCTTTACCTATTTTATGTGTCGCTATGAGTGCTGGGGCTTCTTTGCGCTCTGTTGGTGATGCGAAGTTAGCCATGTATTCGACATTAGCTGGTGGGGCGGTTAACGCTATCTTAGATCCTATCTTTATCTTTGCTTTTGATATGGGGTTACATGGTGCAGCATTGGCATCTGTTATCTCACGCTTTGCTGTGGCAGGTTTTGCTTTGTATGGTGTAATTCGTATTCACCAACTAATGGGGCGGTTTGATTACAAGTTATGGTTGGCCGATCAACGAGATATTCTTAAAGTTGCAATCCCTGCTATCAGTACCAATATTGCTACCCCGTTAGGCAACGCTTATGTCACTTTAATGATAGCTTCTTTTGGTGATGCTTATGTTGCTGGTTGGGCTATTGTTGCACGCTTAATGCCAGTTTCTTTTAGTATGATTTTCGCTATGTCAGGCGCAGTAGGGCCTATTATCGGGCAAAATTTCGGTGCATTGTTGTATGACAGAGTGCGTTTAACCAGTAAACGAGCATTACAATTTACAGCGTGTTACGTACTTGTTGTGTCTTTTATTATTTACCTGTTACAAAATCAGGTGATTTTATTGTTTAGTGCGCACAGTGAAGCCGCTGATATGGTTGCATTTTACTGTACTTGGCTATCTGTTACCTTTGTGTTTAACGGGGTCATATTTATCGCCAATGGTACTTTTAATAATTTAGGTTACCCAAGTACTTCGACCATTATGAACATAGGAAAAGCAACTATTGGTACAGTACCATTTGTGTACTTTGGTGGCATGTGGTTTGGTGCCTTTGGGGTAGTTGCAGGTCAAGCAGTTGGTGCTATTTTATTCGGTATTATTGCTTGGTTTTGGTCTCAACGTATCCTTAATAAACTAGGCCCTAACGAAGGTTGTGAGCAACATGATGAAGTGAAATTGACTCCAAGTTTGCCCTTGCCTCCTTTTAGTTCGAATCGTGGTTTTATATACGATGAACCAGATAACCTTAATCAGAAACCGATGCCATCAGAAAATTGTAGTCAACAAAAAAAGTAACCTCAGAAAAGAAAAGCCTATATAGCTAACTAGGTGGTTAGCGATATAGGCTTGATTAATAAGCACCCAAATATTGGGACAAATAATTACATCACTATCTTCAATCTATTAACAAGATATCCTCTATTTTATGACCTACCCACTAATCAACTACCTGACTATTTTCGCTCTAATAAATCTTAAATTAAATCAAAATAAAACGATAATTATAAATAATATCAACGCTTTATATTGTTTAGTTAATTAGTTTATTTAGCATAGTTAAATTTGACTTTTGGCACCTATTGATTGGTTTTCATTTAGTATAGACTGAAGTTTAGCGCTAACTTTTGTAGCTAGTTTTTATATGTGGATTCGTTTCACTTATAAATAGCTATTTAATCACCCAGCACATTTGCTATGTGCGTAGCATATGTTAGCAAGTTAGATTAATGAAAAGCATGGATTTCATTTTTTATAACGTCTGTATGAAATGGGTTAATGAATTATTACGCAAAGGGCTTTTAGCCTGATTTAAAATATAAATATTACAGAGACGTAATGATTGTTTAGTTAATCAAACAGCTCTTAAAAAATGGAATTAAAATAAGATGAAGAGCCTCAAATATAAAATATTTTTATTATTTGTTTCGATACTGCTCATAGCACAAGGAATTACTTTCTATGCTTTATACGTAACCAATCAAAATCAAGAAGAGACGGAAATTAATAGCCGTTTAAGTTCAGCAAAGACCATCTTTACAGAATTATTTGAACATCGTGTTGAGTACCTTTCTGCTTTCACTGCGATCACCGCTAAAGAACATAGTATTAAAAAGGTCTTTATCGATGGAGATGTTCATCATCTATTAACCGTACTTAATAATCAGAGACAAGAGTTAGATACTGATTTAGCCATGTCAATCACACCCGATGGCGTGATCACTGGGCAGTTACAAAGAACAAGCATCACGAATATCGATGCTTCAACGGGGGAAAGTTACTTTTATAATAAAATTGATCATGGACCCGAACTGGGGAAGCATTTTATGTTTCCTAGTTGGTTTCAATCTCAAGAGTCTTCCTATATTTATGCTATCGATGGCTTACATTATCAGGTGAGCCTTTCTCCCGTTTTATATCGAAATCAAGTGGTGGGTTGGTTATTGTTTGGATTTGAAATTAATGATGGTTTGGCAGATCAATTTAAAGCGGTGACTGGTTTGCAAACAGAGTTTGTTCTAAAAGAACAAGGCAAGGCATTGTTAACTGCATCTTCAAAGCAAAATACACAATCGTTCAGCGATGAAAAAAAACTGCATATTATAAATAATATTGATCAATCTTCTATTCCAAAAGAACTCATTGCCACTTCTGTGGTGATCTCGCAGTTCGAAAACCGTGAACTTGCGGTTTATATGTATAGCTTAAGAGAAAACATTGTCTCTATGTTAGAAGAGCAGTGGTGGCCTTTGATGATACTAGCGACTTTGACTTTATTAGCGTCTTTAACCTGTGCTTACTTGATTGCAGCTTCCATCAGTCGTCCAATTAACCGATTAGTTGACCATGCCAAAGTCATTGCAAATGGACATTTTCAAAAGAAAATCATCTTTAAAGAAAAAAATGAAATAGGACAACTTGCCAACGAGTTTAACCATATGCAGGTTGCTTTATTGCAGCGTGAAGAGGCAATAACACGTTTAGCTAACCATGACTTATTAACAGACCTACCTAATAGACACCGCTTAAACGAAGTATTAAAAGATCTAAAAAATCAGCGTTTTATGATGTTGCATTTGAATTTACGTCGCTTAAAAGATGTTAATGCTACCTTGGGATATGATGTAGGTGACTTAGTGATTCAAGCTTTAGCAAATAGATTGCAAAATATATCAAAACAACAGCACGTACAGTTTTTAGTGCATATAGGGGCCGATGAATTTATTTTGATTGTAGATAGCATGGAAGTTAATGAGGTAAGCGCTCAGATTAATAAAGAGTTGGAAGAGATATTTTGCTTCCAAGGTATCAGTTTACAGTTGCAAGTACGTATGGGTATCGCTTTATATCCAGAGCACACACCTGATGTAACTAAACTGGTTCAGATGGCAGATACGGCTTTACACCATACACGTAATACAGGTAACTTAGTGCAAATTTATCAGCCAGAGTTAGATGTTAATACTGTTGAGCGTTTAAATCTTATTAATGATTTAGTACAAGCCATCCCTGCGAACCAATTTGAATTATATTTCCAGCCTAAATTTTGTATAGCTATTAAAAAAGTTAAGCATGTTGAGGCCCTAGTACGTTGGAAACATCCAACCTTAGGAATGATCCCGCCGGATAACTTTATCTCAATCGCTGAAAAAACCGGTCAAATTGAAGCGTTAACACGTTGGGTATTTACTGCAGCTATTGTGCAATGTAAAAAATGGAATGAGATTGGTTTAAGCATTAATATTGCTGTTAATATCTCTGCAGAAAACTTAAAAGAGCCTGATTTTTATGACTTTGTTTGTCACACCATTAATCAACATAAGGTTGGACCTGACCAAGTCACATTAGAAGTGACAGAAAGTTCTGTCGTAGGAGATACCGCTGGGGCTATTAAATTATTAAGTCAATTTAAAGATTATGGTTTAAAAATCTCCATTGATGATTACGGCACAGGTTACTCCTCGTTAGCACAACTTAAGCAGTTACCTGTTCATGAATTAAAGATAGATAAGTCTTTTATCCAGCGTCTTGAAAAGGATGTTGATGACCAAATCATTGTACGTTCAACGATTGACTTAGCACATAACATGGGATTGAAGGTAGTAGCAGAAGGGATAGAGGATGCATTTTCGTTAGCTTGGTTGTCTGAGTCAGGATGTAACTATGTACAAGGTTATTATATAAGCCGTCCTAAACCTGCTTCAGAACTAACACCTTGGTTACTTAATCCGCCTAGATTTGAACAAAGTGATTTTCAGATTTAAACGCTTCTATCATTGCAGTGAATGATGACAGAAGCGTATTGCTGTTAATTAATTAAAGAATGAAGTCAGATTGATGGTTTGATCATAAGACTTAGTGAACAATGGTGAAGTTATCTCAAAGTGAAGAGGTAACTCTGGGTTAGTTAATAGAGAGAAAACATTGCTAAACATATCACTGGGTTTAATGCTTAAAGGAAGCTGAATGCTACTTGTACCTTCACTAATTTTTTGATTGTTTAATGCACCGGTAAATAACTGGTTACCTTTAGATGACACTGCATAATTGACATCGTCAAGCGGCAAGCTGAATTCATTTTGGTTATCTACTTCAAGACTTAATATAATATCCAACTGGCTGAAGCTTGCATTAACAACTTCTAGGTCTGCAACTGATACAGTTGGCACGTATAAAGTCGCCGATTTTTCGAATGGAATTGATAACCCTAATGCACTCACACTACCTTTAACTTGATAATCAAGTTTGTTCTCTTTAAATAATAACTGTTGTAATGAAGTTAAGGTTTCTTGAGTTAACGCTAATGATAAAGCCACATCTTTATCGCTATTAGCTGCTAGCGTACCAACAGAATCAGTTTCTCCTTCAAACATTTTACTGTCGTTAAGAGATAATTCGTAGCTCACGTTATTAATAGGTAATGAAAAAGCATTGTTATTAGCGATATTAAAGGTTGGGTTTAATTCGATACGATCCATTGACACTTCACCCACTGAAATTGATTTGTAATTTACTACGGGTTGTTGCACATAGTCTTTAATACTGTCTTGTAGCGTTGTACAGGCTGTTAATACACTAACTGCTGCGACAAAGGTAAGTTTTTTAAGCATGGATTTATCCTGTAAGTAATTTGAGATTGAGCGGATTATATCAGATTGCTGATTATCTCATACTAAAGCAATGTCATTTAACTAAAGAGAATGAAATTTAAAAGCTAGGATAATCAGGGCAGTAAGAAAGGTAAGTTGAGCATGGCTTAGTGATGGACAAGATTGCTCAGCTTATTCTTCGGTTATATTTTGTGGCTATCTAGTTTGCTTAAAATCATTAATAAAATGATTAATACGTTGAGCATTAACCCCTCGGTCGCCACGCCCGATACGTGAAACACTGCGGATATCTATTTTACTGCCATTTGACTGCTCGCTTACCCGTACAATGACATCGTCAGCAAAGTGGAAAAATGGTGTGTAAGCCGTTGCTTCGAAAAATTGTTGTTCAGGGTCTTGATAGACTATTTCCCAGCCCATTTTGTCAGCTAATTGTAAGGATTTTTGGTAGGCTTTATCTTGAGCCTGGCTGGTGAGCAGAGGTTTAACGTTAGGGAATGCTTTATGTTGTTGATCAGCAATCTCTTGACCAGCGTAGTGCAAACTATTTTTAGCGCCTGCTCTAGTATCATCTAAAAACACAAAAGAAGGTGGGGTGGTGGTATCTGTTGAAATATCATGAATAGGTGGGTAACGAACAGGCACACGTAATGTATTAATAATGGTTGGTGTCAATATCGCAATACCAAGGACCAATGCAGTTATCGCTTTGACAGTGAATACTTTTTGTTGGTTATAACCATTAATAATGAAGGTTAAAATAACCAAAACTAAGGTGATATAGCCCAGTGAATCGTTATATTGGCGACTCGCAGAAAATCCTTGAATGGGCTCCCATAAGTTCAAGGATGCACCAAACACCATTAACACTGCAAGACTGAGACACAGAACAGAAAACGTTAAGCAAAGGGTGTTGATATTGAGTTTGGACATAATAGCCTCATTTTTATTCGTTTTAGTCATATTAAGTACTTTCTTCCCATACATGCAGTATCTTACTTAATAAGTGATTTAATTGTGCTCTTTCTTCTGCATTTAACAAATTAAACTTTTGTTGCTCTGTATGGTGTAAGTTAACAATTACCTCTCCGATCAATGATTGACCTGTTTCACTTAACTTTACTAATTTGCCACGTTTATCATTAGGGTTATCAACTCGTTCAATTAATCCAGCTGCATTCATCCTATTAAGTACTTTAGTTAATCCACCAGAACTAAATAACATCGCACTAGAAAGCTCCGTAGGGGTCAAACAGTAGGGTGGTTGTTCTTTACGCAATGTCTCTAAGACTGAAAATTCAGGAGCTTGGAGATCGTACCGTTTTAATATTAGGGATAAATTTTGTTGGCAATAAGCACTTACACGGTGAATACGTAATATCTCTGGTGATATCTGAGCTGCTGATTCAGGCCAGTTAGCCTTTGTCTTAGCTAGCATATTAGCAATCGATGCTTGTTTAGTCATAACACTCCCTTAATTAATACCTAACAAATGTACCTTGCTAGAAAGGTAAATTACAACTATTATCTTCCTAGAAAGCTAATTAATGAAGGGTTTTATGAGTAAATATATATCTACATCACTATTATTGTTACTTGCAGGTATTTCTGCATTAACTCCATTCGCGACCGACGGTTATTTATCGGCTATACCTATTATGGCAAAAGACCTTAATACGGATATTTCGATGATAGCGGTCACCGTTAGTCTTTATATCTTTGGTTTGGCTATTGGACAATTAGTAGGGGGGCCGTTATCAGATAAATTCGGGCGTAAATCTATCATTCTGGTGGGTTTAATCATATTTACTATAGGTAGTTTTGCAATCCCTTATGCGCATTCTTTAGAAATGCTATGGATAGCAAGGACGATACAAGCGTTGGGAGGGGGAGTTGCTGTTGTTGGGGTGCCTGCCATTATTAGAGATAATACCCAAGGTAAAGATTCGGCTCGTCTGTTTTCGTTGATCATGTTAATTACTATGTTAGCCCCTTCCATTGCTCCATCGGTTGGTACATTGATATTAAAGTTAGCAAACTGGGGGTGGATCTTTACTTCACTTGCTATTGTTGGCGCAGTGGTGACCGTGGCAACATTATTGATTATGCCGACTGAAGTAAAAGCAAAACAAACCATCAAAAACGGTGGTTACTTAAGCGTCTTTAAAGAGAGAAGAGCATTAGGTTATTTATTCGCACAAGGTTTCTCTTTTTCTGTATTAATGACGTTTTTAGCCAATGCGCCTTTTGCTTATATGGCGCATTTTGGTGTGAGTGAAACCTTCTTTTCAGGGTTACTTATCTTCAACGTAATGGGCGTTGCGATCGTTAATCGGATTAATACTTATCTATTACACCGCTATGAGCCACATCAATTATTGAAGGGCTTTTTAATCGTTCAGCTTGTTGGAGCGATTATTTTAATTGTAGCAACAAGTTTATTTCCAGAATCGCTATGGTTCACGGTATTAGGTTTTGTGGCGATCACAGCCACAATGGGTGGTGTCATTCCTAATTCAAGCGCTTGTTTTATGAACTTTTTTGGTAAGAATGCCGGTGTTGCCGCAGCAACGTTAGGGGCGACTCAATATATGTTAGGTGCTGGTGTCAGTGCATTGGCTGCACTGTTAAGCCACGATTCTTTATGGCCAATCGTATCTATCATGACAGTAGCGACTGTGATTGCTTATGTAGGTGGATCAAGAAAATCTGAGTTAGCATCAGAAAAGCCAGTTCAGGAAAAAGTAAAAGTGTAATACCAATTGTATTAA
>NZ_QOCB01000029.1 GCF_003318165.1 Psychromonas sp. B3M02
TAAAGTGGGTGAGCATCAAGTTCCGTTTAAACGCCTTGTTAACACTACTATTCGTAAGGCTTCATCCAGTATTCAGAGGAACCATTCATTCCAATGCGCTCTAGTCCAATGGTGTGGTCACACCTTATTGCCTGATAAAATTGCGTTTTCTTTTTGTGGTACCGCAACAGATGAGATATTGCAGTTTTAGTTTCTATCGATGTTCGAAGACCAAAAGTAACACTGGTTATTGCATCAATTTCTAGATTGTAAACGCGCCCACCAATATCGGGGCATAAGAAACGCCACTCTTTTTCATAAGCCCAATCTAATGACTTAGTCGATAGCATTTTAAAATAAACCTCCATAAGTGATTTATGGGAATTTGCCATACCAGATTTTGCATAGAGCAAGTATGCATTCCTGATAATTTCATTCTCTTCCATATAGGTAACTTTACGTAGCCAATCCATAGCTCCATTTGGTGATTTTGGAGCCAATTTCTCAGGATTGTAACCAATGCATATACCAGTATGATTATCTGCATAGTGAGACCACATAGTTGTACTTTGAGCATCTTCAGAAAGGGATAAAACACCTACTTTCTCTGATTCTTTTTCCCAAAAATCACAGAACAGTTCGACTTTTTCCTTCAATAAATCACTTGGTTTATTATCTTTGAATAATCCATCTAATGAAATGGGATCATTATTATCTTTCAAGTACAAATTTTTAAATTGTGAAAATGCTTCTTTGAACTGCTTTAAAGATACGTCGGTATTACTCAATTTTAGTTGAGCATCAAAAGGATCATTAAGTTGAGATGGCTTTGGTATCCATAAACCTTTACTTAATAAACTTAATATTGAATATTTTTCAAAATCACGATATTTATATAATTCTCTTGGAATATCCAATAGACCACCTTGTAGTGTTAACATATTATTAGATGCCAAATTGTCACTTTTCCGGCGGAAATATGGCAAACAACTAATGATTAATAATAGACGTAGGTTACTTTAACCATCATTTTAATCAATTGTTTAATAAAAAATATGAAATATAAGTCATGAAGAAAGATGGCAAAATGCCATATTTACCGAGGAAAGGTGGTAAACAGATAATGCTGTATAAATAAACACCCCACTCGCTACCATCAAACATTGCAGTAACACTGCATTATATTCTTCTAAAATTATCTACTGCTATGTTATCTACTGCATTGTTAACCACTGCAATGAATAGGCACTTAACTCCCTCAATGATTTGTTTCACATTCACTTTATGAGATAGCTACAAATATAGGCAAACTAAGTCCTTACTTCTATCACCTTCTTTTACTTAATTTTTATTGAAAACATAATGATGAATTCGGTTATCAATGTACAATCAGTGCAAAAATAATAAAGGGCTTATACATCTATGTTTAAATCGTTCTTTCCCAATCCTAAGATTTTCTTCATCTCGGCATTACTTTTTGCCGGACTTACTTGTGCTATTTGGTATGGATACAATGAGCAAATGGCCACGTTACTGGGTCTTGATATTTCTCAGTCTGAACCTGTTATCGGCTTAAAGCATTTTGTCACTGACTCATTCTTACTGTTCTATGCTTACTATTTTGCTTGTACTGCGTTGTTTGCTTTGGTGTGGTTTAAGGTATCGCCACATAAATGGCAATGGTGGTCGATTATTGGTACATCGACCATTTTATTCTCTACCTACTTCTCAGTACAGGTATCCGTTGCCATTAATAACTGGCGTCGCCCTTTCTTTGATTTAATTCAATCTTTATTAAAACCCGTTGGTAGTGATACCTCGACACAAGCGGTTGATGCGCAAGCGACTAGCACGGCAACTGGACAGTTATTTGACCTATTAATCGTGTTTGGTGAAATCGCTTTCTTGGCTATCTTTATCTATGTGGCAACTCGATTTTTAGTGAGCCACTATATTTTCCGCTGGCGAACCGCGATGAATGATTACTACACGTCACATTGGCAGGAGCTAAGACATGTAGAAGGTGCATCACAACGTATTCAAGAAGATACTATGCGTTTTGCGTCTATTATGGAAAACCTTGGTGTGGCCTTGGTAGATGCGATAATGACCCTGTTTGCTTTCTTACCTGTGTTATGGGCGCTGTCAGACTATGTTTCTGAATTACCAATTATTGGTAAAATTGCACATCCTCTTTTCTATGCGGCGTTATTCTGGTCTATTTTTGGTACAGGATTATTGGCGTTAATTGGTATCAAGTTACCAGGCTTAGAATTTAATAATCAGAAAGTTGAAGCGGCGTTCCGTAAGGAATTAGTGTACGGGGAAGATAATGCAGATCGTGCGACACCTATCGCGTTAAACGAGTTGTTTGCGAATGTGCGTAAAAATTACTTCCGTTTATACTTCCATTACATGTACTTTAATGTAGCGCGTATGCTGTATTTACAAGCGGATAATATCTTTGTGTTTATCCTGTTAGTACCGACTATTGTTGTCGGCGCGATCACCTTCGGTATTCTGCAACAAATTCTAACGGCCTTTGGTCAAGTAAGCAGCTCCTTCCAATATTTAGTGAACTCTTGGACAACCATTGTTGAACTTTTATCTGTCCGTAAGCGTCTTACTGCATTTGAATCTACATTAGATAATTAATCAAATTATCCCCTATTTCACTTTGTTTTTAATAGTGAATTAGGGGAATTGTTGATTAAACAAAACTAACAATCTCATCGTGTGCCTATTAAGGCTATTCTGTAATTTTAGGAAATAATCGCTAAATAGGCACCATCATTAAAATTTGCATTTAAACCTTTTACCTTAATTTGTTATATTATAACATATTGTTTGGTAGCAATCATTTGCAGAATAGATAAATAGAATGAAATAACATGAAAACAAATCCTAAGCTCTTACCATTTATCTTCATCCTTAGTTTACTTATGCCGATTGGGGCACAAGCTCACCCCCACTCATGGATCAACATGAAAACAAAAATTGAGGGCAATGAAGAGCAAATAACAGGTTTAACGATGTCCTGGACTTTTGATTCATTAACTTCGGCCTACATGCTGGATGGAGAAAACTTATCTGCGGAGAATAAAGCGGCCACTTTCAAAAAGTTGAAAGATTCAGTCATGGAAAATATCAATGTAGAGCATTACTTTACCTACTTTTATGATGGTGAAACGCCGATTAAATATGCTTTTTCAAACCAAGGTACATTAACGCAAAACGGCCCAAAACTGACGCTGGATTTTTACGTTCCTCTCTCTAAACCTAAAGCCATTTCTGACCGCCCTTTAAAGCTCGCTATTTTTGAGCCAAGTTATTACGTGGATATGAGTTGGGATAGTAAAAACGATATTGAATTGTCATCTGCATTAAGTAAACGTTGTTCGTTTGAATTGATTCCCCCTAACCCAACACCGGAGCAAGTGACTTATGCGATGTCATTAAGTGTTGATCAAGATCCGGATAATGCGCTGGGTCAACTGTTTACTCAAACCGTCATTATTAATTGCCTTAAATAAGGAAACGCTGTGACAAATAAGACTACGTTCAACAAGCATTGGTTATACTTTGTAAGCTTGATTTTTATTAGTGCTGGATATGCTATCTGGCAAGCTTGGCCTTCGTTGATCATTACCAGTATGCAATGGCAAAAAGGTATCAATGAGCAGATCATTGAGCTTTTGTATTCTGCACAAACTCAATTATTAGCTTCTGGCATATCTCTGGTTTCTTTAGCCTTTATTTATGGGATATTGCACTCTCTTGGTCCTGGCCACGGTAAATTAATTGTCACTACCTATCTTGCTACCCATCCGACAAAGGTAAAAATCAGCTTAGTACTGACTATTTTATCGGCGTTATTGCAAGCTATCGTTGCCATTGTTGTCGTTTCTGTATTATTAATGCTGTTTAACTCAACCATGCGCGAAGTGAATAATGAAGCGAACAATTTAATCACGTTAAGTTTTTATTCCGTGGTGATATTAGGTTTAATTGTTATTTGGCGTAATGCAAAATCGTTAATTCAGTCTTTTTATTCGCGCCCTACTCCTATCAAAATAAATACGATAAAACCTATTATGGCGCCTGTTAGTAATAAAAGTCAGCCAGCCACACACGTTCATAACCATGGGCCTGATAACGTCTGTGGTTGTGGTCATGTACATTTTGCAGGTGCAGCAGAGATTAATAAGGCCTCTTCACTGAAAGAATATTTAGCGATTATTTTCAGTGTCGGATTACGCCCTTGTACGGGAGCAATCATGGTATTGCTGTTTTCTAATACGTTGGGCTTGTATTGGTTAGGTATTGTAAGTGCATTTTTCATGTCGATTGGTACCGCATTAACCACTTCAAGTATTGCGGTAATGACAACCTTAGGGACTAAATTAATACAGGGATACCTGACTGTCGGTAATAAAACTAATAAGCCTTCAAAAAGTGGCCAGCATATTAAGACTTTTATTAAATTAACCGGCGGTATTTTAATCGTATTAACGGGGTTGATTTTACTGCAATCCCAACCTGTTGGCATGTCTCCAATATTTTAGATTAGTCATTCATATCGCCTAGCAATCACGTTAGGCGTTATCTACTGATAGCGTTAATTTACATTGGGTTGAATAAACACTAGGTCTGTTATTCCTATATCAATGCTTGATTGACTCAATAAAGTAGTAATTTGGCCTCGATGATGAGTCTGATGATTAAACAGATGCATTAATAGGTTAAATAGTGTTTTATTTGCAGAGACACCTTTACTGTTTTGGTAACTAACGGGTTGAAGCAACACGTCATCTGTTAATAAACGAGCAATTTCTAATAAGGCTTCATCTAATAATACGCGACGGTCTTTCAAATCAATAAAGTTATTGGCTAAAAAGACATTTAAAGACTCAGGCATCGCTAATGCTGCAATTGGTTTGTAAGCCTCATAGCCATCTAAAACAGTAGAGAAACGCTTTAACCATAGTGTATCCGCTACACAAATATGGTTTAGTGAGGCAAACACAGAGCCAAAATAGGCCTTTTTATCTTCATGTAATTGTTCAGGAGATAAGGTGCTGGCTGCTTCATAGACTTTTTGATTCATCCATTGATTATAATCTGCCATTAAATAAACATGTTCTTGAAGTTTCATACAAGTTTTCCTTGAAAAGAGATTAATTTAAGATAATTTGCACCAAGGCATACTGCTAAATGGCGCTAATATCTAGATAGAAACATTTTATATGAAAAACCAAAATAGATGATCTATATGTTAAGTTTTTACAATTAACTAAAAACTTTGTTAATTTTCACTTTTGATACTGCCTTATAGTCATTAAATAATAGCTCATAAATGTGTCCCCGTGCACAGACTTAGCGTTTCCCCTGTAGATTCAGGTCTCTAAAACCATCCCAAATAACTTTTAAGAAACCATCAAAAAACATCGTAAAGCATTGTTTTTAAATGCCAATTTCCTCCACTCTATTTTAGATTAAATAATTAACACCATAAAAACCATAAGCTCCATTGATTAATGCCGGTTAATCGTCTCAATTCACAATTCCAATATTCCACGATCAGTATGCTACACCCTCAGTTATTTCATTTAACAAATAACAAACACTGTTTTAACACAACAAATGAAATTGAGGGTTTCCTCAGCTCAACTGGACGACACAAAGTGAGTTTGAAATTTTATTAGTTCAATACTCAATATTTTAGAAAACAAGCAAAGGATGTATGTTAATGATTAGATTAAAAAGCATGTTCACAGGTATAGTGATTGCAACCACTTCACTTATTTCGACCAATTTTGCTATCGCTGCAGATTATCCACCTCATACTATTAATATGGTTGCCCCTGCCGGTGCTGGCGGTGGTTGGGATTTAACTATTCGTACTGTTGCTAAAACCTTAAAAGATACAGGCCTGGTTGATGCCAATATGCCTGTGGTAAATCGTCCGGGCGGCGGTGGCGCAGTTAACCTTTCTTATATGCAAACTCAAAGCGGTAAAGGCGACCTTATTTCGGTTTATTCACCTCCTATTCTATTAACTAATTTAACTGGGCTCACGCAATACAGTTACCAAGATACAACTCCCCTTGCACGACTTATTACTGATTATGCTGCATTTGTGGTACCGGAAAACTCAAAATACAAAACAATTAAAGAGGTAATGAATGCACTTAAGCAAGATCCTAAATCCGTAAAAATTGGTGGTACCTCTGCTGCAGGCTCAATGGATCACATTCAATTTTTGTTAGTGGCTAAAGCAGCAGGTGTAGAGAACCTTCGAAATATTGATTATGTGTCTTTCCAAAATGGCAGTTTAATCGCACAAGCATTAGGTGGGCACGTTGACCTAATATCCACTGGCTTAGGTGACGTTGCTGGTCTTGTTGAAAGTGGCAAATTACATGCCTTAGCGCAAACTGCAGATAAACGTATCGGCACTGGCTTAATTGCTGAAATCCCAACAGTCAAAGAGCAAGGTATTGACGTTATTTTCGAAAACTGGCGTGGTTTGTTTGGCCCTAAAGATATGCCTAAAGAAGCTGTTGCATATTGGCATGATGCGTTACAAAAAATGGTCGCGACACCAGAGTGGAAAGCCGCACTAAAACGTAATGGCTGGGATGATGCTTACCAAGACGAACAAGCGTTTACTGAATTCTTAGCTGACACTAATACACAATACAAAACGCTGATTAAAAGTGTATTTGGTAGATAAACAACCAGTAATGTTATTAATGATATAAACAGTAAACCTGCGACAAATATAGTCCGCAGCGTTTACTGACAAATCAATATCAATTCAATTTAAAACTCAATAAAGCTTTGTGTAAAAGCAAAGCTTACTTTCTAAAAATTATGCCAACAACATAAGCGCGATACACAATTAAACGCGAGTGTGGGCATAACTTAACAAACTCGATTATTTGGTAGAGGTGAAAAATGTCAAATATAAAATCCAATTGGGATGGCCTAACAGGGTTATTTAGTATCGTATTTGGTCTTGCTTACGGTGGCTATGCCTACAGTTTACCTCAGCCTATGTTCGGCAATCCGTTAGAAGCAATATTCCTTCCTCTGACTGTTTCTGCCATTGCCATATTTATAGGCTTATTGCTGATTATCACTGGCGGAATGACACCTTCTTTTGCAGCCATTAAAGCATTATTGAATGAGAGTCCAAAACGTAAAAGTGACCGCAGAAAAGTTGCTATCACAGCCCTGCTTTGTGTGTTTTATGCCATGTTATTTGAACATGCAGGTTATGTAATTAGTACCTTCCTATTTATGTTCTCCATGTTAACGGTTACTTGTGGCCTAGGATTCTGGAAAAAAAGTGCGTTAATTTCGGTGATATTTGCTGTTGCAATCTTCATTACTTTTAATGAAATGTTGTCAGTTAATCTTCCTCCATTTCCATTTTTTAATTAAAGGACTAAACAGCTATGGATATTTTAAGCAGTTTAATGGATGGCTTTAGTGTTGCACTGCAGCCTTATTATTTATTTTTAATTCTGGTCGGCGGTATTTTAGGTACGGTTATCGGTATGTTACCCGGTCTTGGCCCTGCTACAGGCGTTGCTATATTATTACCCATGACCTTTTCTATGGGCCCTACTGCATCACTTATTACTATGATGGGTGTTTACATTGGTGCCATGTTTGGTGGTTCTCGAAGCTCTATTTTGATTAACACCCCAGGCGATGGTGCTGCGTTAGCTGCAACATTCGATGGTTACCCAATGGCCATGAAAGGTCGCGCAGAGTCGGCATTAGCTATTTCAGCGATTGCTTCATTGATCGGTGGCACCATTGCTGCTGTTTTAATGACATTAATGGCAGAGCCTGTTGCTGGATTAGCCATTAAATTTGGTCCTGCTGAATATTGCTTATTAATGGTAGCAGCACTTTCTATGACGGTATCTATGTCTAAGGGCAATATGCTTAAGGGTTTCCTTTCTATGTGTATTGGTTTAGCCATTTCAACAGTGGGAATTGATGGACAATCTGGCTTACAGCGATTCACTTTTGGTGTGTTGGAACTACAAACAGGCATCGATTTCTTGGTTGTTATCATTGGTATTTATGCATTGGGTGAGGTATTTAAAAGTTTCAGTACACTGGGCGAAGGTGGTAAAAAAGCACAGACTAAATTTAAGAAAATTTGGATAAGCAAGGACGATTGGAAACGTTCTAAATGGCCTATTTTACGCAGTGCACCAGTTGGTTTTATCATTGGTGCATTACCAGGCGCTGGTGGCACTATGGCTTCATTAATGTGTTACAACAATGAAAAACAATTATCTAAAAATAAAGAGGAATTTGGTCACGGTGCAATTGAAGGTTTAGCCGCACCAGAATCGGCTAATAATGCAGCGTCTATTGGTGCGATGATCCCAATGTTATCTCTAGGCGTACCAGGTTCAGGCACAACTGCGGTAATGATGGGTGCATTATTAATGCTGGGTATTCAACCTGGTCCACTATTATTTGCTCAACACCCAGACACTGCCTGGGGCCTGATTGCTAGTATGTTTGTTGCTAATGTTATCCTTGCGATAGTTAATTTACCACTAGCAGGTGTATTAGTTAGGTTGTTAGCGATCCCACCAAAAGTACTCTACCCCATTGTACTAAGCTTAGCGTTTGTTGGTTGTTATGCGATAAGTGCGTCCGTTGTCGACTTCTATATTTTGATTATTTTAGGTGTGGCAGGCGTCTTAATGGCTCGCTTAGATATCCCTACTTCGCCAATGATTTTAGCGGCGATTGTTGGTGGTCAAATGGAACAGTCATTCCGTCAAGGTTACCGAATCTCCAACCAAGATTTGTCTGCCTTTATGGATTCAGGTATTGCTCAAGGTTTATTATTGGTTACTGTTTTGTCTGTACTGTTACCGCTTATTAATACAATTCGTTCTAAGATGGTTAACAAACCTGCTTGAAGTAGCTAGATTGTTACTAATAAATATAAACTTAAGAAGCATACTTAAATGTATGCTTCTTTATTAATTTCAGTAATTTATTTGAGGGTACTCCTAAAAACAGACAAAGCATGATTGCTTATATAGATTTTTAAATTAACATGATTTTTTCAATTTACTAACAAACAATACACTTGCCACTTGCACAACGATTAGGTCCTATAACAAACATGCCTTTCTCATTATCAAAATTGACCTTTCGCACTAAAATATTCCTGTTGTTATTTGGATTAGTGATTTTACAGATGTCTGTGATGGTGTGGCATTTTGAAACAACATTGTATAAATCAATTAAACACCAAGTTGGGACGCGCGCTCTGATACAAGCCAAAGAGATCTCCAGTGATCCCGCATTAATCAAACAAATTCAAAGCAATGACCTAACTGCATTACAAAAAAATATTGCCCGTTTAGCGACAATATCTGATGCGAGCTTTATTGTGATTGGTGATAAAAATGGTATTCGACTCGCCCACCCAGTTGAAGACCGAATTGGCTTACCTATGACTGGTGGCGACAATGCAGGAGTACTAGAAGATGGTGAATCTTATATCAGCCTGAGAAAAGGCAGTTTAGGCTATGGTGTCAGAGGGAAGTCACCTATTTTTGATCAGAACCAAAATATTATCGGTGTTGTTTCTGTTGGTTATTTATTAAATCGATTCGATCAATGGATTGAGGTGTATATGACGCCATTATTGATTGAAATTCTCAGTGTTCTAGTATTAACGTTATTAGCTGCATGGGGGTTCTCACGCCATATCCAGAAAAAAATGAATAACATGGAGCCTGAAGCCATAACCCTAGCGTTAAATTTACAGAAATCTATTTTAAGCTCTGTATACGAGGGAGTAATTGCTATTGACCTCAAAGGCAACTTTCTAACTATTAACCATTCTGCCCGTCAATTGCTTAACATAGAGCATGATATCACCTACTTAAAAACCAGAAATATCATTGAATACATTTCAAACACAGAGTTCTTTTTCCGACATCCATTAGTTGAAAATATCAAAGATGAAATGCTTCTTTTTAATGAACATTATTTTATTGCTAATCGCGTTGCTATTTTTAAACAAAAAGAATTGATTGGCTGGGTTATCAGTTTTAGGGAAAAAAGTGATATTGACGCACTAACTAACGAGCTTAGCCAAGTTCAGCAACACACAGATACTTTACGTGTCTTACGCCATGAGTTCTCGAATCGACTAGCGACAATTTCTGGTCTGATTCAACTACAACGATTTGATGAAGTTCAACAACTCATTACTACTGAAAATACCAATAAACAAAAACTACTGGATTTTATTCATCAGAAAATACATTTACCTCAAGTTGCCGGTTTATTATTGGGTAAGTCTTTGAGGGCAAAAGAGTTAAACATCTCATTAATTTTTGATCCTACTTGTCAACTATCTGTACTTCACTCAAAGTTAAGTGAGGCTGAACTGTGTGCAATTATTGGTAATTTAATAGATAACGCCTTTGATGCCACTCAACAGAGCTTTGATATTCAATCCGTCGTTAACATATTAATAACGGATGCAGGAAGTGATTTGGTTATTGAAGTGACCGATAACGGCCCAGGAATCGCTGTTGATTTAATCGATGATATTTGGAAAAAAGGCGTCACTATCAAGCAGGATAATCATAGCCATGGCATTGGTTTATATTTAGTACATCGTTATGTCACACATGCAAATGGTTTTATCAATGTCGATAATGCCGAACCACAGGGCTGTATTTTCTCTGTGTTTATCCCTAATAAATGTTAAAGGTAGATGTATGGATCTCATTGATGTATTAATTGTTGAAGATGATGCAAAGATTGCACAAACGCACAGTGAAATTTTACGCCAAACTGCGCGTTTCAATCCTATTGGTATTGCGGAAACGCTGCAAATGGCACGCACTATGATTAAAATTCACAAACCAAATGTCATTATCTTGGATAACTATTTACCCGATGGTACTGGTATTGACCTGTTTCGTGAACTCATTGCAGATAAATCAATGCACAAAACCAATGTGGTATTAGTTACTGCTTCCGATGAAATTGAGACAATTAAAACAGCGATGAAATTAGGTTGTTTTGATTACTTACTCAAACCTGTTTCCTATGAACGTTTACAAGAAACGCTTAATCGATTTTTAGCCTTAAATACAGCAATGAAAGCATACGATAACTTGGAACAACGCCAAATTGATGAGCTATTTAATATGCAGCTACGATATAAACAGCAGCAATCTTTACCTAAAGGTATTGAAAGCATTACTTTAGAAACGATCAAACGCGTGTTTTCCCAGAATATTGGCATACGTTTTACTGTTGAAAAATTAGTGTTAGAAACTGGAATGAGTAAAACCACTGCTCGACGCTATTTAGAGTATTGTTCAGCAAATGGTTTGTTAACCGCAGAAAATGAGTACGGAAAAGTGGGGAGGCCAGAGCGCGTTTATGTCAAAAACGCTGACAATATCCAATAATGACACTCAACACCTGTGTTTATTTTATAAGTGGCCTGTTTCATAATTAACAACAAGGGAGGTACTTTCTATTAAACAATAACTGTATTGTTTTCAATACATAAGCTAAAACACTCGCCTTTTTGTACTGACACGTTACAATTATTTCTTTTTAAATAACCAACAAAGAGAAAACTAATGATTGAACGTCAACAAACTAAACAACGTATGAGCCGTGTAGTAAAACATAACGGTACAATCTACTTATGTGGTCAAGTATGTGCTGATGCAACTAAAGAGATCAAAGAACAAACACAAACTATGTTAGATAAAGTAGATCAGTTACTAATCGAATCTGGTAGTTCACGTGAGCATATCTTATCTGCAACTGTCTACGTTAAAGATATGGCATTACACTTTGCTGGTATGAATGAAGTTTGGGATGCTTGGGTACCTGAAGGTCACGCCCCTGCTCGTGCATGTGTAGAAGCAAGCATGGCACGTGAAGCTTTATTAGTAGAGATTTCAGTGATCGCTGCTGTTAAATAAAAGTAACAATTAGAGGTATTCATGAGTACTGTATTACCAAGCGCACATCCGACTTTTGTTTCACAATTGCCAGCGGATCCTGACGCTAGTAATCGCTGCCGTACAGTTGAACACGCAGCTTACTCATGGGTAACTCCTTGCGCGACCAAAGCCACACAGATTATTTGTTGTAATCACAATTTGGCAGCGCAATTAGGCTTTAATGAACAAGCCACTCAATCACAAGAATTTGCAGACTTAGTCTCAGGTAACCTTCACGATCCAAGTATTAAACCCTATGCGATGAATTATGGTGGTCATCAATTTGGCCAATGGGCTGGGCAGCTAGGGGATGGTCGAGCGATTAACCTTGGTCAATATCAATTGCTTGATAGCCAACAACAAGTCACCTTACAATTAAAAGGAGCAGGTAAAACCCCCTACTCTCGTCGTGGTGATGGCATGGCCGTATTACGCTCTTCAATACGTGAATACTTATGCTCCGAAGCTATGTATCACTTGGGCATACCAACCACCCGTGCGTTGACCTTAACTCTAACAGGTGAACAAGTCATACGCGATAAACTATACGATGGTCATGCCGCTTACGAACCTTGTGCCATTGTTGCTAGAGTGTCTCCCTCCTTCCTACGCTTTGGTTCTTTGCAGTTACCCGGTTCAAGGGGAGATCTAGATACCTTAAAACAAACCTTAGATTACTGTATTAAACATGACTATGCTTCATTAATTCCTGAGTCTGGCATTATCGATAAAGCGGTTTACTTAGCCTGGTTTGAAAGTCTTTGTGAACGTACTGCTCAATTAATTGTTGAATGGATGCGTGTTGGGTTTGTACATGGCGTGTTAAACACTGACAATATGTCATTAATTGGCGAAACCATCGACTATGGCCCTTATGGTTGGATTGATAACTTCGATTTAGATTGGACACCGAATACATCAGATGCAGGTGAAAAACGTTATCGTTTTGGGCAGCAAGCCTACATTGGCCAATGGAATCTGTTTCAACTAGCCAATACCATTTACCCACTGATTAATGAAGCTGAGCCACTGCAAGCAATCTTTAATAATTACAATCATTTATACAATGAAAAATGGTTAAAGATGATGCGTGAAAAATTGGGTATTGCTCAACATACCGATCTTAATGAGAGCACTTTAACAGAGTCAGATAAACAGCTTTGTACCGACCTAGAGACTGTACTATCTACTATCAATACTGATATGACACTGTTTTATCGTTGTCTTGCTGACTATCCAACGAGCGCTTGCCCACAAAATTCGCAACAATTACAAGCGCATTTTGCTATCTGCTTTTATAATCAACAAGAGGTAACTGAAGATTATTTACAACAATTATCTAAATGGCTAATTAGTTACCAACAAAGGTTAAAATTAACAGATCAAGATGATCAACAACGTAAAATACAAATGGATGCTATTAATCCTTGTTATATTTTACGTAACTTCCAAGTGCAGGAAGCGATAGAGCTAGCAGAACACGGTGATTATTCAAGAGTATTAACCCTTGCTGAACTATTAAAGACACCTTATCAACAGCAAGATAAGTATCAGCAGTTTGAAATGAAACGCCCAGACTGGGCCACCAACAAATTTGGCTGTTCAGCTTTATCCTGTAGCTCATAAAACAATGATATTATTAAGTTAATCTTGCTTTTTTGAGATACATCTGAGATAAAGGTAATAGGTTTTTTTGATGTAAATTGATATGTATATTTTAATGGAGTGTTATGGTTCAGGACAAACTAAGCATGCAACATATCTTACTATCCGATGATAGTAATGTTCTATTATTAAAAGTCAGCCCTCTCGATACAGACATTACTGTAGAAGAAATCCTTACTCTATTAAAAAGCCCCTCTTTACCGCAATTTAAAATCAATATTGATGGCATCAATCAAGCCATTGATGCATTTAACATGCTTGCCGATGGTCAGCTCGACTCTAAAGTGTTGATTGACCCAATTGTGATCGCTGAGAAACAAGATGCGCAATTAAATATTACTATTTCCGAAGACAAAATGGATGCCTGCGCCAGTATTACTACGGCTTATGGTGGTCAAAGTATTACCTTTGATATGATTAAAGCTAAATGCCAAGAGTTAGGATTAAAGTACGGACTAGTCCCGAAGAATGTGCTGGGCTTACTGAATGCTTGTAAACATGCTAAATCAGGTGAAACCCTTAAAATTACAATTGCACATGGTCTCGCACCTATTCACGGTGTTGATGCTTCCTTTGTTAAACTAGTCAATACCGAAACTCATCGTAAACCAGCACCGAAATTATTAGCGAACGGTAAAGTTGATATGCGTGACCTTGGACAGTCAATCACTGTTAAAGCTGGCACCGTATTAATGAAAAAAATACCTAAACAAACTGGTACACCAGGCAAAACAGTGACCGCTGAATTAATTCCCCAAATAGAGGGTAAAGATAGCGAGTTTGTCATTCATAAAAATGTACAAATTGATCCTAAAAATCCACTGCAACTGATTGCTAAAAATTATGGTATTCCCATTGAACAAGATGGCTTTATTAAAGTTGATGACGTGATGTTGTTAGAGCAAGTCAGTAATAAAAGTGGTCATGTCGAATACGACGGTACTGTGGTCATTAGTGGCGATATTCATGACAATATGAAAGTTAAAGCGAGCGGTGATATTACTGTGATGGGCGTCATTGAATCTGCTCAAGTTATTTGCGGTGGTGACCTGACGGTAGAAATGCCTATTATCGGTCATTTAAATAAAGAAGATGATACTTACACGTGTGAAATCATCTGTGATGGCAATTTAATTGGCACTATTGCGCAATATGCCAACCTTACTATCGGAAAAGACTTAACGCTTAGTAGTCAGTTAATACATTGCCGTACCGAATGTTTAGGTAAAATAGAGGTTCACAATTCCAGTTATACCCAAGGTGCAATTATTGGTGGAGTTACATCCTGCCACAAAGGTATTACGTCGGTCAGTATAGGGACATCTGGCAATACCAAAACTGAGTTTCACCTGCAAGGTGATATCGAAAAGCTGAAAAAGGAAAAATTAAAACATATTAAAGAGATTCAGACTCTCGATAAAATGATCAATAAGTTTAAACTTGCTGAAACTAAGGCTGATGCAATCACCAATATCGAGATACGTAGAGAAAAAAGATTAGCGCTAGCCAAAGAAAAACAGATTTGTAGAGCACATAGTGACCTTGCCCAAGCGAGATTAAAGAATATTAAAGCCAAATTAAGAACTGCATATGAGAGCTTATATTTAATAGCAGTAAAAACAATACACAGTGAAACCCAGGTCTATTCAGCAGGCCAAGAATGGTGTAGTCATTGTGAATTGGGAGCAAGTAAAGTGTCTATGCAAAATAATTTATTAAACGTAGCCGAATTGAAAGAGTTAGTGCATAACTAAATATTATGATCGTTTTAGGGGCTAACATGGGCATTTTTAGCTTAGTGCATCCTCTTCCTATGCTATTTTAATGACTTATCTCAGTAAAATACCTTACATCCCCTAGCACCAAAGCCCATTACACGCTAAAATTCTGTCCAATATTTTTCCGGACAATCCATACACAGAAGAGAGCATTCAGATGGGAAGAGCATATCAAAACAAAAAATTAGACATGGCAAAAACGGCCGGCGCTAAAACTAAAGTTTACTCAAAATATGGTAAAGAAATATATGTTTGTGCCAAAAATGGTGGTATTGACCCTGATGGTAACTTATCACTTCGTCGTTTAATCGATAGCGCAAAGAAAGACCAAGTACCTGCACACGTAATTGAACGTGCAATTGAGAAAGCAAAAGGTGGCGGCGGTGAAGATTATGAACGTGCAAGCTATGAAGGTTTTGGCCCTGGTGGTTGCTCAGTAATCGTTGACTGTTTAACTGATAACGGTAACCGTACTTGGACTGAAGTACGTAACTGTTTTAATAAGACTGGTGCAAAAATTGGTTCTCCTGGCACAGTAGCTCACATGTTTGAACACCAAGCTGTATTCGTTTTTGTTGGCGAAGATGATGAAGCGGTATTAGAAGAGTTAATGATGGCAGATGTTGACGTTGTTGATGTAGTCAGTGAAGATGGTAAAATTTCAGTATTTTGTCCTCACACAGAATTCAACAATGCAAAAATTGCATTGCATGCAAGCTACCCAGATGTTGAATTAGAAGTGGAAGAGATCACTTACGTACCGCAAACTGATACAGAGATTACTGAAGAGCATGTTGAGAAATTTGAAAAGTTCTTAGAAATGCTTGAAGATTGTGATGATGTACAAAACATCTATCACAACGGTGTATTGCCAGCATAATTAAATACCATTTACATTAATGGTATTAGCACTGATTAAGCTATCAATACAAAAAACCGCGCTAGGCAACTAGCGCGGTTTTTTATTAGCAAATACTTAACTGGTTACTCTAGCGATTATTCCTCACCACAACCAAGCGCTAGTAAGGTTGCATTCCCTCCTACTGCGGTAACATTAGTTGATAAGGTTTTTTCGGTGATAAAACGTAATACTAGGTTTTGATCTCGCGATGTTTCTAGTTGAAGTAAATCAGTCTCAGTAATAAAAGTCGCAATCTGCCCTGTTCTAGCAGCAATAATACGATTTAACTCAATCACTTTCTGTTCATCACCTACATAACCAACTCCAGCAACTACATCATCATCTAATAGATCTTTTAATACTTGATTATCCTTCACAAAACACACTGGCATAGCAACCATTGATAAATCACAGGCTTGCTGTAACACATCAAATAATGCTTTATGTTCTTCTGTATCAGTGACAATCACACTGTTTCCGCCAACTAATGCACAGCTCAGCAAAGCAGTAAAAGCGATAACCGATGAGTTTTCTTCAGCCATAATTAGAAATACACCACGGCCAGAAGTACTAAGTACATTACTTTCACCTGTTGGGCCCGGCATATTCAATGGCTCAGCAATTAATTTCGTCGCTTGCTGGCAATGATACTCAATCACTTGAGAAGCTAATAAATCAATGCCCTGTTGAAACTTTAATAATGCACTCCATTGGTCCAATACCGCTAACCTTTCTTCGACGCCAATAGCATTCCACGGAAGCCACGCATCTGCCGCTTGGTTGATAATACGTAAATCACTGACATTTGGTGCTATTTCAATTGTTTCTCTCATGATTAACCCCCTTCACTCATTTCAACATCAACGGTCACAACTTGCTTGCTGAAACGTTGTAAATATCGTGGCCCACCTGCTTTTGGACCTGTACCTGATAATCCTTGTCCACCAAATGGTTGTACGCCTACTACAGCGCCAACTTGGTCACGATTGATATAGCAGTTACCTACTCGGCTAGCTTTCGCGATATGCGTATAAGTAGATTCATTACGACTATGAATCCCCATGGTTAAGCCATAACCTGAACCGTTTATTTGATTAATCACTTCTTCTAACTGTGACGCTTTATAACGAATTACATGTAGAATTGGGCCGAACTGCTCTTCACTTAACTGATCTAAACTGTCTATTTCAATTGCAGTAGGTGCGATAAAGTCACCTTTTTGGCATGCATCACTTAATGATACTTGAGCCAACAGTTTATGTTGCTCAGTCATGTTATTAATATGGCTAGTTAACTTATCTTTGGCTGTTTTATCGATCACAGGTCCAACATCTGTACTGTGCAGGTAAGGTAAACCAACGGATAATTCATTCATCGCACCTTCGATTAACTCAATAACACGTGGTGCAATATCCTGTTGAATAAATAACACACGTAACGCTGAACAGCGTTGACCCGCAGAAGCAAACGCAGATCGTATTACATCTCTTACTACTTGTTCAGGTAACGCAGTACTGTCCACAATCATGGCATTTTGACCGCCGGTTTCTGCAATAAAGGTAGCAGGCATGACGTCACGTTTAGCTAAGCTTCGGTTGATTACCTGTGCTGTTTTAGTTGACCCTGTAAAGACCACGCCAGCAATACGATCGTCAGAGGTTAAAGCATTACCGATTTCTGCCCCGTTTCCTGTTAACAGGTGAATACTTTGCTCATCAAATCCTGCTTCTAGCATAAACTCAACCGCACGTGCAGCAATTAAAGATGTTTGCTCTGCAGGTTTAGCAATTACCGTATTACCCATCACTAATGCTGCGGTAATTTGTCCTAGGAAGATAGCTAATGGGAAGTTCCAAGGGCTAATACACACAAACACGCCTTTACCCTGATGCGTTACTTGCTGAATAATATTATCAAAGCTTACATTCGCTTCACTTCCAGCTAGCATATCGGTAGCTTGTTGAGCGTAGTAACGACAGAAGTCCACCGCTTCACGTACTTCATCAATACAATCGTGAATAGTTTTACCCGCTTCATGATGGCAAAGCGCCACTAGTTCTGGCATATGCTTTTCTAACAAGTCAGCTAAGTTATATAAACACTGGGCACGCTCAGTAACTGCCGTGGTATCCCATTCTAAAAAGTGTTGTTGTGCATTTAATAATGCATTTTCAATCAGCTGTGGTGTTGAAAATAATACTGTTCCTACTTCAATCGAACGGTCGTAAGGTGCAGTGATAGTTTGTACAGTAATATAACTTTCTTGTTCATCTAACTGCTGAGCATCAGTATAATGTATACCGTTGACTATCGGGCCCGCTCGCCACTGGTAACCTTTAAAGCTCTCGATAGCTTTATGTAATGGCGCAACTTCACTTTCAATATCAATATTGATACTAAATGAATTTTGTCTGTCACTAAATATCGCTGGCGGTAATTCAATCAGGTTATTATGTAAGGTTTTACGCTTGGTTAACGTGATCACAGGGTGTTCAATTAACTCTGTAATAGGACATTTAGCATCAACTAAACGATGTACAAATGAGCTATTTGCGCCGTTTTCTAATAAACGTCTTACTAAGTAAGGTAAAAGATCTTTATGGTTACCCACTGGGGCATAAATACGTACATGGCTATTAAACATACTCATCACATGATGATACAAAGCATCACCCATACCGTGTAAACGTTGGAACTCATATTCTTGGTGCTCAGCAATATGAGTAATAGTGGTTACTGTATGTGCGTTATGACTAGCAAATTGTGGGAAAATTAACCCTTTAATTGCAGGGCTTAACAGGAATTTAGCACAAGCTAAGTAGGAAACATCTGTTGCTTCTTTACGCGTATACACTGGATAAGCTGCAAAGCCATTTTGTTGTGATATTTTAATCTCACTATCCCAATACGCACCTTTCACTAAACGCAGTGGAATAATATCGCCCTGCTGTTTGGCCAAACCTGCTAACCAAGCAAGTACTGGTAGCGCACGTTTACTGTAAGCTTGTACTACTATACCTAATTTACCCCAGCCTTTTGTCTCTGGTGCGGCCATTAGTTTTTCAAATAATAATAAAGACAGTTCTAAACGATCTGCTTCTTCAGCATCAATGGTTAAACCGACATTGACTTCGCGTGCTTTTTTAATCAGTAGGATAACCGTATCGTACATTTCAGTTAATACACGTTGCGTATTTGCAACTTCATAACGTGGATGTAGTGCTGATAGTTTAATTGATACAGTCGCTGCGTTGTCTTGATCTTTTTGGTTAAGCGCTTTGCTACCCACAGACTCGATCGCCAACATATAAGCATCGAAGTATTTTTTAGCATCAGTTGCCGTTAAAGCTGACTCACCCAACATATCAAAGGAGTAACTACAGCCTTTATTAGTGAAGGTTTTACCGTTTGATTGTGCTTCATTAATATTGCGACCTAATACAAACTGATGACCCATAATTTTCATCGCTTGTTGCATCACTTCACGTATAACCGGTTCAGTTAATTTATTCACTAGACCATTAACTAAGTGCGCAGAGCTCTTTTTGTTGGCTTTTTTTAGATTAACAATTTTACCTGTTAATAATAATCCCCACGTTGAAGCATTAACAAATAGTGAACTAGAGTTTTTTAGGTGAGCTTTCCAGTCTGCAACACTTAATTTATCTTTAATTAGTGCATCGGCTGTTTGTTTATCAGGAATACGCATTAACGCTTCTGCTAAACACATTAATAAAATACCTTCTTTGGTATCTAAACTGTATTCAGCTAATAATGCATCAATCATATGTACCGCATTTTTATCTTTACGGACACGCTCAATCAAGTTAGTAGCATCATGATTGATTTCAGCTAATTGCTGTTCACTAGGAGTTGCTAAAGGCAACAGTTGACGAAGCCACTCACTTTCATCCACCATATACAATGGCGAAATATACGACCACAATACAGATAATTCTGTATCCATAAAATCTTTACGTAGCACGTCTGCAGCAGTCAACAACGACATAAATATCCCTCTAAAAACATAACCTTAATTTGACTATGTTTGCATGTGATTAAAACTCGATAGTATTGCTAAATGGTAAAAAACGCTTTATCAAAAACTACGATTAATATGTCAAAAAGTACGACCGAAATTAAAACGTGATCTAGATCAATTTTTTATTGGCCTAAAAACGGGCAATTATTGGCGATATTTAGAAGGAGATGTGCCCTGTGTTTTAGTGAAGCTGTGTGTGAAACTGCTTTGATTAGCAAAACCACAAGCGCTTGCTATGGCCGAAAGTGTTAATGAATGATCAGCTAATAATTTTTTAGCTAAATTCAAACGAGTTTGTAAAATATATTGATGCGGAGTCATTCCCACTTGTAATTTAAATAGCAGGTGGAACTGGCTCTCACCTAGATAAACACATCCAGCCAATTGAGCGACAGTAATTTTAGCGGCGATATGCTGCAGTATATAGTTATCAATCAGGGTCATGTTGATTCTATTTTTTAAACTAAGTTTATTGGGGAAGTCTAAATGCATGTGGCGATGAAGCATGGCTATCACGGTATTTTTGCAGGCTTCCGCTAACAGAATATCATCAGGAGACTCTTTCATCTCCTGAACTAGTAATTGTAAAATCGATTGGAACTGTCTATCTAAACGAAAATACTGATTGCTACTGAATAAAGGCTCAATTCTTTTTACTATTTGTGTATCAACACTAAGCTCATAGGGTAAGTTTAAGGTTAGAATTTCTGATTCGCCTACTCCATTAAAGGCATGCTCAGAGCTAGTAGTTACAATGCAGCCCTGCCCTGGAACAATAAAATTCGGTGTGCCTTCAATACAAAATTCAGAATACCCTTTAAGGGCGATCACCAATTGGTGATGTTCATGGTCATGATTTTCAATTTCATGCGGTAAAGAGATCACTTGTGCGGGTGGTAAACATCCCGAATCAAATACTTTCATCAGCATTCCATAGCAAGTTAAACAGATGATTTCACTTTATGCATATAATGAAATTGAGGCAAGAAAAATGTATCATATAAGTGTCATTTTTTGCTTATATAATGGGGATTCAAGAGCTTTATTAAACCATTTACTACTAAGTGGTATCACTATGCAATAACACCACTTAATTTTTAGCAACTTATGGATTAGTCTTTATATAATTGATTAAAGCCTTTAACACTAAAACCATTTAAGAACTGGTCACCGATTTTCAAAATAGGAACACCACGGAACCCCGTTTTAGCAAACTCTTTCTGTCCTGCAGGGCTTTTAACATCTACAGAACGAAAAACAATACCCTGTTGTTCAAGGTATTGTTTTGCTGTTTTACAGTGTGGGCAATTAACCATAGTGTATAACGTAATACGTTTCATTGGATTAACCTTTACGATTAATGGCCACAACCGCCTTTAGCGTGGGCATGACCATGAGAAATTTCATCTGCAGTTGCTTCACGCACACTGGCAACTTGAATGTTAAAGGTTAGGGTTTTACCTGCAAATGGATGGTTTAAATCACAATCTGCATTAAAGCGCCCTACTTTAATTATTGTTACTTCCTGTTTGCCTTGGTTTGATTCAACAGTAGCCACCATCCCTGCAGACCACTTTTTAGCGCCTTGTAAGTGTTTTAGAGGGATACGTTGAATAGCTGACTCACGACGCTCACCATAAGACTGCTCCGGTGTTAACGTCACCTCAAACTCATCGCCTACTGATTTACCGACAAAAGCCGCTTCCATGGTTTCAAATAAACCACCATGACCGTGCAGATAAAGTAATGGATCATTACCTTGACTATTTTCTAATAAGGTTTCACCTTCACTGACGCGATAATGAAATTCAACAACACTATTTTTTGCTATTTGCATGTTTATTCCTGCTTTTTATAAATTAGTTTCTATTGTACGTTAATTTAATTTAGATACCGACAAAGTTAATGCCTTTGCCAGCATATGCTCTTGTTTGATAGTTTTTCTTTGTGCTGACATTAAGCTGTACAGCTGTAATATTTTTAATGAATCCGATTGATACTTAGCAATATAGGTTCTTGCACTATCTTGCTTAAAGTAATCAATATCTGCACCGGTGGCGTGAAAGGTTTTAATGCTCTCTACAGTCGGGGCAATAAAATACTCAGCACCACTGGTTAACGTAATTTCTATGCCTTTAGGATCAAAGTCTGCAAAACACACCAACTGATGGGAATCTTTAAAACGCCTGAAAAACTGATAAGCCATACTGGTGGTTTGTTGTGCTTTAATATCGCCACGGTATAACCACAGTGCATTTTTTAAAAAGTCATGCTCAGGGGAAAAATTCAATGAGGCTAAATTAGCCATCACACTTAAATTCTCTACCAATACAATACAGCGATGTTCAATACTAGTTACACTGTTTGCATCTAGATATAGCCCAAGTGATTGAAGCTCACTAAGTAGAATGTTTGTATGGTTAATCTGCAAGGTATTGAGACTATTGACCAACACAAAATCATGACTTACCGCTAAAGTATGAGGCTTCTCATCATTAAAAGTATTAGCTCGTGTTACCCGCGCAGTCTTTTCAGGATACGCATCGTATAAGAGATCAACATGAAGCTGTGATTTCACCAAATCAATAATGTCTCGCCTGTCTTGTTCAGTGTAAACCCACTCTCCGTATGCAATTTTTCCTAACCGATGCTGTGCAACAATCCACTCACAGGATTTATTCTTTTTAACGCGATTGATAGCCTGACTTAATTGTTTTGCAAAAAATTGATACTGGGTTTTATTAATAATATAACCGGGCATCATTAATTCACTTTAACTACAATGTCACTGTAAGACCAGTTATGAGAAATACCTTCAAGCTGCTTACCTTTTGGTTTGATATCAATTAGTGCCTGTTGTGCATTGGTTAATTTACAATAACTGCTAAACACTAATTCAACCCAGGCAATAGGTTCAATATGCTGCTGTAATTGATGCCAATTGACTAATGATTGCTGCCAATAAGCAACAGCAGAGACGGCTTCACCTGTGGTAATTGCTTTTTCAAATAGGCGCTCTGTTTGCTCTTCAAAGTAATCATAACTAAAGCCCATCGCCACGTTTTCAATCACCTCTACTGATGACGTTTCACGAGCATTAGGTTTAGTCGGATTATTAAGTTTACGTAATGACTGCACTATTCCCACTAATGCATGCTCATGTGCGGTTTCTTTAACATTAATATAAGACTTAATTGGCATCGCAGGTGCAAAACGTAAGGTTTCAGGCAAGCTTTTATCTTCGAATACATTTTCGTTAATTTCAAACTCAGGATGTTTTTGAAGGTAACGTGCCATATTACGTAACAGACTAGCTTGTTTCTCATCGCGTCTTAATTTAAATAAGCTTAAACGCATACTATCAATGATAAAGCGCAACCGTGGCAAGGTTTGATTAAACCAATAGATAAAACCACTAATCTTACGCGCCAGCTCAACAGGGCAAGCCCAATCCATCCATTCGTAACAGGTTTCAGGATCGATCTGTTGTAATTCAGTTAATAACTTTTGTGCATAGGTTAATGCACGTTCATTTTCACGCACTTTTGCACTGATCGTAGTAACGAACCCGAACTGACTTGAGATGGCATAATGCATATTATCTAGACTAACGTTTAGGTTATCTTTTGCTTCATAGAGAAGATCATCTAATTGATCTAAATAATATTCTGCATCATCCTGTTGATCGCTAATCACTGATAAACGATAGTCGTTCACTGTATCAGCTAACACATCAATCACTTTACCCATGTCCGTGAGCTGTCGGTAACTACTTTGCTTACGCATTAAACGGTTTAACATGCGCTTAAGCTCAGCACTAACACGATAATCACCAGGTTCGTCATCAGGTCTTAATAGCGACTTTTTATGCAGTGCCGCTATCTTTCTGGCTTCATCACCATCACCCTGCACCGAACCAAACACATAAGCCTCTGCTAACAGTTGGTCATGCGCTCCAAGCTGGCGTAAAAGTTCTGCAACATCTTTAGTATCGTAACCTGCCATTAGAACAATAACTCTTCTTGTTGTTGCTCTACTGTTTCTGGAAGCTCAATACGTTCTGAATCATTTAAGAACTCAATTAACAGATAGATAAGATCAAACTTAGCCGTTGCAAAATAACGGCTACTGCCGGCATTTTTACGCACAAAATAGCCCAGTTCTTCTAATTTATGAAATACAAAAACCAATTGCTCACGGCTTTCTAATTTATTAGTTTTAAAGGGTCTGATTGCGGTTAAATGGCGTAATTGTTCACGTAAGGTTTGGTCATGTTCAAATGGGTCAAACAGTTCATTAATATTGATAATCGACTTCGCATGGATAGGTAAGTCTGTTTGACTCGCTGTAAGAATTAACTCTAAGAACTCAACAAGTGGACGGAACATACCGCGAATATCGGTAAATAAAGCGGTTAATTCCGGTGTATTGTCACTGTCCACTTCATTAAAGGTGCAGTAGTAAGCATCTGCACTGTCTAAATAGGTTAATTGACGATCTAAGTTGCTGAGGAAATCACTGACACGATCTTGGTTATCTTGGGCTTGTAGAAATAAGAACTCATCTGCAAAGCCTGTTTCACAAATCACTTCACCGGTTAAAAGTTTTTGAACGGTTTGCTTAAACATCTTGGCTCTCCAATTCAGTTGTTTGTGTCTGACTCGCTTGTTCTGCCACTTGTTTGCGCTGCATTAATAGCTCATCTAATCGTGATGTTGGGATATGTGCATGGAATATTTTGTTATCTTTAATCTTATAATGACGCTCATAGAGTGACAAGATATGGCGATCTGTAGAAGGCGAAGCAGATAACATAGTAATTGCATTGTCGTTAAACATAGTTAATAACAGGTCGATATTTTCGGCGGCTAATTCACCTAACTCATCTACCGGTAATATGATTTGGGTTTGCACATCACTTTCTCCACGTAACATGCCTAAAATCCCCGCATATAAAGACAACATGGCGAGGTATGACAGCCCTGTTGAACTGATTTTTTTCAGCTGTCTCGCATTACGTGCGTGTTTTAACTGCCCTTTTTCAGAGATAGTAAACTCGATATCAAACAGTTGATGGTGAGCTAGTGCAAACCCTTCACTTGGTAGATAAGCAGAAAGTTTTTGCATTGCAACAATCAAGTCGTCAGGAATATCACCGACACCTTCACGTAAATCATCACGGTATTTATCAAATAACTTAGCAAATTGCTGTAATGGTCCCCAGTAATCTAGCTCTTCCTGTTTCATTACTGTATTAACGTTAATATCAGCAAGTGCTTCAAAGTGCGCTAGTTTAGTGACGTTATTAGACAGTTGTTTACCGATACTTTTAATGCGACGCGCGAAGTGTTCAATATGTTGATAGAACTCATTGATCATATTGGCGTTGACCGTCACCAACTGATAGGTATTCTTTTGTTTCTGTGCGGCACTACTGAGTAAGTCTGCAATCGGGTTTTGGTATTTAAACAAGCTTCTCGCGCCCTTATAAATATCATTATCCGCCACTAACTTAACCCAGTTTTCATAGAGTTCACTATTTGCATTATTTTTTGCAAAGGCCGTATTAAACTGAGTTATTTGCGATTGTAGACGTTTATCAATGGTTTTGAATTGTTTGACCCAATCACCACAGAAAGTTACAGTTAACTCTGGGTTATTGCTTGGCTCTGACTCTGCAGCGATAGGTTCAATGCCATACTGTTCACACTCACGTTGAGCCAAACTTAATTGCAGTAAAAGATCCGCATCATCATTGAGTTGCTGCGAAACTTTTTTAAGTAGTTTTTGTTTCTCAGTAATTAAACCAGTTTTTTCAATGGTTAAATCAGATAAGCTATTTTCTAAACCGCGTTTTTGTACTTCTCTATTTTGATTCTGCTCAACTAACTGATCGCGATTAATATAACGCTTATTCATGAAGTCTTCATATTCACGCGCTTTACGCGCCCAAACGGCACACTCTTCAAGCTGCTTTGTTAATTCAGCACGTTGTTTAATACGTTTATCAACTTCACCATCAGGGTCTAATTTGTCTAAGGCTTGGTCACGCTGCTGTTTGTAGTCTTTCTGACGTGTTTTAGCACTTTCTTGAATAGCAGCAAACTGCTCAGCAAGTTGATCAAGTTGACTGTCACGGTCTGACTCAACGACCATACGTTGATCTAACATTTGATTATTCAGCTCAAAACGTTGCGCTTGTTGAAGCTCTTTAAACTCAGCCAGTTTACTTTGTTGTTGTTTGATTTTAGTGGTTAACTTTTTAATATCACCTTCAAAGGTTGCTGCAGCTTGCTTCAAGAAGTGTTGCTTTTTAATCACCAAATTATCTTGTTGGGTTTTAAACTGCTGACGTTGTAGTTCTATTTTTTGTAAGGCTTGTTTACGCTCACTGATCAACAGTGTTTGTTGTTCAATTTGTTTATTTAGATCGTTTAACTGTGTTGTTAATTGTTGTTCTTTATCACTAAGTGACGCTATTTTATCATCTATTGTGGTGATTTTTTCACGCAGTTCATTTTCATTAAGCTGTAGGTCGTTATCTTGCAACTGGTCTAAATCAATTTGTAAGCCAAATAAACTCAACTTATCAGCGGGCTCTGTGACCCATTGAGGGTTAAGATCTTTTCGTGCTAATTGCTCGGCAGATAAAACTCGGCCGATGTTATCTTTCCAACCTTGTGCTTCATTCTCATGACTTAAAAAGTGATGTAATGAATTCACCTCTGGTAACAATTGTAAATGTAACTGTTGACGTGATTTTTTGTAATCGTCCAACTGACGGTTATTTTTAGTATGTTGGTCTAGGACTGACGTTCGCTGTTTTTCTAACGTATTGAGCTGCTGATTATCACTACTTAATACTTGTAATAGATCACTCAAACGATCTTTCACTTCAGACATATTAACTTGATTACTATCAATTTCAGCTTGTAAAGCAGGGTCAACAGTGATGTTTTGTTGTGCAGTCTCAGCCATCTTCAAGTCATTTTGTAATAACTGCAGATCCATGTTCAATTTTAAAAAGCTGTCGTTTAACTGCTCATTCAATTTTGCTAACTGGCCTTGATAGGTTTCAGAAATAACCGATAGTTGAGTATTCGCTTGCTCTTTTACTTTAGCAACTTGCTCATGATTACGCGCTTCATCTTTGACCTTTTGTAAGGTAAGCGTCTGTAATAAGGATTCAAACTTTGCTTGTACTTTGTTTAAGTTACCTTCAAAGGCTTCAATGATCTCATTTACATCGTTCAACGCCTGTTGATAACGAGGTGCGTTATCTGCTTGTAATTGAAAACTAGCCGCGTCATTTTCATCAAACTTAAGTTTATCTTCATCTAACAGATCAATACGGCCTTGGTCAGCTTCAATTTTCACCAACAATTTACTGATGTCGGTTTGCAGTGTTTGTGTTTGCTCTTTTAACTGTTTATCCAATTGCGTGATTTGCTCACGTAATTGAGTTTTCTGTTGGCTGCGCTCCGTTTGCTTGGTATTAATGCTTTCTTGATGCGCTAACATTTCAACATGTAAGTGCTGTAATTTAATTAGTAAGTTATCTAACTGAGTAAAATCTGTTTGCCACAGCGCAATTTTATCGCTCACTTTTTGAATTGAACGACTGGCTTGAATATCCGCTAACCATAAGCTGATATCTTGTTTGTTGAGTGTTATCTGCTCTTTCTCTTGGCCAACACTACGTGCAATATGGTCACCAGCAATCGCCACCAGCATCTGTTTAACAGCATCAAAGTCGAGGTTCTTTTCGATGGTACCATTAACCACTTTATCTAAATGTGGCGTGGCTAAATCACTAAATGCAAAGCGATTTTGTAATTGACGGATCTCTTTAACTTTACGACCAATACGCAGGTTTTGAATCACTTGACGAAATTTATCAACACCTAAATAGACAGAGCATTCCACACCCAGCGAACGATATACTCGCTCAACTTCAGCAACGGTTAAGGGTATTTTATTTTCACCGATAAAAATCTGGCTATCAAAACCACTATCAATAAATTTAAACTGCACACCTCGGCCATCTGAACTGGCTAGTGCCATACAAGTTTGACCACCTGGACGCTGATATTCATATACCAGCATGCTCGAATCTCTTGGTAAATAATAATCAGCAAAATTTTTGGCTTGATCCACTTTACTGACAATATCACTCGGGCGCATACCATAGAAAAGTGGTAGTAGACGCATTAAAGAAGTTTTACCTGCACCATTTGTCCCTTCTAATTGGGTATGACCAGATAGGTCTAGTTCATTCACTTGTCCCTTCCAAAAGCTATCGATAATAATAATGCGTAACAATTGATAAGCTTGTTCTGCCATGGAGGTTCCTTGTAGACGAAAATGGTTAAAGATTCAGATAAATAGCGAGTATTAATAGTAAAGAATACAACACAGTATAACCACAATTTATTGTGGCTTTTATAATTAATCGACCGCTTTAAAAATGGATATCAGATTAATTTTTCAATTAAAACAAACATTAATCAATCGGTAATCTAGCGCATTCTAATCCCAGAGTTAACGCAATACAAATGCACTTTGCTGTTTGCTTAATTACTACACAAATAGTCAATTTCTTTATCAATCATTGCCTTACGTAACAACTACCACTAAATAGATAATTTTTTACCTCTTTTTGTTCACATCTCACAAAAAAGTGTCTATAGTTAAAATTAATAAGGAATTAGCATCAATTTTAAAAGAAGGAACTTGCAAATGGATAAAAAGTCATTAATTGCATTAAGCGTACTGGGATCGCTTACGGCTATCAGTGCTCAAGCAGCAAATAAAGTAGCCGATGCGCGTGGTAATGCCATGGGTAATACAGGTGTTGCTTCTGCCGACTATCTCACTGCTCCCTTCTATAACCCAGCACTAGCTGCTAATTATCGTGACCATGATGATTTTGGTGTTTTCATTGGCATTGATGTTTCAGCTAGTGATAAAGATGATGCGATCAGTGAACTTGATGACCTTCAAGATAACATCGATGATCTTAATGATTCAGGATCAACAGATACCACAGAAATTGATGCTAATCTTGCTGAATTAGATGGCTCAAAACCTGTTCAAGTTAGTGCTGGAACCGGTATTGCTGTTGCATTACCTACTGAACTGGTTTCCTCTAACTTATTTATACGCGGTTATGCAGAAATCATTGCGCAAACCGATGTAGCTGTTGAAAATGGTAATTACAATTACCAAACCTCTGATGTAGACTTTGTGGCTTTTGGTTATATAGAAGCGGGTTTAGCCTTAGCGCAATATTATACAATCGCAGACCAACAATTCTCTTTTGGTATTACACCAAAATATCAACAAATGCGCACCTATGCACAAATTGCTACGGTTGAAGACTTTGAAGTGGATGATTACGACGAAAGTGAAACGTCGAAAAGTGCCTTTAACTTCGATTTAGGCGCAGTTTGGTATCTAGATAACTTCCGCACAGCGATTGCGGTTAAAGACCTTATTGCCCAAGAAATTGATGTAGTAGATACCAGTGGTGAAATTAATGGCTCTTACCACCTTGATACACAAGTAACGCTTGGTGTTGCCTACAGCTCTGATTACTTTGTAGCGGCTATTGATGCAGACTTAACAACACAAAAGCGTTTTGAAGGAATCGGCACAGACGATGACACACAATTTGTTCGCTTTGGTGTTGAAGGGAATGCTTGGGGTTGGGCGCAGTTACGTGCAGGTTATGAAATAGATTTAGAAGAAACATTAGATAACTCAATCACCGCAGGTATTGGATTCAGCCCTTTTGACCTTGTAAGCTTAGATATCGCCGGTTCATATGCAGGTGAAAACCAAGCGGGTGTATCGGCTAACCTAGCATTAACATTCTAACCAAACTTTTAGGTAAATCGAGTGATCAATAGACCATTCGATTTACCAATACTCTTACCGATTATCCCCAACCTCTGATATAACAACTAGTCCCTAGCATCTTGCACCTAGCATCTAGCACCTAAAATCAACTAATCTATATTATTACTATTTTGATAACATACAGCTTGCTAATAAATCTGCAAAAAATGGACTGCCCTTTTTATTTAAAAACTCGATGTTTCTTTCTGGTATAGCATCCACATCAGGGTGGGCTGCAATGGCTCTTTCCATGCTACTTTCTCGAATGATATGCAGTGTTGGGTAGGGTGAACGATTGCTATAATTTGAAGCTGCCTCTTCAGGATCACCTTCAAAACAATAATCGGGATGAAAATGTGCCAGTTGATATACACCTTCATAGCGATTCATTTGTAAATAGTGATTTGCTAGATACACACAATCTAAAAATGCGTCAAAGTCTGTACAGGCTTCACTTAATATTAATAAGGTGGTTTCTGTCTCTGGATGTTGATCTAAATGTTGCCACTCTTCAGTTAGCCTTTCTAACACAGCTTCAACCTCTGAGTTCGTTTCCTCGATGTAACGTATGCTTCCAGCTTCAACCTCTCTTCGAGCAAAGGGGCAAATATTATATTTAACAATGACTTTATTGACCCAAGCTTGGGTACTCGTAATGGCGTCCACTTTGTATCCTTTAAACGGTAACTTCTTTGATCTTTTAGTCTGAGGTTATGATTGAATGTTACTTAACACTTTATGCGCACTACGATAACCAAGGTCGATCATCTCCTTGGCACGATCAAACTCTAGGGTGCCACATGCATTACGAGCTATCACGATATTATAATCCGCAGGGTATGCTGCTAGCTTTAATCGAGCAATAGTGCCTTGCATCGCATCAAACGCTTGGTCTGCCACATCATAGGCGGCAATAGTAGAGGGTTTTGCTTCTGTAATACTCAGGTTTTCACTTAACTGTTTAATGTAGTGCCCTATCTTTTGATGAAAAGCCAAGTCTTCTACTTCATTGATAACATCATTTAAGGTATCTACCTCTTCACAGTTGTAATTAAATTCACCTGATAGGTTCACTGCAATAATAGCATCTGTATTATCACCAAACACAGGGGCAATCGGCACAGGGTTTAACACACCACCATCAATCAATTGCACACCATCTCTTTCAACGGGAGTAAAGAATAAGGGTAACGAGATAGAGGCACGTATCGCATCAAATAAACAACCTGAGTTTATCCACACCTCTTTCTCATTTTTAATATCTGCAGCCACAGCTGTATATTTAAGTGGCAAATCTTCAATGGTTTGATCGCCTAATAAACCGATTAGTGTATTAATGATTTTGTCACCACGTAATAAACCACTGGAAGTCCAAGAGATATCCAACAGTGAGATAATAGAGAGCTTATCTAACCCACACACCCATTGTTCAAACTCTTTTAGTTTACCTGCAGCATAGACACCACCGATCAATGCACCAATAGAACAACCAGAGATGGATTGGATTTGGTAGCCGTGTTCCACTAACCACTTAATAATACCTATGTGTACCATTCCCCTAGCGCCACCACTGCCTAATACCAGTGATATTTTCTTATTAGTAGGCGGTACCAATTTAAGACTAAATTTAGACATATAAAACCTAGGTAATCAAACATATTAAGAGTGTAATCAAGTTTACAAAAATATTGAAGCGCTAAAGCCAAGTCACTGCTAACCCGTTACTTTTTACGCAACTATTTGTTGGTTAAACAATCAGATCAGTTATATCTGCCCTTTTAACAATTTATGAGTGCAATTCAGTTTAACTTTACTTGTCCGTAATTGGTTAGCCTGTCATAATTTTGTTATTACATTTTTTATAATCAGGATCGTCATGACAAGTTTCTCAACATCAATTCACCAAGTGGTTAGCGATGCGTTAGCAGATTTAAACGAAGCGCAAGAAAAAGGCAAAATCCCACACAACCCACTTAGCGAGACTCATTTCTTAGCGGCATGGACAACCAACGCCATTAAGAAAAAACGCTTTGAAAGTGATGTCTTACCTACTTTGACGATTTGGCAGCGTAAAGCTCGTAGTTTAGGCAAAAATGCAGGCCTTGTAGCAACCTTCACTGCCATTAAAAATACCTATGAACATGTATTTGATGAAAGCCTGAGTGCAAAACCTGTTCACAAAGCGCAAGTATCTGCACTGTGTGAGCAATTAACAACACAAGGTTGGATGGTTAATACAGATTTAGAAGTGGGTGAAAAACTTAATCGCCACAGTGGTGGACAAGCGTCGTTGATCATTTGTAGTACAGAATTTGAATCACATTTTGAAGATGGCTTATTAATTAAACCTATTAGTTTATACATACGTGGCGATTTACCAGAAGCCCTAACAGCCGCTTACCAACAAACATTATTATTACACAAGGTAACGGATTACAAATCTAAAGTTAAATACCACGGTGAGTACATTGTTTACCCTGACAATAGTGGTGAGTTTTTGCCTGAGTTATTAGAAGTATAAAATGTTTAATTCACAACAGAGCTCAATATTAAGTGAACAAGAGTTACACCTTTTATTAAGCTCTGAGCAAACAGGCTATAAAGGCATATTTCCCCTTTACAGCTTGAATGCTGAAGATAACTTTGATGTTACACAGCAGATCAGCGACCTGTCTGCACTCACCTTACAACTGAACTCATCCCCTTTAGGTAGCGCCGTTATTTTAAATAATAGTATTGAATCACATAGTCAATGCGACTCTTTAATACAACTATTAAAAGAACGAGAAGATCTAAAAATTTTTTGGTTAGGAGAACTGCCTAGCATGGCAATAGATTTACCTAGCTTCGACTATTGCCAATCTAGATTGCAATTACAGCAAGCAGTAAAAGAATGGCAAAAAAATAGCCTCACATTGTTCAATCACTGGTTGAAGCACTATAAAACAGGGTTAATTTCGGCACATCCACACGTCACACAACCTGAACAGTTACAAGGGCTTGAAAATTTGTATGTATACACAGCAAAGCAATCTCTCACTAATATTGATGACTTACAGCTGTTGATTATAGATTTAAATACCCCCGATTTAAGGTTGATGGAAGTACTCAATAACTTAATCAATTTAAAGCAACGACCTTTTCTTATGCTCTTCGGAGAGATGCAAGCCAACTTGAGTCATGCACTTTATGACCTAACTAATAGCCTAGGCTTTCCAATATTAGCCAGCCTGAGTCATGTTCCAAATACGCAACAATCACGCCAAATTTTGATCCGTTTGTTTTCTAAAATCTATTTAAAGCACTTAATCCAGCAGCAAAATACAGATATTACCGCTCTTCCATTATTTTTAATCAATCATGATACGGGTCAAACTCACCATCAGCCAGCGGCTCTATTTTGCCCCTACGGTATGAGCCAACAACAAATTTCATCAATTCCACTGAATCGCAATGCTAATAAAATAGTCCATGTAAAGAGTATATTTGATTGGTTTCCAGATGGCGTGAATTATGACCGAGCTCTATTATTAGCTGAGCGCTTAAGCGGCGGTAACAACCAGATTGATTTATATATAAACTCGCCTCAATCTATCGCCAAACCATCTCCTTTTTTCTCGTTAATTGTGATGGCAAGGTTAAACAATTCAAAAGTCTATTGGTTTATTGAAGAAGCGCAAATGTTATCCATTGATATGTTAATGTCCTTGCCTATTTCAGACATTATTTTCAGTAAGGCGTTGGCACTACAATTATTTGATAGCCCTTCACAATACCTACTGGATTTTATTCAAGCGGCACAACAACAAACCATTCGTTTAGGGGCATCAATAGAGTTTAATAAAGTGAGCATTGATGCGCTATCTTTACATGGTATTGAATTTATCCTTGAGCCACATAATAGCCAATTTTAAGTTTCAATGATGGTCTAATCGAAAATAACGACTGTAACAAAACATAAAAATAATAAGAGAAACCTATGACATTAAAGCAACTTCCCTCAACATCGGAACTACATTTGACCTCAATATGGCCCGTTATTATTAAGCGTTTCGTTTGGAGTTATGCATTATTAGCGATCTTAATAACCTTGTCATTAACTTATATTCATCAACAATATACACAAAATATAGCGAAAGGAATGTTAGCTCAAGAAGAAGCTTTTGTGGCTTCTACCAAACAAGTACTTCAAAAAGAGATGCAAATGCAATTGATGGTGCTGCAGATGAGCTCGCGCGCTAACGTTTTAGCTAATTTTTTAGAGTATGGCAGTCCAATCAGTCGTCAAGGTTTAGAAAACTTGTTCATTAACCTAGCTGTTACTTTTAATCGTTACGATCAAATTCGTTTAATCGATATGCAAGGTAATGAGCGTATCAGAATGAATTATAATAATGGGCAACCCGCTATAGTAAAAAAACAAAACCTACAAAACAAAAAAAATTCTTCATATTTTCAAGAAAGTATCAAGCTCAAAAAAGGTCAAGTCTATGTTTCAGCTATGGAACTCAATATGGAGCATGGGCAAGTCGAACTCCCCTATAAACCAGTAGTCCGTTTTGCTACACCTATATTTAATGCAAAGGGTAACAAAGTCGGGATTATGGTAATGAACTATTTTGCCAACGAGTTACTTGAGGATTTCCGGAAGCAAATGGAGTTACGAATTAGTGGTCAAGGGATGTTGATCGATCCGCAAGGTTACTGGTTAAGCAATCACAACCGAAGTAATGAGTGGGGAGCAAGCCTTGATGATGTAGATCAACAGTTTAAAGACTTATACCCCAAAGCTTGGCCGACCGTTAGTCAACATGATGACGGTATCTATCATTCTAAATCAGGCATATTTCGCTATGTTTCTGTCAAGCCATTCAACCTAGATAGCATTGGCATGTTTCAAAATGAACACAATGTTAATTTAACAGTGGTTGAACGATCTAAACAAATTACTGATTGGAAATTAGTGATTTTCTTGCCTAATGAAACTATTAATGAGCACTCTATCTTCAATACAGATATCGCTAACTATGCCATTGTATTACTTTATATCGGTACCGCAGCGATTTTATTATTACTGCTGTTTATCACTGAACAGAAACGCAAAGAGATCCAGTATGATGGTATCATTAAAGAAGAACTAAATGATCTCTATGAAAACGCACCTTGTGGATATCACAGCCTAGACAATCAAGGGATTATTCTCAAAATCAACAACACAGAATTAAGTTGGCTTGGTTATCAACGAGAAGAAGTGATAGGTAAACCTTTTACGGACTTTTTAACCTCCGCTAGCGTGACAACATTTGAGCGTTTCCTGGCACAACTTCAAATGGATAATACAATTGAAGGTGTCGTATTAGAGATACAATGCAAAGACAGCCATACTTTCTTTGTATCCACGTCTGCGACCTCTATTTTAGAGAAAGGACATTTTGCCATCGCCCGTACTTCTGCTTTTGATATCACAGAGCGTATCGAATTAGAAAATCGCCTTGCTTACATTGCTAATACGGATGTATTAACCGGAATAAGCAACCGACGTCATTTTTTCCAAGAAGCAGAGCAATATTTACAAACTGAACAAGCTATATCAGTGATGATGTTAGACGCTGATCACTTTAAAAAAGTGAATGATGTTTACGGCCATGATATTGGTGATGAAGTTTTAAAATCAATTGCAATCACCCTAAGAGCCGCACTACCAGAGCAAGTCGTATTAGCTCGTTTGGGTGGTGAAGAGTTTGTCATCTTAGTGGCGAATTTGAATGCTCAACAAGCGCTACAACTTTCACAACAAATCTGTGTCAAAATGGCCAATACACCCATTTCAGTCACAGACGATAAAGATATCTATATCACGCTATCTATAGGCACTGCACAACGTGATTTTTACGGTGAAGAGATTGATGAGATATTAAAACGTGCGGATATTGCCTTATACCAAGCAAAAGAAACCGGACGTAATCAAGCAATTCAATCGACTTAATCCATTTTGTCTTCTTGACCTTAATCTTTTCCCCTACTTCAATCAATTAACTGAGCGATATAGCTCAGTTAATTGATTGATCCTAATCCCTTTATTTCCCGTATTAATTTTGTATTTATGGAATGATATAGATGCAACGTACATTATATTGGGCAAACAAAGATCTACGTATTAATGATAACTTAGCACTGACTTTAGCCAGTCAAAGTGAACAACTGATTTGTGTTGCTATCATTGACTCTTCATGGTTCCAAGTTAACCAACAGCAAGCCCTTGCAATGGGTGAACTTCGTTTACGTTTTTTGCTAGAAGGCTTACAAGCGTTAAGTAGTAATTTACAAAAGCTTGGTCAACATTTGCATATTATCTATGGGGATAGTGTCACCTCACTTAATGCCATTTGTGAACAATATGCCATTACCGACCTGATCATCACTAAAAGGCCTGGCAGCTATGAGCGAGACATCACAGCTAAGTTACAACAACTTCAACCAACTACAAATTTGCATCTGGTAGAACAATTCACACTGTTCACAGAACAAGCCTTACCTTTTGCATTAGCAGATTTACCTGCAAGTTACTCTAAATTCAGAAAAGCGGTTTCAGCTCTTGCTTCAAGCATTGAACAAGCAACAGTTTTTGCATTACCGCCTCAATTTGACCAAGAATTAGCTGACTGCCACCACTGTTGGGGTGAAACGGTGATTGAACAACAGATCACAAAGCAGATTAACAAAGACCATAAACGGTCTGGTTACCATTTTACTGGTGGTGAACAAGCGGGGTTTGAACAACTTCAGCAATACTTCTCATGCTCAGCTCCAGCAAGATACAAAGAGGTCAGAAACAAGCTTGATGGTTGGGATAGTAGTAGCAAATTATCAGCGTGGCTGAATTATGGTTTTATATCTGTCAGACAAGTCATGGGTAGTATTAATGAATTTGAACAGTTACATGGTGAAAGTGCATCAACACGAAGCCTTTATCATGAATTACTATGGCGCGAGTACTTTCAATGGTTACATTATAAAATCCAAGATAAGTTATATCAGTTTAAGGGACTAGCTAAGACATCACCGTTAACCTCTTTTTACCCAGAGCGCTTTAAAAAGTGGTGCAACGCCAACACCCCTTTTCCTTTAGTAAACGCTTGCATTAATGAATTGCGCGAAACCGGCTATTTAAGTAATCGTGGAAGACAAATAGTCGCCAGCTGTTTAGTCAATGAATTAAGTATCGATTGGCGATACGGTGCTGCATGGTTTGAACAACATTTAATAGATTATGATGCTGCGATTAACTGGGGAAATTGGCAATATATCGCCGGCGTAGGTGTTGACCCACGTGGAGGTCGACATTTTAACTTAGACAAACAAACACAGCAGCATGACCCGGATGGCGAATACCAAGAGATTTGGCTAGAGAATGCTGAACAACACACCACCACTTTAGATTCTGTGTCAGCAGATGACTGGCCAGTGCATTAACCATGAATAAGGTTTTAAGCAAAGCACAACCAGCGATTAACGTAGTTTGGTTAAAGCGAGATTTAAGGTTAAGCGATCATCAACCATTAGCCTCTGCTGTGGAGTCTGGTTTAACCCTACTGTTTTACGTATTTGAACCTTGCTTAGTCAATGATCCGCATTATGACCTTCGTCATTGGCGCTTTGTATGGCAATCCATACAAGATTTAAACCGGCAACTCGCGAGGTTTAACACGCAAGTTTATCTGTTTTATGGTGACACCCAAGCAGGTTTGGAGTCAATTCAACAACAATTTAATATTAAACAGTTATTCAGTCATGAAGAAACCGGGTTATTGGTTACCTTTAAACGAGATAAACAGATCAAAGCCTGGTGTCAACGACAGCAAGTTCAGTGGCATGAAACACCGACGGGTGCAGTCGTACGCGCGAAAAAAGATAGACAAGGTTGGGATACACAGTGGCGAAAAGTCATCAATGGAGAATTCGCGTCCCCAAGGCTTTCTGAACAGGATTTATTAACAAATGACCAAATTGCAGCATTACCACAAGCAAGCTTACCCAATACTTGGCTAATACCTGACCCTTTGATGCTAACCGGCGGGGAACAATGGGCTCACAAAATACTTAACTCATTTCTTGCAGGGCGTGGAAAAGATTACCACTTTAATATTGGTAAGCCCTTAGCAAGTCGTAAAAGTTGTTCTCGTTTATCACCTTACCTAGCTTGGGGAAATATTAGTTTAAAACAGTGTTATCAAGCTATTTTGCAAAAACGTCCTGAACTTGGTTGGAAGAAACCCATTGATGGCTTAGCTTCACGCTTACATTGGCACTGTCATTTTATTCAAAAGTTTGAAAGTGAACATCAAATGCAATGGCAACATGTTAACAAAGCTTACCATCATCTCCATTATCCAGAACAACACTGTGGCTTATCGATAGAGACGAGACTATCGCGTTGGAAAAATGCTCAAACCGGTTATCCACTGGTTGATGCTTGCATGTTGTGTTTAATCAAAACAGGTTATATCAACTTTAGAATGCGTGCCATGTTAGTCAGTTTTTTATGCCATCATTTACTCGTTGATTGGCGTTTAGGAGTTACTTATTTAGCCAGGTTATTTCTTGATTTCGAGCCGGGTATTCATTATCCACAATTCCAAATGCAATCAGGTGTTACTGGTACTAATACTATTCGTGTTTACAACCCGGTAAAACAATCACAGGAAAAAGATCCCGATGGCGAATTTATAAAACAATGGTTACCACAGCTATCGGAAATTCCTAAAGAAATCATACATACACCTTGGGTACTTTCTCCTATGGAACAACAGCTGTATCAATTCGTCATTGGTGACACCTACCCTGAACCAATGGTCGATATAGAAGAGACAGGCAAGATAGCAAGAGATTTATTATGGGGTTTCCGTCAACGTTTGGACACTCGCCAAGAAGGTAAACGTATTGTGGCTAAACATGTTCGAAAACGTCGTTCCACATCCAGCATGAGTAAACAGTCAAATGCATAAAAAACCTTTTTTACCGAGCAAAGTTTGCATGACATGTAACAAACCATTTAATTGGCGCAAAAAATGGCAACGTAATTGGGATCATGTACGTTATTGCTCTGAGCGATGCCGTCGCCAAAAAGAGAGCAATCAAACTGATTCCTATGTAAACGATACAAAAACAATGTGAAAGGAAAAACGATGAAAGCAAAACAGCTTAGATTGATATTAGGCGATCAACTTAACCCCTTACACAGTTGGTTTCAGCAAGTTGATAATGATGTTATTTATGTCATTGCAGAATTGAAGCAAGAAGCAGACTATACAAAACATCATATTAAAAAAATAACCGCCTTCTTTGCCGCAATGGCCGACTTTGCTGATTATTTAAAACAGCAAGATCATCAAGTGTGTTACCTTACTTTAGATGAGACTGAGGAATATAAAGACTTACCTGATCTACTCACTCAATTAGCAGTGCAATACAAATGTGAGGCTATCCATTATCAGCAACCCGATGAATATCGTTTACGAGACCAATTACAGCAGATGGCAAAACAAGTTGCTTTGCCATTGTTTGAAGAAGACACCGAGCACTTTTTATTACCCTTTGAGCAATTACGTGAACACTTTACGCCCCAAAAACATGTTCGTATGGAAACCTTTTATCGGTTTATGCGTAAACGCTTCGATATATTAATGGAAGTAGGTAAACCACAGGGAGGCGCTTGGAATTATGATTCAAATAACCGTCAATCATTTAATGCAACGGATCTTAAACAGATCCCATGCCCATTAATTTTTGATAACCCAGCAGAATCTTACTTAACACGTATTCAGGCACATAATATTAAGACTATCGGTGAATCATCGAAACAAGTCGACTACCCGATTAATCGCCAACAATCATTACAACTACTACATTATTTTTGTGAACATCAATTACCCAACTTTGGTAATTTCCAAGATGCGATGACGGTAAACTCCCCTTATGCTTGGAGCTTATACCACTCTCGATTGAGTTTTTCTTTAAACTGTAAAATGATTAACCCTATGGAAGTGGTACAAACGGCATTACATGCATTTACTCATTCACGAGGGGTGATCACCCTACCCCAAATTGAAGGCTTTGTTCGCCAGATCATAGGTTGGCGTGAGTATGTAAGAGGTATGTATTGGATTAACATGCCAGATTACTCAGAGCAAAATTTCCTATCTGCTAATAACGACCTCCCTCAATACTTCTGGGATGGGAAAACAAAAATGCAATGTCTGAAGAGCGCTATTACGCAATCTTTAGAGCATGCTTATGCGCATCATATTCAACGATTAATGATCACTGGTAATTTTTCACTATTAGCTGAAATTTCACCTAATCAAGTAGATGAATGGTATTTAGGCATTTATATTGATGCTATCGAATGGGTGGAATTACCTAACACACGCAGTATGGCTCTATTCGCTGATGGTGGCTGGATTGCTACCAAGCCTTATGCTGCTAGCGGAAATTACGTTAATAAAATGAGTGATTACTGCAAAAACTGTCGTTATAAAGTAAAAGAAAAAGTCAGTGAAGATGCTTGCCCACTTAATAGTTTGTATTGGAACTTTATCGATCAGCATTATGAAAAATTTTCTAAAAATCCAAGAATGTCTTTTCCCGTACGTAATTGGGATAAAATAGATAATGCTCAAAAAATCGCTATTAGAGAAAAAGCATCAGGTATTTTATCTAATCTAGATAAGTTATGAGCATGCTTATAACAAGGTCTACTGAATCAGCAACTTTAACACTACAGCAATCGCTGTTTTATCTGCTGCATTAAATAGGTTTCACGTTGAATAGATAAGCCCTGCTTTTGGTCATGCTCAATGGTATGTAAGTTATGTTTAATCGCTTCATCAATATCCACCCAACATACGCGCATACCATTGTTTACCTCGTAATCTTCTAACTGACTCTCGCCCAGTTGTTCAGCAATTTCACAGGTATAACAATAGGACAGCATATGCATAATAGAGCATTCAGCTTGATGTTTTGTGCTGTTGTGTGGGCGATACTCTTCAAATAAACCAAAGGGTTGAATATTAGTGATCTGTTGTGCACCTGTTTCTTCAGCTAGTTCGCGCTGCAATCCATCAATAAGTTCCTCACCAAGGTCAACACCACCACCGGGTAATGAGTAATCATTATAACGCTCAGTAAACATTAATAGTATTTTTCCTTGTTTAAACACAATCGCACGCGTAGCAAGGCGGGTAAAACTTTCTGGATGTTCTGGGGTTAAATTAGTGTCTGGGATCGACGAGTGAACAACGCGCTTTAATAACTGCATAACAATCTCTAAATAAAAAGGTAGATAAAATAATATAGAGCGGCATCATACTTAAAATGTATTACACATCATACTAATACCAATCACACTAAGTAACTGATCTATTTTACTGTCAAAATAATTGACTCCTTCGTTGTCATTTTCGCAAATAGAACAACTAATAAAGCATTAACCTCTTTTGGTTAATTCTCCGATAGGCTATTAACCAAGTTAACCGTCAAAAGGCTTAAATGACGCCTTGAACTAAGCCATTTTTCCTGCGCAAAATTTATATCTCTTATTTAATGCAATTGTATAAGAGAACAGCAGATAAAAAATCTTAAAATATCAAATAAAAGTGTCATTACAGCCTTCATGTACAACAAATAGGGTATAAACTGGTGAGGTCTTGATCACAATTTTACACTTAATTAAATCATACAAAATAGATTGTAAATCATTCTCTCAAGTTATAAATAAAATAAAGTTAATGAGCATTACTTTGCAAAACCAATAAAATTAAAAAAACAGAATAAACTTAAAAATAGAATAAAAACAATGATATAAATAAATTTATTTTAAGTGAACCCACCAATAAATAAGTGTTCAAACAGAATTCAGCTAATATAATCGGATAAAATCTCGCACTGAATATAGGTGATTCCAGATTAAAAGACACTCCACATTGATTGATAAATAATTTTACAAACGCATTATTTGTAATACAATAACACCGTAATTTAAATTGATATCTGTTTACAATAAATGTTTTATATCAATTAACTTTTTAAAGGTGGTCACCAAGGTTATAAAGTAACAAGCTGACATTGTGTATATAGAAACAATTTCTTCTTTAATACCAAACCTTAATATTACATTAAGGACTTCTTTATAAACTTGTTGAGCACCTCCTTCGTGCCTTTGGCATAACGATCAATTAACGAATCAATGAGAATATGAATATGTCTAAAAAAATTGCTTTAATCACTGGTGCAACTGGTGGAATTGGTTTCCAAGTAGCTAAACGCCTTGGTCAAGATGGTTACACAGTAGTATTGAACGGTATCGAAGATGAAGTCGGTGCAGCACGTGTTGCTGAACTTAACGCTGAAGGTATCGAAGCTGAGTACTACGGTTTTGACGTAACTGATGATGTTGCAGTAACAGAAAACGTCACTGCAATTGGTAATAAATATGGTCAAATTGATGTTGTGGTTAATAATGCTGGTGGGTTAGGCGGTCGTAGTCCAATCGAAGAGATGACAACTGAATTTTACCGTTTTGTAATGGCACTTAACCTTGATAGTGCTGTATTTGTTTCTCGTGCAGCGATTCCATTCTTGAAAAAAACTGAAGGTGGTTCAATCATCAACTACACTTCTAATGCAGCTTGGAATGCGGGTGGCCCTGGTGCTGGTATTTACGGTACCTCTAAAGCAGCGGTACATACTCTAACACGTGCACTTGCTAAAGAATTAGCACCTGCTGGTATCCGCGTAAATGCAGTATCTCCAGGTACTATCGATACGCCGTTCCACGCACAAATCAAAGAAACTAAACCAGAAGTATTCGCTTCTTGGAAAGATAGCATCATGTTAGGTCGTTTAGGTCAGCCTGAAGATGTTTCTGGCGTTATCTCTTTCTTAGTCAGTAAAGACGCAGCCTTTATCACTGCTGAGACAATCCAAATTGGTGGCGGTCAAGCACTAGGTATCTAGCATCTAGCATCTAGCATCTAGCATCTAAAAATCTAGCTTAACCAAAGTAAAAAGCCACATAATATATTATGTGGCGTTTTTTGCTTAATAAAGTTAACAGCATTGCTCTTTTAGACGACAATAATCGTCTAACGCTGACTGGTATAACAGGTCACGCTGATTGGCTCGTAAGCTACGCTGATAATGACCGATCAGTTTGTTAAGATAATCTGAGGCCAAAGGATTATTTTTCCACATCATATCGCTACCTGTTAAGCTCATAGCTTGTCCTGCGGAGTGACTTATTAACATCAATTCATAACCCCGATTATTTTCTAACACTAGACGTTCATCTTTTGATTTAAACTGTAATTCCCTTAATCTCTTTCTTAATTTATAGGTATGTTGTACGGGGCATAATAGAAAATCAACGTGTAAGCCGCTGCAGTTTGGGGTAAGTTTGTTCAGTATTTCAATGATTAAGTCACCACCAATCCCACTAATAATAACTAATTGTCGCGCATCGTTAGGTAGTTGAGAAGCTAACTTAGCCAGTGCGATTTCACTGACATCCTGACATAACACTTGCCACTGTGCATCTTTAGGTAAGTGATGCCCGTGCTGTTGTAGTTTTCGCTTTAGTTTATTAGTAATGTCAGGGACTAAATCTACAAAATTCAGTTCCTTTATGACGCCGTCAGCTAATATTTTAAAGCCTAATAAACCATGATCACAGCAACAATCCCAAACCAGATCGTAATGCTCGTTTACCATCTCAGAAAGCGTTAATAGTCTTTTATTTAATTTCATATATCGCTCAACTTAACTATTAGGCTGAGTAACTTGTTTCATGGTTAAAGCGATACGCTTGCGTTGTACCTCAACACTAACCACTTTTACATTAACGATCTGCCCTACTTTTACCACTTTATGTGGGTCATCAACAAAACGGTCCGCTAACATTGAAATATGTACCAAACCATCTTGATGTACGCCGATATCAACAAAAGCCCCGAAGTTAGCAACGTTAGTCACTACCCCCTGTAACTCCATCTCTTCCTCTAAATCACCAATTTTATTAATTGATTGGGCAAAATCTGCTGTTTTAAACTCTTCCCTTGGGTCGAGTCGGGCTAAGGTTAAGGTGGCTAATATCGCTTTATATTGTTCAACCGTTTGTGCATCGTTAGCGGGTGGTAAGTTTAAGTTAGTGGTTTGCTTTTCAACAACAATTTTGGTTAATGTTTGTTTATTATAAGCGGCTAACTGTTTCGCTTGCGGGTATTGCTCAGGATGTAAAATTGTTTGATCAAGACAATTATCGCCACCAACAACTCTTAAGAACCCAGCCGCTTGCTGAAAAGCCTTAGCACCTAAACGAGGCACTTTGTTAAGTGCTTGTCTTGAGTTGAAACGTCCGTTTTCTTCTCGATAAGCCACAATATTAGTCGCTAAAGTGACATTTAAACCAGCCACATGAGCTAACACACAACTAGACGCTGTGTTCAAATCAACACCAACGTTATTAACACAATCTTCAACAACTGCTTGTAGTCGATTAGCAAGCGCAGTCTGATTAACGTCATGCTGGTATAACCCAACACCTATCGCTTTTGCTTCTATTTTAACTAATTCTGATAATGGATCTTGCAATCTACGTGCAATCGACACCGCACCACGCAGGGTCACATCTAACTGTGGAAACTCTTGTGCAGCTAACGCTGAAGCAGAATAAACTGATGCGCCGGCTTCACTCACTGAAATAGCCTGAATAGCCACGGGCAGATCTTTAATGATATTGGCAATAAACTGCTCACTTTCTCGTGAGGCGGTACCATTACCAATAGCAATTAACTCCACTTTATAGTGTTTAATTAAACGACTTACCACCTGCGTTGCTTTATCAGATTGGGCTTGTGGTTGGTGAGGATAAATCGTTTCTGTGGCTAATAATTTACCCGTTTGATCAACGACTGCTAGTTTACAACCACTTCTAAAACCAGGATCTAAGCCTAAAGTCACTTTTGCGCCTGCAGGTGAAGCCATCAATAACGCTTTGAGGTTATTTGCAAACTGTTCAATAGCCTCGTCATCTGCTTGCTCTTTGAGTTGTACCAAACACTGTTTTTCTAAACTAGGCAATAATTTGGTACGCCAAGCATTTTCAATCACATACCTGTGCCACGAATCATGGTCTTGTTTATCAAGATAGATCCCTAGCTGTTTGGCTATGATAGTTTGGCAGTAGCTGTAAGCTTTTTTATCTTTTTGAAACGGGTCTGCATTGATTTTTAAACGTAAAAACCCTTCCGCTTTACCTCGCAACATAGCTAAAACACGGTGGGCAGGCAAACGATTTAAGCGCGCCTTGAAATCAAAATAATCTTTAAACTTAATCGCTTCATCAATTTTAGATTTAACCACTGTGGCAGTCAGCTCCGCCTGCTCAACTAAGTGTGCCTTTAACAGTCCCTGTAACTTCACATCTTGTGTGATTTTATCAATGGCAATTGCTAATGCACCTTCTATGACCTTATCTTTGCTTTCAAAGCCTTTAGCCACATTGATAAAACGCCCAGCTAACCAACTTGTATCTTGCTTTGGAGATTGCCAAAGTTGTTCTGCTAAAGCAGCTAATCCAGCCTCTTCCGCTAATTTTGCTTTAGTGACACGAGAGGTTTTAAAAGGTGCATAACAATGCTCTAAGGTTACTTTATCTTTGATCGATTCGATTTCACGCTTTAATGCACTAGTTAACTTACCTTGCTGTGCAATAGCTTTAACAATACTCTCTTTACGTGAAGCTAACTCTCTGAAATAGATTAACTTACTTTCTAGCAGGCGCAACTGAGTGTCATCTAATGATTCAGTTAGATGTTTTCTATAACGTGCAATAAATGGCACAGTATTACCATCATCCAATAGCTCAATAGCACTTTTTACTTGAGAGGGTTTGATTTTGCATGCTGATGCAAGGTCGTCGATAAGTTGATTGGCAGATAAAGGCATTAGATTATTCTTTTATTGTTCAGATAATTAGCCAGTGTTTTTATCACACTTTGTTACTTTGTTCGATGCGATTTTATTGTTAACCTTAATTTATTGGCGATAACCACAACTAACAGTAATTTTATATGGGACTGAATAATGATTAAATTTGCAGTGATTGGCACAAACTGGATAACAGAAAAGTTTATTGATGGTACAAATAACCCGCCTGAAAACCATGCACAAGCAATGAAATTACAGGGTGTATATTCGCGTGATATAGAAAAAGCTGAACGTTTTGCTAAACAGCATCAAGCCCCTTTTACCTTTGATGATTTAGCAAGCTTAGCCACATCAACCGAGATCGATGCAGTCTACATTGCCAGCCCAAACTCTCTGCATTTTGAGCAAAGTAAATTGATGTTAGCGCATGGTAAACATGTAATCTGTGAAAAGCCATCATGCTCTAGCTTAGAACAGGCGCAAGAGTTATATCAAACCGCTAAAGACAACAATGTGATCTTCTTTGAAGCGTATATGACAGCGCATTTACCAAACTTTAAAGTGATTCAAAACAACTTAACGCGTTTAGGTAAAGTGCGTAAAGCACATATCCAGTATTGCCAGTACTCTTCAAGATACCCAGCCTATTTAGCAGGTGATAAACCAAACACCTTCTACCCTGAGTTTTGTAACGGCTCGATCATGGATATAGGCTTTTATTGTGTTGCATTAATCTGTGCTTTGTTTGGTAAACCTGACACTATTAAAGCACAAGCAACCTTACTTGAAACCGGTGTCGATGGCTGTGGTAGCGTGATACTAGGTTACCAAGACTTTGCAGTCACTATCGACCACTCAAAAATATCTGGTTCAAGCCAAGCGAGTGAGATTCAAGGAGAGTCAGGGTCTTTATTGATAGAACATGTGGGACAATGCTTTAATATTATGTACCAAGATAATAAAGGACAAAATCAACAGACATTATCGCAACCTCAGTCTGATAATAGTATGTGTTATGAAGCCTTAGCCTTTGCAGAGCAGATTAACCAAAAGAAAATAAACCCTGTTTATGAAGTACGTACTTTACAAACGGCACAGGTGATTCAGGAAGTGCGTAAACAAACCGCTGTTATTTTCCCATCAGACAGTCAATAAACGACATAACTACCCGACTATGCTACGCGATATAGATGGGCTACGCGATATAGACGACTGCTACGGCGCTTATTAACATACAATGTTCAATAAACGCCATAGCGTCATTAAATTAAAGAAGCCATGTAAAGTTTAACGACCAAAGAACTGGTCGATGATCGCCTCTAAATTGCTTTCTAACTGATCTTCAAAATGACTATACTCTTCACCAAATAAGTCTAAATACTTTTCAACCTGTTGTTGATTTAAGCTTTTATTGGCTAAAATAAAGCTCATCTCTGCTAAGGTTTTATCAAACCTTGGTTCAATAAAAAAATTAATGTAATAAGCCGCGCAGGCTTGAAGTTGCGTTTGTGCAAAATCACAAAATTCTTTAATGTATTGGCCACCATCAGGACCCAGAGAGCCTGGTTCCATACGGAAGATGACCGACATTTTCTTTTCATCAGGGAATGAGGTAGCTGAACACATAAGGCCCCTTTTTACGCCACTAATAACGCATTAAATTTGATAGCAAGATTAATGAGATCTTGTGAGTCTATCACTTCCACATTATCTGTACTTAATACTTTACCAGCAACCACTAACACAGTACGCGGATACCCATGGCCGCCGAGTTCTTCTACTAATGCTTCAGCCTCCTGGTCTACATAGACACCTTTATCCTGTTGCGCTAATAATTGTAAAACAGGCAACTTATTACTTAATGCATCAACAAAGTCACTGATGTTTTCTTGTTGCTCAATACAATCAGGGCACCATCCTGCAAGTATATTCAGCACAAAACTATGTTGTTGTTCGACCTTTTCATAAAAAGTAACAGGTTTAATCGATTCAATAAGTTGAGGCATGGTAGTTCCTTGTTAGCTATTTTTATTAGCTTCTATAGTACAGTAGATACAGCAATATAAAAACCTATGTTATCAGCAGCTTAAGATGCCTCTTCAGATAAGGTGTTAACTCATTATTACAGATTTTATTAAGATACTATTGTTCAGTGTTTTTCATAACATTACAAAACAGAGTTTGTTATACTGCGCGATTATTTTGTAGTGTATTAATTTAGGATGTAAATATGAGTGTTGATGCAGCAGGTTTATCTGCAAATCTATTAAAGGCAGTTAAAGCATGTGGTTATTCAAAACTAACGCCGATTCAACAACAGGCTATCCCACTGATCAAATCTGGTCATGACGTCTTAGCAAGTGCCCAAACAGGCACAGGCAAAACAGCCGCTTTCACATTGCCTTTATTGGATATAATAGCAAAAAACCAACCTGAGAATATAGGCTCATCACGTACCATTAAGGTATTGATTCTTACCCCTACTCGTGAACTTGCCTTACAGGTTGCTGAAAATGTCAAACAATACAGTCAATTTTTACCATTAACATCAGGCGTGGTAACGGGTGGAGCAAATATGTCTCCACAAACTCAAATGTTAAAAACAGGTGTTGATGTATTAGTGGCCACACCCGGGCGTTTAATTGAACATGTTAATGCCAGACAAGTTGATTTAGCACACATCAAACATTTAGTACTTGATGAAGCTGATCGTATGTTAGATATGGGCTTTTTAACCGACATACAACAAATCACTGATATTATTAAACAAAAACACCAAACCTTGATGTTCTCTGCTACTTTCTCAAATAAAGTAAAGACACTGGCTAATCAAATATTACATACGCCTAAAAATATTGAGACAGCAAAACAAAACTCTACATCGGGTAAAGTAAAACAACAGGTCTATTGGGTAAGTGAAGCACGTAAACGTGAACTATTATCAGAACTAATTGGTGTTAAAAACTGGAAACAAGTACTTGTATTTGCAGGCACCAAAGAGAGCGCGAATATGCTTGCTAAAGAGCTAAAGCTTGATGGTATCAAAACCGCTTTATGCCATGGAGATAAAACGCAAGGAGCACGTAATAAAGCGATTCAACAGTTTGCTGAAGGCAGTGTTCGTGTTTTAGTTGCAACCGATGTAGCAGCACGTGGTTTAGATATTCCTGATTTACCGCATGTCGTTAACTTCCACCTACCATTTTTAGCAGAAGATTACGTACATCGTATTGGCAGAACTGGCCGTGCGGGTAAAAGTGGCCATGCCGTTTCTTTAGTTAGCCCTAAAGATGAACAATTTCTGGATAATATAGAAACCTTAATTGGGCGTAAATTCGAGCGGATTATGTATCCAGGCTATGAGTTTAATAGTGCAATTGATGTACAAGAAGATGGGAAAAAACTCAAAAAAAGCCGTTACAAAGCAACACAAGAACGTAATCAGTTAATGGCAAAACGTAAAGCCGAAAATAAACCTTCAGCTATCAGAAAAGCAAAGAATAAAACACGAAAAGCAAGATAATTAACCTCATCTATTAAAAAGCAAAGGCTGTAAAGCTTTGCTTTTTAATGCGTCATATTGATGACATTAATTGCTAAGTTTGTACGCAATAATAACACCATAAATCCCCTTCATGCTGGCTACTTTAACTCCCTATCACCGAAAACTTAACCCAAGTACCTTCCAAGTAAAATTATACCAATCACATAAAATAAGTGTTCTAAATTTTGCGCAGGAAACATGGCTTAGTTCAAGGCGCAATTTAAGCCTTTCGACGATAACTTCGTTAATAGTCTATCGGAGAATTAACCAAAAAATGTTAATGCTTTAATAGTTGTTCTATTTACTAAAATGACAACTAAGGAGTCAGTTATTTTCACAAGTAAAATAAATCAGTTACTTAGAGTGATTGGTATGACTGCATATTCACCAATAACTGCACGCGATATTAAGTTTAAAGAACGGTATTAGGTTTAATAATAGCGTAATAAATAGATTTTTAAAAAACGCTAAAGCAACTCAACGGATCATTTAATCACAATGATAGAAAGTAAATATACCTTTACAAACAAACCGCTAGCCATTAAATTAACATCAAACCTTTATTTGTAATACAATACTACCTTGAGTGTTATTATTCAGAGGTAGCTCACACCTTTAGACAAACAAAAATTGTTAGTTAGCTTATAATTGTAAGGCAAACTTATTGGAGAGCATATGATCACATTAGGCGAATACATAATTGAAAAGCAACATGATTTCCCAGAAGCTAGTGGGGAATTAACGGGGTTATTAGGTGCAATACGTTTAGCATCTAAAATAGTTAACCGTGAGATCAACAAGGCCGGGATTGCCAATATTATTGGTGCCACTGGCGTAGAAAATATTCAAGGTGAAACACAACAAAAACTCGATTTATACGCAAATGATAAATTTAAACAGGCTTTAGAAGCTCGTGGTGAAGTATGTGGTATTGCTTCTGAAGAAGAAGATGATTATGTAAGTTTTGATAGCGAACGTGCAGTAAATAGTAAATATGTTGTATTAATGGACCCATTAGATGGCTCTACTAATATTGATGTAAATGTGTCTGTTGGTACTATTTTTTCAATTTATAAACGTATTAGCCCTGTCGGTACGCCAGTGACTTTAGAAGATTTCTTGCAACCTGGTATTAAACAAGTTGCTGCAGGCTATGTTATTTACGGCTCTTCAACCATGCTTGTATATACTACTGGTAATGGAGTTCATGGCTTTACCTGTGACCCGTCACTGGGTGTATTCTATTTATCACACGAGAATATGCAGCAGCCAACAACTGGGAAATGTTACTCGATCAATGAAGGTAACTACCTAAAATTCCCGTTAGGCATTAAGAAATACATTAAATACTGCCAAGAAATTGTCCCTGAAGATAACCGTCCATACACTTCTCGTTACATCGGTTCTTTAGTTGCAGACTTCCACCGTAACTTATTAAAAGGTGGCATATTTATGTACCCTTCTACGGCCCAAGCTCCTGAAGGTAAGTTACGTTTATTATATGAATGTAACCCGATTGCTTTCTTAGCTGAACAATCAGGTGGTATCGCCAGCACAGGCACCCAACGTATTATGGAAATTAACCCTACAGAGTTACATCAACGTGTACCTTTCATGTGCGGTAGTGCTGAGATGGTTAAAAAAGCTGAACAATTTATTGCTGACAATCCAGAGTAAAGTTCGCTTTATTTACTCCCTGCAAAAGAGGCTATTAACAGCCTCTTTTTAGTTTTGACACGCTTTACTTTTATGATGCACTCATTCAGCGATTCTCCCCAAAAAAACATTTGTATTACTTGTTAGATAATAATAAATCTTACCTTTTCTCTATCTATACTAGGATTTTAGTTTTATTAGATAATTACCACTTTCTAAGCATATCTTTCATAAGTTAATTGGAAACGAATTAGTGCTAAACCAATATATTCCTACTCTCTTTTCCTATACAAAGTAGGTGATACCAACTATTACAACATTTTTAAGTAAAGGATCGTCTAATTGAAACATAACTCCTTTATATTTCATCACAAATTCGTTTTAATAATGAGTGTAGTGAATGGTTTACTTTAATTAGTTTGAAATTTATACATTCAATTCATTTTATTGTCGTTTTATGGACATAAATCATTTATCACGATACCAAAATCGTTACTGATCTGTCATATTCGGGTAATCAACTATATTAAGTTAGGAAAACATATGAGATTCACAGGATTAATTTTGTCACTTGCCATCAGCCCTTTTGCATTTTCGGGTGAAATCGTTACCCATAGCGACCTAGAGTTAATGGCCGTTGATGGCGCAAAGGTAAAAAGCTCTTTTTTTACAGATAACTCAATGGAAGTAACAGACGGCACGCATCAGGTTGTTGTCAGATATTCAAACTCTTTCAGAGATGAACGTTTACTTCAAAGTAGACCTTATGTGTTTAATATTACTGTTGATGGCGACACAGAAATCTCTACCAATAAGTTACTCAGCTTTGCACAAGCGGAACAAAAAATATCAACTGAATTAGATTGGTTTGTTGAAAACGATGCAGGTGAATATCAGGTAGAAACATCGGATCAATTACATGGTGATGGTTTTGCGCCTTATGCCGATATTGAAGGGCTGGTTGGACAATATAACCAAAAAAATAATTTACAAGTAACCGAAGGTACAGTGACTAAAATCACGACTAATAGCTTAATTGAACAATATAAAGCAGCCACTGCAGAGCAAAAGAAACAGTTTAAAATTTGGTTAATTAATAACGACATCAAATAACTTAAACTAGATAACTAAATCAGATGGTTGTGTTGATATATCGATAGGCACTTTTCTGATTTAGTTACGAAGCCTCAAAGCCACATACTAACACCACTTAGTCACAACACTCTCTTCTGTTATCGCTAATGCGTTATCCTCGTAATACTAAGCACCTTGAATACGCTATTTTAACAAGCACAATAAAAGCGTTAGATATAAATCTCTTTAATCCGATAACTACCTCATTACGCTACTTTATTTTCATTCGCTTTATGCTTATAGTGGTGTGCTTAGATTAAGATATATAAATGTCATAAGGAGCTGCAGATGGTCACAGTAGAAACACCTAACGGATTTGAATGGAATGATCTCAATCGTCATTGGGTGAAACACTATTTAATGCCTAAATCTGCTTTGTTAACTCCACTATTAAATGGTGACCAACTAGATGTAGATAGTATGGATGAAGGAGACTTTATTAATTTCTGTCACCTATTAGAAACTTCAGCTGAAGGCCGAGAACTGCGTAATAAAATGTTTAAAGCCTGGCGTAGTAAGAAGTCTAGGGACAGTGATAACGGTAAGAAGCTTTATACCTTTAACATGTCAGTAAAAGCCGGAGACCAACTTAAAAAAATAGCTAAAAAAGCACCATTAAATGCTACCTTAGAGCTATTAATTTTTGCAGAAAGTGAAAGTCACCGCTCAATTCACTCTTTACAGCAACAACTTAAACAAGCACAACAAGAAAACCTACAATTAAAAGCCCAACTCAATTCAGCTTCATTGCAAACAACATTAGCCGATGATCAGGCTGACATGCAAGCTTTAATGAATACGGAATTACAAGTGACTGAGTTAGCGAAACTAGAAAAGTCTAAATTGATTAAACAGATATTATTATTGAAAAGACAATTGGATGAAAAATAGAAAAACAAAGTCGATTATCAACCGACTTTGTTAGATATTGATTATACATTCCAAGGATTGCTTGGGTCGTATTTCGGCTCATTCTTGCTTGACGTTGTAGATTGAGACTTAACTTTTGCATCACGCATTGGGTGTTTACTACCCTGCTCTTTTCGATGACGCATATTATTACTATGACGCTTTTCATTCTGTCTTTCTTGGAAAGCAGAAGCCGCCTTAGCTTGAGACAACTCAATTGACTCAATTGTTAACTTCATCGGCGACAATGGCACTATGCCATGCTCAAAACCACGCTCACGTGGATTCAGGTTAAACTCAACGTCATTTGGTTTTGGCATACGTTTAAAACGATACAAATAGAAGCTTTCTAGCTTCAGTCTTGCCCATTCTTGTTTTTGTAAAAACTTCAAGCTGCCTTTGATGGTTGGATTAACATCAAAACACTTGAAACGTGTTGCGGCAAATAAAATTTTCCAGCCATAAAACTCAACGAGTTCAGTTAACATGGTTTCTGTTTTTAAACCATGTAGTGGATTGTTACGTTGCAACTCTGCAGACATCTGTATTCCTAAGGATATTTCGTAATTAAATTAAGTATAGCAGGCTTCATCTTTTGAAGCCCATTATACCAATCATAGTAAGTAACTGATCTATTTTACTTGTTAAAACAACTTATTTTTTCGTTGTAAGTTTCGTATAGGGAACAACCATTTACATCAACTTACGCCTCAAACTAAGCCATTTTTCCGGCGCAAAATTTAGATCAGTTATTTAATAC
>NZ_QOCB01000025.1 GCF_003318165.1 Psychromonas sp. B3M02
AAAATGCGATGAGATATAACCAAATAGCTTATTCATTAATATGTATTCTGGTCAAACCCGATTCATACCAATTGTATTAAATAACTGATCTAAATTTTGCGCCGGAAAAATGGCTTAGTTAGAGGCGTAAGTTGATGTAAATGGTTGTTCCCTATACGAAACTTACAACGAAAAAATAAGTTGTTTTAACAAGTAAAATAGATCAGTTACTTACTATGATTGGTATTATTAACTTTTTCTAGCAACAAGATGTACGGTGCTTATTGAACGCTCTAAAAAAGCGCCTTCGCAATACGCTAAGTAATATAACCATAAACGTTTGAACTCTGCATCATAACCATGCTGAGTTAACTCACTCCATGAGGCTAAGAAGTTAGTACGCCAATCGGCTAAAGTTTTAGCATAATCTAAACCAATATCATGAAGCCCTTCTATTACCATTTCTGAACTTGTTGTTAACTGTTGAGATAGCACGTTTATAGAGGGTAGGAAACCGCCTGGGAAAATATAACGTTGAATAAAATCTACATTGTTTTTATAGTATTCAAAACGCTGATCTGCGATGGTAATTGACTGGATTAACAGTTTACCACCGGGTTTTAATCTTGCATTGCACTGTTCAAAAAAGCTCGGCAAGAACTCATACCCTACAGCTTCGATCATCTCAATAGATACGACTTTATCAAAAGACCCTGTTAAATCACGGTAGTCTTTTTTCAATAACGTAATTTTATCTTCAAGGCCTAAAAATTTCACACGCTGTTCAGCATAAGCATACTGTGCTTCAGAGATAGTTGTTGTTGTAACTTTACAACCTACATGCTGAGCAGCGTAGATAGCTAAGCCACCCCATCCGGTACCTATCTCCAATAAATGATCATCTTTGTTTAGTGATAAACGTTCACAAATAGTTTTTAACTTGTAAAGCTGTGCATACTGCAGTGTTGTTGTTTCAGATGGATAGATAGCTGATGAATACATCATCTCAGGATCTAGAAAGCGAGTGTACAACTCATTGCCTAAGTCATAATGAGCAAGAATATTACGTTTAGAACCAGACTGGGTATTTCTGTTTTGCCAATGAGTAAAACTGTTTTTAATTTTATTCAGTATAGATTTATTCGAATCAAGTTGATCTGTTTGTTGTTGCGCTTTCGCAAAAATTCTAATCACATTGGTTAGATTTGGACTGGTCCATTGTCCTGCGATAAAAGCTTCCGAAACACCAATACTGCCGCCTTTGACGAATTGCTTGTAAACAGCGATATCATGAATATGAATTTTCGCTTTAATTAAATTTTCTTGCTCTTCTGGAGCAATGCTTTCCGGAAAGAAATAATGTTCAGAGCCTTCAACAACTTCTAATTGACCATAGCTCAATTTTGAAAATACAGAGTGCACAAGTGCTCGGCAGCGTTTATCAAACCAACTATTTGTTTCTACAGTGACAACTTTTTGTACTTCTTCCATTAATCTCTCCTAGAATATATAGCGTGTTTTAGGTACTAGGTGGCTTTTTGATAACCAACAAAAGGAATCCGTTTGACGAATAACTTAAGCGCTTGCCAATAAATACCCAATACAATCTTGCCCGTCATAATTGGAATTTGGGCCCAGATTTTAAATAAATTTTGTTTATTAAAAGCCTGCTTCTTTAACGAGAGGCTTGCTTCAAACAGTTTTAAAAAGTCTTGATTGTCTTGGTGATAACGTCTGTTTTCAATTTTTACCATCATGTGATTGCTGTCAACACTTGGCGCTCTTACTTGCCAACTATAGCTCATATCTAAATCCATAAATGGTGACACTTGAAACACTTTATCGGTTATTTTTAGTTGCTTACCGTTACTTAAATCAACCAAATAATAATGTCTTTCATTCCAAGGTGTATTACTTACTTCTGCTAACATTTGTGTACAGTTATCATTCACATCGTAACAAAAATAAAAATTAACTGGGCTAAAGTACAATCCAAAACATCGCACCTGGGCTAACATTAATATGCGTGTAATATCCTCATGCCCTTCAAGACTTTTTATTTTATTTCTAATACGTTGCGAAAGTTTATTAGGTTCACTTCTTAGATAATCTTTCTCTACAAATCGTAATGGGTGAAACCAGGAGTATCCAAAAACCCCTACCCCTTGCTTTTCTTCTGCTAATTTATCTACATCTAATGCCAACATAAATAGCTTAGCATTAAAGTGATGTTTTTTAGGGAGAAAGCGGTGATGCACCACATTGCCCACATAAATTGCGCTGTGTTCGAAATTGGTAGACTGTGTATTGTGGTTTTCCATAATGATTATTTCTCAGCAAAGGCATCAAGATAGCAATCAAAACGCTGTGCAACTTCTACTGCACTTCTTACACCATCCTCGTGGAACCCATTGTGCCAATAAGCTCCAGCAAAATGAGTATGTCGCTTTCCACAAATAGTGTCTCTTTGTTGTTGAGATTGAATAGATTGCAATGAGAATACTGGATGATAATAAGTAAATTCCCTTAAAATTTTATCTGCATCTATCTCCTCTTTTTGATTCAAGGTTACACAGAAAGTCTCCTCACTGTTAATTCCTTGCAATATATTCATATTGTAGGTCACACTCGCAGCTTTATCTCTGTCATCGCTTAGTTGATAGTTCCAACTAGCCCACGCTTTTTCTCTGTTAGGTAATAATTTAGTATCTGTATGTAACACCACAGAGTTTTCGCTGTACGGCATTCCGGAAAGTATTGACTGTTCCTCCTCTGTAGCATCACTTAGTAACTGCAAAGCCTGATCGGAATGACATGCGATCACGACTTCGTCAAAGGTTTGCATATCAGAGTGCTTGTCAAAATGAAGCTGTACTTGCTGGTTTTGTCTTGTAATACCGATTAGCTGTGTATTTAAATGAATGCTATCTTTAAAAGGTTCACATAAAGGAGCGAGATAGCTACGCGAACCATTAGGAACAACATACCATTGCGGTCTATCTGCGATATTCAGTAAACCATGATGATGAAAAAACTGCACAAAGAAACGAAACTCGAAGGTTTCCATTTGCGCTAAGGAGCTTGACCAAATAGCAGCGCCCATGGGTAATATGTAATGCTCAGCAAAGAACGCACTGAATTTATTACTTTTTAAGAAATCACCTAAAGTAGCGCCTGGTTGATAGTTGTTTTGTTCAAAAATAGCTTTACATAGTTTGTTAAATCTTAAGATTTCTTTAACTAATAGCCAAAATTTAGGTTTAAATAAATTACTACGTTGGGCAAATAAAGTATCAAGATTATGGCCATTATATTCAAGGCCGGTTTGACAGTTATGTACTGAAAAGCTCATCTCAGTGGCTTGTTTGCCTATGCCTATTTCATCTAATAATGCCAGATAATTTGGGTATGTTTTGTCATTAAACACAATAAACCCGGTATCAATGGCGTAAGGGATACCATTTTTTTCAATGTCTACTGTGGCCGTATGCCCTCCAATGTAGTCATTTTTTTCAAAAACCGTTACTTTATGTTTTTTAGATAATAGATAAGCAGCCGTTAATCCTGAGATGCCAGAGCCGATGATGGCGATGTTTTTCATTGAGTTATCCCTTGATGATTAATTTTCGCCAAATCCAATTTGGCATAAAAGAGAGGAATTTAAGAAGCATAGTTAGACGTTTAGGAAAATGTGCATACTCTTTACGACTGTCGATTGCTTTAGCGATATTCAGTGCAGCCTGCTCACTGTTTAAAAGAAATGGCATAGGGAAATCATTTTTATCTGTTAAAGGTGTTTTAATAAAACCAGGATGAATTAAAGTGACGTCAATTTTTTCTTTGAGTAAGTCTAACCTTAAGCTGTTGGCCAGATAATCAACACCTGATTTTGAAGCACCATAAGCTTCACTACGCTGAAATGGCATTACAGTGGCACTTGAACTAACAAATACAACTTGCCCGCCCTGACGTACTTTTGGTAGTAGATACTGCAATAACCAGCCTAATGAGATTAAGTTTGTTTGAATAACATCGGCGAACAATTCACCATCAAACTGTTTAGCATCATCGATGTAACGACAGTTTCCTGCGTTTAGCACCAGGATATCTAAACTGTCTACCGATTTTGAAAAAGCTTCAATTTCAGAGGGAATAGTCATATCAAACTGTCCAATCAGCTTTGCTTGCTGAGCCATTTCTTGTAATTTTTCTTTATTACGCCCACAGGCAATAACGTTATCACCCTGCTGTTGATAATGCTTAAACAGTGAGTGCCCGATGCCTGATGTAGCTCCAGTGATCAATATGTTTTTGGCTGTCATTATTGTGCCGCCTTAACTTTAATCCAATGAATGAGTTTACCTATTAAGGGCAACTGTTCGTATAACATAGCCCCTAAGTCTAAATAATCACGGTGGTATATAATTTTATTATCAAGTGCTATTAACTTAGAAGTACCTTGTACTGACACAAAGTTTCCGCCATTTAATTTGGGATGTTGATAAATCATTTCCCAATAGATAGCTGCTTGTTGGTTATCAATAATCACATCATTGATAGAGAAGGTACAACTGCTTAAGTTTTTGTATAGTCCCTCAAAGTAGTCATGTAAGTTGGATAAACCATGAATCTCATGAATAGGATCAATGAATGTCACCTCTTCAGCGTAAACTTCATCCAATAAATTAAGATTATTAAATGAAAGTTTTTGATAAATGGAAATAAACCTACCTAACCATTCAGGGTATTGTTGATCTATTACTGACTGCTCTATATTCATTGTATTACCTTAAATAAAATCCATCTAACGTCGATCAAGCAATACCCTAGGCTGTTTATTTTATCTATTATTTATAGAAAGCTAGTGCATTTAATCTTGCTTCTTTATGATCGACAATCGCTGGCCAATAAATAGAGAGGTGATTTTCCTTTATATATTTATGTGGAAAATGTATCTGTTTATCGGGAAAATTGCTTAGTTCTGGTAAGTACTTACGAATAAAAGTGCCTTTAGGATCAAACCTTTCGCTCTGCGTAATTGGATTAAAAATCCTAAAGTAAGGTTGAGCGTCGCAGCCAGTGCTTGATGCCCACTGCCAACCTCCGTTATTAGACGCTAGATCCCCATCTATTAGGTGCTGCATAAAGTAGCGTTCACCAACACGCCAATCAATTAATAAATGTTTAGTTAAAAAGCTAGCCACTACCATGCGTAGTCGATTGTGCATCCAACCTGTTTGGTTCAGTTGACGCATGGCCGCATCCACTAAAGGGTATCCAGTTTTTCCCTCACACCAGGCGGTAAATAGAGTGTGATCATAAGGCCATGACACTTGCTGATATTTATCATTAAAACATTTGTGCTTACAAAGGCTCGGCTTTGCAAATACAAGGTGACGATAAAACTCACGCCAAATTATCTCATTAAGCCAGCAAAATTCTTGGCTATCGCTACTGATTAATATGTCCGGGTATTTATCTAGTAAGGTTTTGAAAACATAACGAGGGCTTAACACCCCTGCCGCTAGATAAGGTGAAATACCACTTGTCCCTTTGACACTCGGTATATCGCGAACATTTTTATAATTCGACACTTTGAGTCGATAAAAAAGCGGTAATGCTTTCTCTGTTAGTTCGCTGACCAAAGGCCATTTACTAGAAAGTGACGCCTCTATTGGTTTTTCAACTGTGGTTGATGAATTGGTTAATCCTGGCAAATACTGATAACCATGTTCTCTTACATAAGTTAACCAAGCACGTTTAAAAGGGGTAAATACTTTATACATTTCACCTGATTTAGTGACGACTTTACCTTTCGGTACAATCACATCAGCTTCAAACAAAATTAAAGGAATTTGTTCCTTTAAACAAGATTGATCACGTTGTTGCTCGTTTACTTCTAATTCGCTGTTTGCAACAACCTGTTGCACATCATGGTCAGTGCAGTATTTTTTTAAATATGCTACTTGTGCTGTAAAGTCGTCGACTTCAACAAGCTCTAATTGAACGTTAATAGAAGCTAGTTCTTCCACCAGTGCAACAGCATGCCGCTTAATAAAGTCTATTTTTATGGGAGCCCAATCATGCGCTAACCACTGTTTTTCTGAAATAAAAAATACTGCTTTAGCAGTTTTTTTAGGGGTAGAGTGATTAATGAAATGAGTGAGTGCAGGGTTATCATTGGTTCTTAAGTCATTACGAAACCAGAGTAATTGATTCATAGGAAGTGTGTATTCCTGTTAGTAATATTTGGGAAAGTTAAACGCCACAACTGTCAGATGAGAAGTGGCGTTATGGAAGTGATGGTTAGTAAGCGTAACGCAGTCTTAACTGTTCAGGGTATGGCTGAAGATACGATTGCCCTTTAAGATAGTCTTTTGGATACTCTCTTAAGTAGTGATTTATCAAAGTTAATGGTGCAATAAGAGGCACTAAACCTAATCGGTAACCATCGATTTGTTCACACAATTCTTTACGTTGTTCTGCAACTAGATGCTTAGAAAAATAACCTTGAATATGCGTCAGGGTATTCACATGGTTTTTACGCGTTGCTGGAATTTTTAAAGCTTCCATTAATCCAAAAATATATTTGTCTGCTTTCTCTGCCAATGGCATATCAACGTCAGCTAATAATTGCCCCAATTTTCTGTAAGCCACTAAATTATGACTCATGACTGAGTATTTATAATGGCTATGGAAAGTCGTGAGTTTGTGTTTAGTTAAACCAGACGCACTCACTTTTTGCCAATGTTTATATGCATAAATACGTGCAACAAAGTTTTCACGTATATGCATATCATTTAAACGACCATTTTCTTCACAGGGTAGTAAAGGATTAGCTTCCATAATCTCTTTTGCAAAGGCACCGATACCATCAGAAGCGAGGGAGTTCCCCTCTTCTGAATAAATCTTAACACGCTCCATCCCACAGCTTGGGCTTTTAGCGCAGAAAACATAACCACTCAAGTGCTTGGTCATCTCTGCTACTTTTTTTCCATAAGCTTGTAATGCCTCGGTGACATCACCAGAACCATCCGGTCGTGCTACTGTGATGACATCATCTTTGTTAATCAAGCGAATAGTTGGTCGCGGAATAGGCAAACCAATCGCCACTTCAGGACAAAAAGACTCATACTCAACATGCTCTCCTAACTCATCAATACAAAAACGAGAAGGTTTATTACTTGCATCAAAACGTACCTTCTGACCAATTAAACACGCACTGATACCAATTTTAATTTCTTGTTTCTCGACTGAATAAATCACTATTCGCTCCTTTGAATAAAAAACCTAAACACTAATAAATAAATGACCCGATTGGGTTTAATAGCTTATTAATACCTTGAGTAAAGTGTAGTGCATCATTAGCAACTGTGTAACATAGGCACCCATTTTGTGAGACCGGATTATGTGTAAAGGTGCCATCTAATAAAATAAAATCACCTTTATTGTATTCACCTCTACTATCTGTGAATGAACCATCAAGTAATACCGTCAATTCAAATCCTTTATGAGTATGTGCTGGAACACCACCGCCTGGATTGATATGTAACAAGCTTGAGTGAATTTCGTCCTCGTTAAGTTGTAAACGAGAGCGAGATAACTTTCCAATATTAGCGGCTTTACCTAACTCAATTCGACTCAATGCAGTAGGCAATTCATATGTTTTATCTCGAAACACTACTTCACGTTTAAGTGCTTCAGTAACCACATCAGCATCATCGTTAAATGTGATATTACTGATCATTGACTCAAACAGGTCATCTTCAGCTATATCATCAGAAAATGATGTAAAACTATCTGACTTCAAGTCATCTAAACGCACTGGCGCTTCTTCAAATGAGTGCTCAGCCACTTGTTCTGTTAACTGCGCTATTGAGTGTTGGCATTCAGGACACATATCCGCGTGGATACTAATGCCGATAGCAAGTGAAGCTGGTAACTCACCATTGACATAAGATTGTAATAATTCAAATTTCGGATGATGCTTAATCATTTTCTTCTCCTAACTGCACTTTTAATTTAGCGAGCGCTAAACGTAGCCTGGATTTAATCGTGCCAAGCGGTAGGTTAAGATGGTTGGCAAGTTGCTCTTGCGACATCTCCATCAAATAGAAACCTTTAACCACTTGCTGCTGCGCTTCGGGTAATGCATCAATGACACGTAACAGTTGATTACTTTCAAGATGATCTTCGTATGCTTGATCTTCGGTTACTGCACCTTCTGCAATTGGCCAAATATCATCACTTAAATTATCTTCTCGATTACTTTTAACTTTTCTTAACAAGTCAAAAGTAACATTACGCATTACCGTATAAACCCATGTCGTTGCGGCACCTTTATTTGCGTCAAATAAATGTGCTTTACGCCAAACATTACTCATGGTTTCTTGAACCACTTCGTGGGATTGAGCTTCATTAGGAAATTTACTGCGTGCTATACGCTGTATTTTAGGGGCGAAAAATTTAAAAAGATGAGTAAACGCAATTTTACAGCGTTTATCAGCAACTTGATTAAGCCATTCGCTTAGTTGGGTGTGATCAATATTTTCATTCATGCCGTTAGATTTAGCATGACTTACCCCTGTTGGCAATTTAGTTTGTTCGACTACCATAATTATTTCCCTAATTTGGACTCTGGCAATCAATACGCTGAGTACAAATTAAAGATCACTGGGTTAATGAAAAATATAATATATTTTGTGAGTTTTATTGTGAAATGATTGAATGCACTAATTTTTTAGCTTCTGTGTAAGACGACTCGAGTACGAATTTATTTTTAATATCAAAAGGAATTGGCAATAATTCCAACCATCTTGATACAGTCCAATACGGGTTGTTTGGTAACTTATCATGGTAAAGTTCGTTTAATAGCTTATTACTCTCAAATAGTGATTTCAAAGAACCTGATAATGACGCTAACTCTGTTGTTGAACTTTTTTGCGACCAATGTTTATGTACTAACGCATCAGCAAACAATAATTTATCTGTATCTTGTTGTATATTTTCCAACTCAACTAAGCAATCACAACTGACATCTATTTCTAAGACGCCATCTTTCCCTTGTTCAAAGTTAATGATATTAACCCAACTACCCCATCGGTAAGCTTGCGTCGTGCTTTGTTTGTTAGAAGAAATAACAAACCCGCCTAATGGAGTTGCGAGCCCAACCATTTTCAAATAACGAGGCTCGAAAATTCTTAAACGCGTAATACCACCCGGTAATAAAAATAGATCTAAAGGAAAGACTGGGAGATTAGTTGTTTTGCCTGACATAATTGGCCCTCTTTAATAAAAAAATGAGCATAAAATCATGCTCATTTTAATGTACGAAGTGCTAGCTAAAATGGTTCATAAAGATTGTCAGTAAATACCGTTAAATGACAATCAATAAGGAACAGTAATTGCCGGTTATTGACAACCTTATACAGATGGTTGTTTATCAAAAAAGGAGCGTGACATTAGCTACAATTACACCAAGTTGTCAGTAAATAATGTTAGATGATAATAAATAAGGAGCAGTAACTGCCGGTTATTTACAACCTTATGCAGGTGGTTGTTTATCAAAAAAAGCGTGACATTAGCTACAAATACACCAAGTTGTCAGTAAATAATGTTAGATGACAATAAATAAGAAATAGACATTGCCGGTTATTGACAACCTTTTACAGGTGGTTGTTTATCAAAAAATAGCGTGACATTAGCTACATTTACACCAAATTTATTGATAGCTGTTTTATTGATGACTCTATTCTGGTCAAGTTGATACATCCAATCATCCATACTGACTTCGTAGGTGCTGCCATCTACGGGCAACAATAATGTATAGGTTAAATTGAACGCAAAACCTTGCTGCCAACCAATAGCTTCACCAATAACATCTTCCGCAGTACCTATGTAGTGTCCATCGGATTGTTGTGAAAAATGCCAATTTCGATAGCTTATCTCGCCATCATCAAAGTAAAACTTTTCAGCCAATACACCATCGCCGTGCTTCCAAGTACCTTGTAATTCAACACAAAATCGCCTTGTGACCACATCACTTGCGTCTTGAATTGTGCCCCATGCAGTTACATTACCGTTAAAGTACTCTTTAATATCAAATGCATTTTTATGTTGGGAGTAATCATTTAAATCCTGCGAGCAACTACTAATGGCAAAGCAGCTTAATAAAGTTACAGTGGTAAAAGACAGTTTATTCATGACGCGATTCCTAATAATTTATCTCTTAAAGCTGGTTGAGTGGTATTCTCAGAAAACCAAATAGCCAAAAAAATGGTCGCAAAATCAGGGTTATCAATACTTCCAATTAATTGATTATTGTAATAAAACGCGCTTTTCCCTGACTTGGTTACAAAAGCAAGTTGGTCACCCTCTTTGATATCAGGCCACATACTTTTTAATTGGGAAACATATCCTTGATAGCGCTCAGGTTTAAATTCTAGATGTTGCCACTGCTCTACGGTTTTCTCTATTAAGTCTTCTGAGTCTATATTTTTAAGGTAATTTATTTGATAAACCAATGAACCTGCTTTATCAGGAAAACGCCCTGAAGTCGTCGATAACTTACTTTTATAAATATCCCAGATAAATACAGAGAAAGTCGCCTTGCCAATAAGTTTAGTAGGCGATGAGTTTAACAATTCAGGTAATGTAGTTTGCCAGTCTGTTAATGTTTTTGAAGTTGATGTTGATGCAAAGGCAACATTAATTGATAGCAGTAACACTATCAGTCCGTTCACAATATTAAGCATATTGTATTTCCTTGTTTAATATGATTGATTTTAAATAATAGAAAAGTAGGAATAAGCTTCCCCAAATAACAGCAAGAGTTAAATAGCTTACTGTCCATGAGTAACTAAATTCAACGGCATTGAAATTTGTTCCTGCTAAATAACTTAAAGGTGCAAAACCACCACCTACTAAGACCTGAGATACCTTAGATTTATTTAGAAAAGATAAACTATGACAAAGAGTACTGGCAAAACAAGCCCATAAAACAATTAACCAAAATGGGATTAACGCTGAATCTGGAAAATCGAAAAAGTGAATAAAGTGCAAGAAAGAATCCACTGAAGCCCCTATAACAGTCACTAATAGCACTAACCTAACTTCATTAGTTAGCTTCGATTGTAAAATAAAGTGATGTAATAACATGACTAAGGCCACTGGAATAAATATATTGCCAAAATAGACTAAACCAAACCAAGCTAGGTTAAACCCCAACATATTGATAATCATCAGCACTGCTCCCCGATTCTTACTCTGATTAATATAATAAGCATACGTCAGTAAGCAGACTTTAGATCTCTTTATAAAGCCTTAACCCTTATTCCATAACGATTGTTTTTTTAAACGGATAAAAAGATATAAATACGGACTTAAAATCTGTTTATTAATCAGATTTAAGCCTACAAACTGCTCCCTAATATAGTTATAATGTTCTGATAATGAATTAATAATCTTTACAATCACTTATGATTATTTCTTAATAAAGTATTGGTAAATTATTTTAAGGGTGTTAAAAGCTCAAAAATAGGACACCACATAATAGCGAGGCTTTATGTTAGCAAAACGAATTATTCCGTGTTTGGATGTAAAAGATGGACAAGTTGTTAAAGGAGTACAATTTCGTAACCATGAAATTGTCGGCGATATAGTTCCTCTTGCTAAACGTTATGCCGAAGAAGGCGCGGATGAACTGGTTTTTTATGATATTACAGCCAGTTCAGATGATAGAGTAGTAGACAAAAGTTGGGTAAGCCGTGTAGCAGAAGTTATTGATATTCCTTTCTGTGTTGCAGGTGGGATTAAGACTGAAAAAGATGCACAGCGCATATTACAATTTGGTGCTGATAAAGTATCGATTAACAGTCCTGCATTAGCTGACCCAAGCCTTATCAATCGTCTAGCTGAAAAATTCGGTACCCAATGTATTGTTATTGGTATCGACTCTTACTTTGATGAAGAAACCGGGCAACACCAAGTAAAACAATTCACTGGTAATGAAGCTGCCACAGTCACCACCACATGGAATACATTTGATTGGATCAAAGAGGTGCAATCACGAGGAGCTGGTGAAATTGTATTGAATGTAATGAACCAAGATGGCGTTCGATGCGGATACGATATTGACCAACTTTCTCAAGCGAGAGCAATTTGTCATGTTCCATTAATTGCATCAGGCGGTGCTGGTGAAATGGTTCACTTTGCCGATGTCTTTAATAAAGCCGATGTTGATGGTGCATTAGCTGCTAGTGTATTCCACAAACAAATAATTAATATTGGTGAGTTAAAATCTTACCTTAAAACAGAACAGGTAGAGATACGTTTATGAGTTTAATGAAAGAAGAACAACTAGCTACGTTGGATTGGGCTAAAGTAGATAACCTAATGCCAGTAATTGTACAGAACCAAGTTTCTGGCAAAGTATTAATGCTAGGCTATGTTAATGAAGAATCACTAGCCGCTACCCTTGAGTCTGGAAAAATGACGTTTTTCAGCCGTACTAAACAACGTTTATGGTGTAAAGGTGAACAATCAGGTAACTTCTTAAATGTTGTAGAGATCAGTTCTGACTGTGATAACGACACTTTATTAGCGATTGTAAATCCAATCGGTCCTACTTGTCATTTAGGCAATGAAACCTGCTTTAAAAATGAACAAGAACCATCACTAAGCTTCATTTCTGATTTAGAACAAGTTATCAAAAGCCGTAAAGGTGCTGATCCAAAGAGCAGTTACACTGCTAGCTTATATGCACGTGGTACAAAACGTATCTCGCAAAAAGTTGGTGAAGAAGGTGTTGAAGTTGCATTAGCAGCAATGGCAAAAGATATGGATGAGTTAACTTGTGAAAGTGCTGACTTGTTATACCACCTGACAGTGTTACTACAGAATGAAGGTTTATCATTAGCAGATGTGGCAGCAAAGTTAGCTGAACGTCACAGCCAATAATTAAATACTAAGCTCAAAATTAAAAAACCGCTCACAGTTATCTGTCAGCGGTTTTTTTGTAATCGATAAAAGTCAAAATCGACTAGGCTTGTTGTTTACGCCAGAAAACAAAACCAACCAAGGCAGAAAATAAAATAAACAGCATACTAGGTTCAGGGACAGTTACTGGTTCAGTTAAATTAACGGTATCTACATCATAACTAATTACACCAGTGAATAATGAATCATGTACTTCACCATTTTGGTCAAAATTATTAACAACGACAGAACCTTCAATAGGTGTTGCATTCGTAAGGTCGGCAAATGGTGCTAAAACACTACCGTTAATTTGTTTAACTAAATCAATCTCAGTGGCTTCAAAGAAATTCCAAATAATATTCTCTCGAAAAGCGTCACTAGTAATATTACCAACAGCATTACCTAAACTCGAATCGTTAACCGTTTCACCAGACACATTAATAATAATTGCTGATGGTGACTGACCATTTAAGTCAATATCATATTGCTGAACTAAGTTATTTTCAAAAAAACTAGCGGAAGTGATATTAAACACTGCTAAGTCACTTCCAACTGAATCACCCACTTTGAATGAAGCAGCAGATGGTTGGTCGTTAGTTGATGTCAATAAAGTAGAATTAACGGCTAATTCAGATAAGTAACCTGAAAAGTTAACAAACTCTGACTTTATCAGATCAAAATCATATTGCGTTGTATCATTAGACACTGAGTTTGAATTAATATTACCATTATTTATCCCAGCAATAACTACATCATGACCGTTTGCATTAACATTTGTTCCAGATGATAAATCACCACCGACGACTAACACACTGCCAATAGATGAGTCATTCTGAGGCAGATGAGTACCATAATTAGAATTAGAGCCTGATAAATCACCAGCGACAATGGTTTTGCCTTCAACTTCACTGCTTGAAGTTAAATCATTTAATACAACTAAATTATATTCATTTAGTGTTTCAAGAGGGCCTGCTAAACCAAAGTTAACATAACAGGTTAAAGTGACTGCCATCAGCGCGTTAATTTTTTTCATTTATATATCTCGATGCAAATTTAATATTCGCACTCTTAAAGCAAATTTTATACCAAAATAGGTAATCCATTGAAATGTAAAGTGTTAAAAATTAATTAAAAAGTAGTACTTTATGTACTGTAAATTTAATCGACAAAATTAGTTAACTAAATACTATTAATTAACTTAAATTATCCGTAATCAAAACCTCTCTCATTAATCTGTGATGGTCATTAT
>NZ_QOCB01000101.1 GCF_003318165.1 Psychromonas sp. B3M02
TAAAGTGGGTGAGCATCAAGCTCCGTTTAAATTGACTTGTTAGGCAAACTTACCTCATTACTTCACCAGCTTTTTCTAATAACCTAGCCATTCTGTTCGTTTTATCAGAGGAACCGTAAGTTATAAACCAACCTTTATTATCTCCCAAAAGTCCTACAGCAGGATCGGGTAATAATAGTCTTCGCCTGATTAATTCATTGATGTAAGAATAAACAAGTTCAGCATCTACGTTTTCTACATTGAAATCTGGTAATGAACTTTGTTCGATAGAGTGTCGTTCATATGGGTAATTACCAGATATTTTAGGTCGTTTAATTGATTCAATGAAGAAATCTATAATATGATCAGTTATCCCAGTAACACCATTAATAAAAATTCGTTGATCAAATTCAGAAAAATTAAAGTCACAATCATTGCAATATAAGAGAGCAATTGCCATACGTACTCTGTCACTTGATGTTTGGGTTATAGCGTCAGCATATTGCGCTAATACTTCTTGCCCTTCAATACTGTTAATTGATTCATTTAATTTAGCTCTTTGTTCTTCATCCATATATTCGTAACGTGTTTCAACACATTTGAAGAATGAACTAACTCGCTCTTGTTTACGAGATTGATATGCATTTTTAATTACATCAAATGCTTTCGTACCGACAGTCAGCATTGTCTTTGAAGATATTATTTCGGTCATATACACCTACTCGAATAGTTGCCTAACGCCAGCTTAAGCGGATAAAAATAGTTGGTTATAATGTGTAGCGAAGCGAAACCTAACCAACTGTTTTTATTCCGTTTAAAGCTCTTGTTAACTATTATTTCATACCAGCGCCGATAGTGGCACGAACTGGTATGCCTTTGGGATCAAATCCTTTTAAACAAAAAACATTGATACCTAAATTATCAGGAGTTACACGTTTTCTATGGAAAGGATATATTCCACATTTATTACAAAAGAAATGACGTGCTGTATTTGTATGGAATTGATATTCAGAAAGAGAATCTTCACCTTGTAATAGTGCAAAATCACTTTCATGTACTTTTACCATCAAAGCATTTTTAAGGGTGCATATTGAACAGTCGCAAGTAGTCAATTCTGTGAAATCACTCCTGATAGTGAATTTTATTTCACCGCAATGACAACTACCTAGATATTCTTTTTTAGTCATATGAACTCCTAAATATAGTTAACGCCCAGCTAAGTGGAAAATTAGCGTTTGCCATAATCGCGAAGCGATGGCATGCGGTAATTTTTCCGACTTTAGCTGCTTGTTATGTTTTTTTGAGCGACACTCTTTATTTTTAGACCTGTAATAACAACCTCATTTAGCACATAGTTAGACATAATCGAAGCTAACCCGCTATCATTGAGGACATTAACAATTGCGTCTTTCGTTACCATGTTAGGCGAACCTAAGTGATTGGGAGAAAAACCCCCACTCATTTCCTATATAACCAGATTTTGTAATGAAAGCAGTTTTTTTATCGCCTTCGAAAACATAATCGAGAATAAACCTTACAGATTCGTTATACACAAATCCGTTGTACAAATACGTGTTTTTGGTGATAGTTCGATAGTGACTCATCGATTCTTTTTTAATACTTTTCTTACACGGAATCAATCCATCAGCAGAATCTATGACAAATTTGATATTATTTAACATATCATTAAATTCATCACCATCAACGCTCAATTCACTATATTTATCGGGAAAGATACTGACTGTTTCATAAGGCTTAAGGATAACTGGAGGCGATAATTTTTTAACCTCTAAGGCGAGATCATTTTCAAATAAAGCATAAATGCTAAATATACTTACAGGTTTATCTTTCTTATTCGATAGAACTAATTCTTTAATAGAGCCAGCAGAAAACCCTTCGTAAGAAATTGAATAATTAACGGTAATATTGTTTCCTATTTTTTTACTAGCAAAAAATATCGCGAATACTGAAGATATTAAAATCAATATTGGCCTGAAATAAGAATTTGAAAAAGCAATAAAACAGTCAATGTAATACACGGTATTTCCTTAAAAAACATAACGCCTTGCTAAGCGGACTAAAATTGTGGGTTAAAATGTGTAGCGAAGCGAAACGTAACCCACTGTTTTAGTTCCATTTAAGCAACTTGTTAGGCACGTTTGCTTGCAGAAGCTTTTTGGTTACCGTCAACATACCAAACCTGAGATGCGTGCTTATGTTCTTGCAAAAATTCATTACGAATACGTTGCACCTTGGCAAATTTTTGACCTAGCCCACCAACATCAATGAGTAAAAATATACCAACATTAGTATCATCAGCCGCTTTATAAATTTCAAGTTGCTTCTCGTAACCGTGAACCAAGCTACCGTTTGTAGAAAGCTTAATTTCTATAACTACTTTAGAATCAAAGCCCCTAGATAATTTAAAATCTACAGGACCATTTCCTGAATCTGCTTCAGGAGTTAAATCGATATTGTTTGCTTTACAGTAACTATATGCGACAGCAAAAAATAAACGTTGTGATGCTTTTTCTTTTCTAGGCTTTTTCTCTTCACACCAAAGCTCTTTCCATAAACCTTTATTTTCAACTAAATCTTGAAATTGTTCGAGTATTTTATGGACGACCTCTAATACTTCGTCATCGTTTAGTTCTTTGTTACCGTATTTCTTTAAATCAAACGGGTGTTCTTGAGATATTTTACTTAGTAATGAAGTCCAAAATGACTCACCATTTTTGTCCATTGTTAAATTATAAGGTACAGGATCTACTTCGCGGATCATTTCAATAACTTGCTCAAATGCTTCTTTACTTTTTAAAGCAGCTTCTTTCAACTGGCGCTTCTGCTTTTTGGTCATGTTTGCCCATACTTCACCAACTTGGTTATTTACACGCTCTCTCAAATCTTCATTTTCTCTTACAACTCTGGATATATCACTCCAGTCTGTAGCAATTGGAAGATCTCGAACAATGTCATTAGGAACGAGTAATAAAGGAGCACCAGAATAAGGATTAATAATTAGGTTGTATTCTTCGGTTCCAATTTTATGAGGTTTGGTGGGTAACTTTAAAGTTTCATTAACACGGAGCGTATAATTAATAAGGTCAAATAAAATAATATTTGTTGTCATGTCACTTATTCTATCCGGACCTATACCCTCTTCAAATAGCGCAAGTGCCATAAACAAATCTGTATCAGTTACACCTAAAGAAACTATTTGCGAAGCTGTATCAAGTGTTGTAGAAATCAAGTCTTTCCCGAAGCCTGATCCTCTAACAGATGTGCCATATCCGAGGCAAGTCCAACTTATTTCTGAAAATTTAAAGTGCTTTTTAGCACCTTTCCAAGCAACATCATCCTCAACTTTAGAAGCAGACAAAAGTTTGATTATCAATTCAAACCTTTTCTTATATGAATTAACCGCACCAGTATTCATTTCATCATGTTTACTTTCAGCAAGAAGCATTGGATCAATAAACAAAAGTGTATCTGTGTTAAGTAACACATCTACAACCCCCAATTTATCGAGAGTTTTAGAACAAATACCAAATTCACTTGATATTGTAGCGGGGTTTTGAATCTTGCCCATGACGTACTCCAGTGTAAATTGCTAGTAGTGCCTAACATCTTATTAGATAACAAAATGTCACCTTTCCCGCGGAAAGATGGCAAATATCTAATGATTAATAATAGACTTAGACTAATGCAATTATCATTTTAATCAACAATTTAAAATAAAAGATGAAATATAAGTCATGTAGAAAGACGACAAAATACAATATTTACGGCGGAAAGATGGCAAATACACTACACTGTATAAATAAACATCGATTTTATTTGTAGAGGTATTTTATGAAATCACTATTTTTAATGGCTGTTACTGAAAATATGCGTATTAAAAATTAGACATAAAAAAACCGCAAACCTTAAATAAGGTTTGCGGTTTTTCCCGTACCTAACGGTACTTAATGTGGCGGAGAACAAGAGATTCGAACTCTCGAAGGGTTGCCCCTTACACACTTTCCAGGCGTGCGCCTTCAGCCACTCGGCCAATTCTCCGTAAATTGCTTGTTTATTAAACTAAAGTGATAGTTGTATTAACAAAGCGATGCGCATGATAGTTAACTCGGCTCGTTAAATCAACCATTAACGCTAATAATTCAGGGATTTATGCTAATTCTTGTTGTAAATAGACGGATGCACCTAATAAACCCGGATTAGGGTGCGTAATAAGAAACGTTGGGATCCCTGTTAAATAACTGCTCATTCGCCCTTTGGCTTCAAAAAATGTTCTAAATTCACTATTTTGGAAAAAATCAATGAAACGCGGAATAATACCACCAGCAATATAGACTCCCCCTTTACAATCCAAACTCATGGCTAGGTTACCAGCAAAACTCCCCAATACTTCACAGAACATATTTAAGGTTTGTGTTGCCAGTGCACACTCTTTATTTAAGGCTGCTTCGGATATTTGTGAAGCTTCAAAATACTCAGGTTGTTTACCCGCTAAACGACACAATGCATGGTAAATATTCACCAACCCCTGCCCTGACATTAATCGCTCATTGGATACATGTCCAAACTGACCTTGCAATAATAATAAAACATCAGCTTGTTGCGACGTATTTGGTGCAAAACTAGTATGGCCGCCCTCCCCATCTAAACTGATCCACTTGCCAGAATGCTTTAATAGATGTGACACCCCTAAACCAGTGCCCGGACCAAATACCGCTTTCACTCCCTCTTCCACTTCAGTACCACTACCGATTTTAATTTTCTGCTTGTCATCCACAAAAGGGACTGCCAATGAAATAGCTGTGTAATCATTAATCACATGCAGGGTTTTAAGCGACAATTTTTGCTGTAAGGCTTGTTTAGAAAACTTCCAGTTTAAGTTGGTCATTTGTACCAAGTCATGTTCAACTTGGCAGGCAATACCAATGCATAAATGGCTAACGGGGTCTGACAAGGTGACAAAATATTGTGCTAACGCGGCGTCTAAGGTGATAAATTGAACACAAGGATATTCACGTACTTTGGATATTTCGCCGGAAACAATATCCAATACTCCCAAACGTATATTAGTACCACCAACATCTGCAACAACTGATAACATGATTTAACTCCTGCCTTTTTTCAGAGTTTTATAGGGTCAAGAGGCTGATCAGCCTCTCAGTTTTTTAAATTAATTGTAATTTATTTGATCTGAAACATTATTCGAATGTAATAAAATGACATAAAAACGCCACTGATCTATAATGATTTACAAATTTAATCGCTTTTTTTTGTAGTTTTATTTCATTTTTTAGTTACAAATTTTCCTTTACTAGACGCCAACACATTGCTGAGTGAACAAAATAATGAATACGTTAGAGTTAATTAAAAAAAATTTAGATACTTTTAGCAAATCAGAACGAAAAGTTGCAGAAGCCATTTTAGCGTCACCGCAAACCGCCATCCATTCTAGTATAGCTAACCTAGCAAAAATAGCTGAGGTTAGTGAGCCAACGGTTAACCGTTTTTGTCGCCGTTTGGATACCAAAGGTTTCCCTGACTTTAAACTACATTTAGCACAAAGTTTAGCCAATGGTACGCCTTATGTGAACAGAAATGTAAATGAAGATGATGGCCCAGAAGCTTATACGTCGAAAATTTTCGAATCGACCATGGCTTGCTTAAATGCAGCTAAGAATGGTTTAGATACTAACCTGATTAATCGCGCCGTTGATGTATTAACCCAAGCGAATAAAATTTCTTTCTTTGGGTTAGGTGCATCTTCTTCTGTAGCGCATGATGCGTTAAATAAATTTTTCCGCTTTAATATTCCAGTATCCTGCTTCGATGACATTGTAATGCAACGAATGAGTTGTATTAATGGTAGCGAAGGTGATGTGATTGTCTTAATTTCACATACTGGACGCACTAAACCATTAGTAGAAATTGCTCAGTTAGCACGTGAGAATGATGCCTTTGTGATAGCCTTAACCGCAGAAGACTCTCCCCTTGCTGAGCAGAGTAATTTAGTCCTTTCCTTAGGCGTACCTGAAGATACTGATATCTACATGCCAATGTCTTCACGTATCGCTCAACTTGTTTTAATCGATGTTCTAACCACCGGCTTTACCTTACGCCGTGGTGCAAAATTTAGAGATAATTTAAAAAGGGTAAAAGCGGGTATTAAAGACTCTCGTTTTGAAAAAACTAATGATGAAGCGCTATAAAAGTATTACAGTATAGCAGTGCATTTATTAACCCCCATTTAGTCTTATATTCTTTTATGTAACAGGAGTTAACATGGCAAGACGTACGAAAATAGTTACTACTTTAGGCCCAGCGACGGACCGCGGTAATAACTTAGAAAATATCATTGCAGCTGGTGCCAATATGGTACGTATGAATTTCTCTCACGGTGAAGCTGCCGACCACATCAAACGAGCCCAACAAGTGAGAGACATTGCCGTTAAACTAGGTAAAGAAGTCGCGATTATGGGCGACCTTCAAGGCCCTAAAATTCGTGTCTCAACCTTTGAAAACAATAAAATTCAACTAGCTGTAGGTGATAAGTTTACCTTAGACAGTGATGTGGCAAAGGGTCAAGGTACTCAACAACACGTAGGTCTAGATTACAAAACATTACCGCAAGAAGTTGATGCTGGCGATGTCTTACTATTAGATGATGGCCGTGTTCAGCTTAAAGTAGAATCTGTTGAAGGCAATAAAGTACATACTGTTGTTACTATTGGTGGTCCCCTCTCAAACAATAAAGGCATCAATAAACAAGGCGGTGGTTTATCTGCTGCGGCATTAACAGAAAAAGATAAAAGAGATATCTTCACTGCGGCTGAGATCGGTTGTGATTACCTAGCGGTTTCTTTTCCTCGTAATGGTGCAGATTTACACTATGCACGTAAATTAGCGCAAGAGGCAGGCAGTTTTGCTAAAATCGTTGCTAAAGTTGAACGCGCTGAAGCCGTTGAAACGAAAGAAGCTTTAGAAGATATCATCCTAGCCTCTGATGTAGTGATGGTTGCTCGTGGTGATCTAGGAGTTGAGATTGGCGACGCTCGTTTAGTTGGTGTACAAAAAGAGATGATCCGTACGGCACGTCGTTTAAACCGTGTCGTAATTACAGCAACACAAATGATGGAATCGATGATCAGTGCGCCAATGCCAACACGTGCAGAAGTAATGGACGTGGCGAATGCGGTATTAGATGGTACAGATGCGGTTATGTTATCAGGTGAAACAGCTGCCGGTGATTACCCAGTTGAAACCGTGAAAGCGATGAGTGATGTTTGTATTGGTGCTGAAAAACACCCAAGCATTAATGTATCTAATCACCGTATTAACCATACCTTTGACGATCCAGGTGAAGCATTAGCAATGACCACGATGTTCGCGGCTAACCATACTAATGGTGTTAAAGCAATTGTGGCATTAACTGCGTCAGGCTCAACGCCATTATTAATGTCTCGTTTAAGCTCTGGTTTACCTATTTATGCCCTATCAAGTAACCAACAAACGTTAAATTACTGTGCATTATACCGTGGTGTAACACCGGTTAAGTTTGAATCAACAACAACTAACAGCATTGAGTTTATTGAAAATGCGTTAACCACCCTAAAAGCATCTAAGTTAATTGCTGAAGGTGATTTGATTCTACTTACACACGGTGACAACGTTAAACAAGGTTTCACTAATACTTGTAAAATTATTAAAGTGTAAAAAGAGTTACATCTACAAAGGCCTGTTATTTATTGAATAACAGGCCTTTTTTCTTGCTTGTAATAACAGCATCCTCATTGATGAGGATAAGTTAACGTCATTCTTTAGGTGCCGTTTGTGCAAAATGAGGATCTGTTTGCGCTAGATCTAAAAGTTGTTGCAAAGCCGGGAAGTTATCTAAGGCAATTTTACTTCTAAATAACCCCCACTCTAAAAATATTGCTAAACGCATTTCAGCTTGGCTTAAAGGTAATGCCTGGCTTAGTGTTTTATCATTAATTGCCGCTAATCCGGTTTCAATTCGTCCAACTTGGCGCGTTAGATAAACACTTTTTTCAGCAGTGATACCGTCGAATTTTTCTAATAACACTAGGTTAACACAGGCATCTAGTACCGTATTGGTCATATGGTATAACTCAACTTCTTCTAAGTCGGTTAGAAACCCTTCTCCCACTAATTCATAAAGGTGGGTTAGGATTGAAGTAGAGTCTGTTAGTGTCAATTCACAATCAACAAGCAGTGGGACTTTTTTAGTAGGAGACAATGCTGCACTTTGTGTTGCATCTGTTTCAATAAACTCACATTCAAGTTCAGTTTGTAATAGTGCAATGCGACAATGACGTACAAAAGGTGAGGTATAGCTACCGTATAATTCCATGAGTAAACCTTAAAAGTAAGCGTAAATAATACCACTCGAATGAAACTTATTAATGGTATCGTAAAGTGTATGATTAGGTATAAGCTTAAAGCTTATTAGCCACTTTATGAAACTCTCTATTATTAGTCAATATAACCATCCCCGGAAAGCGACTTTTGATGGTTTCTTTATAAATCAATTAATTAAATCGGTAATACTCGATTGCGGCCTAGGTTTTTGGCTTTATAAAGATATTCATCAGCACGCGCAATCACCTCTGTAATACTTTCATTGGCTTGACTCTCCACCACCCCAAATGAAGCAGTGATGTTATTGATAAGTTGTCCTGAACGTTTATCTTTTAAGGAGAGTTTTTCCAGTTTTTTACGCATTGATTCTGCAAAGTGGCGTGCAATACGTATATTGGTATTAGGTAGCAACATAACAAACTCCTCTCCCCCAAAACGATAAGCAGTGCTTTGGTCTCGCATACTTTCATTGATTTTTCGCCCCACAGCTTTTAATACTTGGTCGCCTAATAGATGGCCCCAGGTATCATTAAACTTTTTGAAGTGGTCAATATCGCAGAGAATAATGGCAAAGGTAGCTGAACTGGATTGAAGATAACTGGTGAGTTCCGTATCAAAAGCATGGCGATTAAGCAGCCCAGTTAAAGAATCATACAAGGCCGCCTTTCGTGTTTCTTCAAGTTGTAATTTGAGTGTGCCAATCTCATTTTTAGCCAAGGCAAGACTATTACCAAAAAATTGGGTGGCATTACGCATCTGTTTTGCGTCTTTCTCTAAACTCTTTAATAAACCAACCACTTCCTCTATTGACCAGCCCTCTTTCTCAACCTTACTTATGTTTGAGACATTTTTATCGAAGGAATCTTGAAATTCAGTAGTATCTGAATGGGTATCAACAATTAACTGGTCTAACTGAGTCATCATGGTTTCAAGGGTTGAGCGAAATTCCCAGGTTTCATTTTCGACAGGAAAGCTAACATGTTCACGGTATAAAGATTCCGATTGAATGGGAGAGCAAGTATCACTTGATGAAAGTAATTTGTCCATGGACTCTTTTAAGGCGAGATTTTTCTCAGCCACATAATGATACCAAAGCGCATAATTATTCGGCGTGGTGGGTACCGAATACTTCATCATTAATGGTAGGGCTTTTTTTAAATTGTTCGCAGACTCTACGATTAACGCTTTACTCATAATATTTATTCTTATTGTATTGTTGACTATAATTGCTCAAATTATAAACCCTAATGAGGTATCTATGCAGTAAAATATATTATTATTCTAACTGTCTCTCAGATTCTGTTAACAATCTACTAATTTGTAACCAAACAACCATTATTCAATACCTTATCATTACAATTGTTGGCTTATTAAACCATCTAGTTGGTGATTAAAAAACCAAACCAACTGTTTATTGATTTTGCATAATATTTGTAGGCAATTGCCGATTTACAAGACTATACAAAGCAAGTACTCTTGCGCCGCTGTGCAACATTGCACCCTATTTTTAGTCGTAACAACGACTCAATTATTTTGAAGGTAACAGAGTGACACAAAGAAAATCATTTACGCTAAGTACAATATTAACGTTCATTATCCCATCGTTAATTGGGTTAATATTGTTTATGGCACCGATTCAATACAATGATGCATTGACGATTCCCATTGCTATCATCTCTAAAGCATTACAGGCATTTTTAGGTGACTCAATTACACTGATTGTCACCCTAGTTGTGCTGATCACCGCTGTACTTAGTTTATTAACTAAAGTGGTTAACCCTGCTTTTGTTCAGCGCTCGCCGTTTTTCCACGGTCTACTTAATGTTAGCCCAATTTGGTTAATTATTCGTGTATTAGGTATGATATTTATTGTCGCGACTTACTGGGGTATTGGCCCGGAGATGATTAATTCAGGCAACACAGGTGCATTAGTATTGAACGAATTAATGCCAGTGTTACTGTGTGTATTCATCTTTGCTGGTCTGTTATTACCATTATTACTTAACTTTGGCTTATTAGAGTTATTTGGCACCCTATTAACTAAAATTATGCGCCCTGTTTTTAACTTACCAGGTCGAAGTGCAATTGATTGTATGGCGTCATGGTTAGGTGATGGCAGTGTGGGTATTTTAATGACCAGTAAACAATATGAGTCACGTTTTTATACTCAACGTGAAGCTGCAGTTATAGGTACAACTTTCTCTGCGGTATCAATTACCTTTTCATTAGTGGTTATCTCACAGGTAAAACTTGAGTACTTATTCTTACCTTTTTACTTATCTGTTTGTTTAGCGGGTATTGTGGCAGCGATCATCGTGCCTAAACTGCCACCACTGCGTAATAAGAAAGATCTCTATATAGATGGTTCTTCACGTCAAGAAGGTGATGAAAAAACACCTGAAGGTCATCACTTATTATCTTGGGGTTTTCATCAAGCTTTAACACGCGCTGAGCAAGCTAAAGGTATTAAAAGTACTATTCAAGATGGTATTAAAAATGTGATTGATATGGTATTTGGTGTGCTACCTGTTGTTATGGCGATTGGTACCATTGCGTTAATGATTGCTGAATATACACCTATCTTTAATTACTTAGGTATGCCGTTTATTCCACTACTTGAGTTATTACAAATTCCTCAAGCAGAACAAGCTTCAACCACTATTGTAGTTGGCTTTGCGGATATGTTTATTCCGTCTATATTAGCCGCTTCCATTGAGTCAGATATGACACGCTTTATTATTGCGGCGATGTCGGTAACGCAGTTGATATACATGAGTGAAGTGGGCGCATTATTATTAGGTAGTAAAATTCCTGTTAATATTGCAGAATTATTCATTATCTTTATTCTACGAACACTAGTAACGTTACCAGTGATTGCAGGTGTGGCACACTTTATTTTCTAACCGTGTGATCATAAGTAAATGTTAATCATGGCAGGCTAATACCCTGCCATTTTTCTATCTGACCATTAGGTCGTTAGATCCATCTATTATATAAAAAGAAGAGAGTTTAAAATGGATTTTGCGTTATACCTTCATGCCATCACTGGTTTATTAGTGATCATCGATCCCATTGGATCAGCATTAATCTTCAACTCACTGACCTCTGGAAGTGATCAAAGACACCGTAATCTAATGGCAATCAAGTCAATTATCATCAGTGGCTTAACCTTAGTGTTATTTGGTAATTACGGAGAAGCTTTATTTTCGCAATTAGGCATTAATATTAACTCACTGCGTATATCAGGTGGTTTACTGCTGTTTTACACTGCTTTTATTATGATCACTCAGGAATTGAAATTCACAAGCACTGAGAAAAATGCAGATATTTCAGTATTCCCGATGTCCATTCCGTTATTAGCAGGTCCTGGTACCCTAACCTTAGCCATTTTATTGTATTCTCAACCACCAACAACAGGCAGTACTTGGATTTCAGTGACTGCAGCTATTATCAGTGTATTAATTATTACCTTTGTTGGCATGATCGCTTCTAAATACTTGAAGAAAATAATTGGTAAAACCGGCGATGAGATCCTACGTCGTTTCTTAGGTGTTATCTTAGCAGCACTGGCTATTCAGTTTGTTTATGAAGGTGTTCGAAACATCTCTATGTAAATCAATCATTAGCGTTCAATCATCAATTAGACTTAATTGTATTGATTGTTCGCTAGACTTTTCACTTAAGCCAACACTGATCCCTAATAAACGAATCGGTTTGTCTGGATTAGCTAACATCAATTGATGTAACAGCTGCTCAAAAATAGCTTGATTTAAATGTGAATATTTTCGTTCACTACTCTTGATAGTAAAGTCACTAAACTTCAATTTCACACCTAATTTGGTGATTACCTTTTTCGATAAATGTTTTTCGACACGTGATGTTAATTGTTGATAAAAGTCAGCCAGCTTTAACACACATTGCGCTTCCGTTAACAAGTTGTGTTCAAAGGTATGCTCTACTGCTACTGATTTACGCTCTCTATTGGGTTGAACCTGTCTATTATCAATACCTTTACTATAGGCTAATAATGATTGACCTAATTTGCCAAAACTAGCCAACAAAGCGGACTCTGGGTATTGCGCCACATCAGCACAGGTGATCAAGCCTTTCTCTGCTAAATGCCCTTGCGCGACCTTGCCAACACCAGGGATTTTCTTTAACGGGAGATTCGCGATAAAACTTGATGACTGCGCAGGACTGATCACAAATTGCCCGTTAGGTTTATTTTCGTCTGAGGCTATTTTAGCCAAAAATTTACAATAGGAGATACCTGCAGATGCCGTTAAGTTGAGCTCTTGCTGAATCGCACGTCTAATATCCTGTGCAATATATGTGGCAGATCCTTTAAACAAAGTACAATCGGTGACGTCTAAATAAGCTTCATCTAAAGACAAAGGCTCAACAAGGTGTGTATAACGATGAAAAATAGCTCTTATTTTTTGTGATATATCGACATAGACAGCCATTCTCCCGGGTACAATAAGTAATTCAGGACAAAGTTGCTTCGCTTTAAAAACAGGCATCGCAGAGTGAATACCAAATTCTCTGGCAAGATAATTACAGGTCGATAAAACCCCTCTACGCTGACTTCTCCCGCCAATCGCAAGTGGAATGTTCTGATAAGTAGGGTTATCTCGCATCTCTACAGCCGCATAAAAACAATCCATATCAATATGAATTATTTTGCGTTCAGATTGAGTCTCTTCAATCAACATGTTGTGATAACTCCACAGAATTAGAAACGACGAGGACTATTCAAAATAACTATTTTCAGCCACCCTTTAAACAACTGTCTTTATATACAGCCTTTAATTATAAAGCATAATAAGTGGCTGTCGCAATATTTTTATATTGTTTACGTTTGACATTACCCTTAGGGTAAAGGTTAAGCTTTATTCATCTATTAATAAATTAGAGGGTAAAAGAGATGGCAACACCGAATCAAATAACTTTCCCTGTCTATGGAATGACCTGTGCATCATGTGCGAGTAAACTAACAAGCGCATTTAACGATATTGACGGCATTGAAGCGAACGTCAATATTAGTCTTGAAAAAGCGACTTTATCTTTTGACCAAGCGCAACTCAACAAACCTTTAGTCTCTGAAATTGCGCATGTTTTAAAAAGAAAAGGTTACCACACTGATTACCAAACGATCCCTTTTGAAGCAGAATGGTCATGCTCAAGTTGTGTTGAAAGTACCTTAAAAGCGATTAAGTCACACCCGTTGGTGATCGATGCTAAAGCTAATTTCGCGACTAAAACATTGCATGTTGAAACCATTGAAGGGATTGCTAATAGTGAGTTCATTAATGCGTTAATTGCGCTAAGTCCATATCCTTTAACGCATAAAGTAGCCATTACTTCTCAACAACAACGGTTAAATAAACAAAAGTTAGAAGATAAAAAACAACAACGAGAAAAGCTAAGTCTGGTCATTGCATTGGGGCTGAGCATCCCATTTGTAGTTGCAATGATTAATATGCTATTTAGTGATACCGCTTTGCTACCTTCTTGGCTAGAGTTTGCTTTAGCAACCCCTTTACAATTCATTGTAGGTGCTCGGTTTTATAAAGGGGCATGGAATAGTATCAAGGGCGGCTCGGCTAATATGGATGTACTAGTTGTATTGGGTACGTCTGCCGCATATTTTTTCAGCCTATATATATTGCTAACAGGTAGCCAAGCCCACCTTTATTTTGAAACCAGTAGTTTAGTGATCGTACTGATCCGTTTAGGTAAATACTTAGAATTTCGAGCGAAACAAGCCAGCAGTAAAGCGATTAATGCATTAAGTCAATTACAAGTATTAGAGGCATTAGTCAAAAAAGGTCAAGGCTTCAAACGGGTATTAATTGAACAAGTCCAAGTTGATGACCTTGTCCAAGTGGCGGTGGGTGATAAAGTCCCTGTAGATGGTATTGTCGTTGAGGGTTCTAGCTATATAGATGAATCACTATTAACCGGTGAAAGTGCTGCCATTAATAAGCAACAAGACGATCAAGTTTATGCAGGTACGTTGAATGGCGATGGCGTATTACTGATCAAAACGACCGCAGTTAATGAGCAAACTAAATTACATAATATCATTGAACTCGTTGAATCAGCACAAATGAGTAAAGCACCAATTCTACAACTAGTAGATAAAGTAAGTGCTATTTTTGTGCCCATTGTTCTAGCGATTGCCGCTATTACCTTTGCAAGTTGGATGTTTACCACAGGTAACTTAGAACAAGCTTTAATGCATAGTGTTGCAGTGTTAGTCATCGCCTGCCCTTGTGCATTAGGTTTAGCAACACCAACAGCCATGGTGGTGGGCACTGGACTCGCAGCTCAAAAAGGAATATTAATAAAAGATATCAATACATTACAGTTAGCACATAAATTAAATCATATTGCCTTTGATAAAACCGGTACGTTAACGAAGGGACAAGTATCGATCAACGATGTGACCTCTTTTGACCCCGCTTTTTTACCTTTATTAATGGGGATACAACAATCGAGTAAACACCCTATCGCAAAAGCTGTTGTCGCCTATTGTGAGACATTAAATATTGATGCCGAAACTATTAGCCAACCACAAAATATTCACGGTGAAGGTCTACATAGTCGCTTTCAAGAGCAAGATGTATTAGTAGGAAATAGTAAATTATTACAACACTTTGATATTAATATTGAACAACAACTGGCCAGTAATGAAGTGAATATAGATCCAAATCTCAATGTCATTTACCTTAGCCATGGTCAATCGTTACTGGGTTACTTTGTGATTGCCGATCAGGTTCGTCCTGAGAGTAAAGAAACTATTACCGAGCTAAGTAAATTGGGGCTATCGACCACCTTGATCAGTGGAGACAAACACAGTGTCGTGAAATCTATGAGCAACGACTTAGGTATCGCTCACTTTTATGCAGAGCAAACACCAGAACAAAAACTTCAACAACTATCAACGCTGCAACAAGATGGCTTAGTGGCGATGGTTGGAGATGGCGTGAATGATGCCCCTGCACTAGCACAAGCTGATGTGAGTATTGCCATGGGCGGAGGCAGTGACGTCGCTAAACAAACAGCATCTATGACCTTGATGCATGATGACCCACGTTTAATAGCGATGGCGATCAAGTTATCTCGTGCAACGTGGACAACTATTCGTCAAAACCTGTTTTGGGCATTCATCTTTAATACATTAGCTATCCCAGCTGCCGCGTTAGGCTACTTGAGCCCCTCCGTCGCAGCAATCGCCATGAGTGCTTCTAGCTTGATTGTGTTAAGTAATTCATTATTATTAAAACGTACTCGTCTACAGTAGACCTAAATAAGCAAATGACCCACTGAATAGTGGGTTAACCATTTGGGACAGGAGAACAACATGCTATCGATTAGTCAGGCCGCCAAAGAAACAGGGCTATCTATTAAGTCTATTCGTCATTATGAATCTATCGGCTTAATTTCCGCTCCTCCAAGAGAGGAAAATGATTACCGATTTTATCCAGATGACATCATCCAACAACTACATTTTATCTTTAAAAGTAAACAAGCAGGATTTAACCTCAAAGAATGTAAAGCCTTGTTATTACTCTCAGAGGATGAACATAGAAATAGTGCCGATGTAAAATCCATTGCATTGCAAAAAATACAAGAGATTGAAAACCGTATCCAACAGCAACAAGCGATTGTTGATCAATTAAAGAAAATCACTCAACAATGTCCCGGTAATCTACAAGCCAAGTGCAGTATTATTGATGCTTTCAGTTAACAGATAACAAAAAGCCCAGTTAAAAACTGGGCTTTTAAGCTAGCTTAAACAAGATTAAGCGTTAATATTTTTATCTGAAACACTTGCTTCAGTCTCTTCAATATTACCCGCATTTGGGTCATTGAAGACATTAACATCCATCTCACCTTCAGACTTAGCCACAATACAAGTAACAACACTGTCACCAGTAATATTAACGGCAGTACGAATCATATCAACCAATCTATCAACACCCAGTAGCATCGCAATACCTTCAACTGGAAGGCCAACTTGATTTAATACCATAGCTAACATGATGATACCTACACCAGGCACACCAGCAGTACCAATAGACGCTAACGTAGCCGTTAAGATAACGGCAATGTAATCAGATAAAGTAAGGTCAATATTGAATGCTTGTGCGATAAATACTGTCGCAACACCTTGCATAATAGCAGTACCATCCATGTTGATTGTCGCACCTAATGGTACAGTGAATGAAGCAACCTTGTTATTCACACCAAGACGTTTAGTCGTGGTTTCTAACGTAGCAGGGATAGTGGCATTAGATGATGAAGTAGAGAATGCAAAGCTGATTGCTGTTTCCATTTTCTTGAAGAAAATAACCGGGCTCAAACCTGTGAATGCTTTAAAGAAAGCACTGTAGGTAACTAGAGCATGTAAAACAAGCGCAGCACTGATCACTAAGAAATAGTTAATTAAATTAAAGATCGCATCTAAACCAATTTCACTAAATAGCTTAGCCATCAAGAAGAATACACCGTACGGCGCAATTTTCATTAACATAACAACAAGCTTCATTATTACCGTATTCAGGTCAAAGAAGATCGCAGAAATACGTTGCCCAGCACTACCTGATGCACTAATCGCAATACCAAATAAAATAGCGAATACGATAATTTGTAGCGTATTTCCGGCAGCCATTGCATTAATTGGGTTAGTTGGGAACATGTTAATGATAACATCCCCTAAAGAAGGCGCATCTTTAGCCGCATAGGTTGTTGCTTGAGCAAGATCAACGCCCACACCTGGTTCAAAAATATTTGCCATAAAGATAGCAAGAGTAATTGCAATCGCAGTGGTTGCCATATAAAAGGCTAAAGTCTTGCCACCTAAGCGACCTAATGTAGAGAGGTCTCTTAAACTACTTGTTCCACACACTAACGAGATGAAGATAAGCGGTACCACTAACATTTTTAAGGTGGCGATAAAGATTTTACCACCAACATAAAATAATCCGTTAACGATATAATCTTGCACAAATGCAACATCTGCGAGCAAAGAGCGAATTAAGAACCCTGTTAGGATACCAATTCCCATGCCGATTAAAACTTTCTTGGTTAATGACATTTTTTGCTTAATTGCTGTCATAATAATTCCTTGTATTCCATAAATATGATCTCTTAATCGTAATATTTTACGCAGGTAATTCAGCCATCTTGGCCATTCGGCAGAACCGATTAATCCTTCATAAACACCTAGAAATATGCAAAATTTTCATCGCGAAAAAAGAGGTGAAGCTAAAAACGGCGCTATCTATACCATAAATAGATAGCGATAAGGAAATGTTAATTATGCAGTATGAAGTCGATTTTATTCATTTCCACACCATTAATTAATATCGCTAAAGTGTGCGAACCGCAGTAATACTGCCTTGTAGAGATGTTTTTGAAGCTAAATGATTTAATAATCATTTTATTGTCTTTTTTTATCAAAGACTCCGACAACTGAAATATCTTGCGCGTTTTTTGACCATTCCTTTTCATGAAGTCAATAGCGAACTCGATACGTAATTTATGCAGTGGAAGTGAATTTTTATGCTTAACACAACAAGAGAAATGAAATGTCTCACCCAACTTCACTTTTTGGTCAGCTTGCAGGTCTACAACGGTGATCTGTTTCGGTGGCAAAAAACCAAATAAAGCTAGTGCGTCAGGCATGGCTTGCTTTAATAAACTACGACAAGCATGTTTGACTAATCGAGCAGTATTGATTGAAGAATCTTCGGCTAACCAACTTTTACATTTAGTTATCACTGCATGAGGATGATCTTTAGCAATATCATTCAGGTTATTCGCGACGCTACGTCTCACGTATTCACTGCTATCGTGTTTTAGGTTGTCTAATATTGGCCATAAATAACTTGGATTTTTTTTGAAGTCAGGTAAAGCCATTGCCCATGGAAGTCGTGGTCTAGCACCTTCCGATGCTAAACGTCTTAGGTGCTCATTGGGACTATTTGTCCAATCTAATAAAATAGTGTGCATCTGTTCAGGATAACGCACGATAAAAGGCCTAATAGCAAACTCTGCACTAGTGAATTCGGTGATATAAGCGAGTGATTTAGTAGAGTTAATCAGGCTATCTAAACCAAATAACTCTACAAAAGCCGGAACAAACATGCCTTGATAGCTGGTAAAATGTGGTGCAATGCTCTCTATAACCGTCAATGATGCAGAATAATCTAAATTAATAAAGATTCTTAATTGTTGTGCTATATGATGATTACGTGCTTTTAGCTCTTTGCTCTCCCATTCACTATCAAATACTGCATCTATAAAAGCATCATTGGCAAAATCAGGGTAAGCCAATTTTACTTGCTGTGCTAATCGCTCAAGGTAGGTTTGGTTATAAGCATCTTTTAATAAGTCAGCCATTTAGGTAAATCTCTTGTTATTCAATTTAACGGACTAACAGGCTGGAGGAAAGCGTAAGCATTAATGAACTTGAGAACACTAATGCTTAATATTCTAAGTGTTAATATTTACAATACCCGCTCACCAAAATGAAACACACAAAACTCACCTTCTTGCATTTGCGTCCAGGCTTCATCTTTGGTTAATGGGCGAGTTGCAATCACAGTAACAACATCACTATCAGAGGTTTCCTCTTGGAAATCCACCGTCATATCTTCATCAATTAACTGCGCTTTACCAAAGGGAGCACGACGTGTGATCCAATGTAAATTATTGGTGCAATAACACATTACGTATTCGCCATCGCTTAATAGCATATTAAATACACCTAAGGCTTTTAATTGATCAGCGTATTCAGCGACTTTTTTAAACATGCCAAGCATATCTTCAGGTTGTTGTTGGTACTCTTTATGTAACTTATCAATGATCCAACAAAAAGCTCGTTCACTATCTGTTTGACCAATTGGGTTAGCGTACCCCATCTGTAAGGATTCGTATCCAGTTAATTGACCATTATGCGCATAAGTCCAATTACGGCCCCACATTTCACGAATGAATGGGTGCGTATTCTCAAGGCTCACTCCACCTCGATTAGCTTGTCTGATATGGCTGATTACCGATTTACTTTTAATCGGATACTGTTTAACCAGCTCTGCAATCTTGGAGTCACAACTAGGTTGTGGATCTTTAAAGCTACGGCACCCTTTACCTTCGTAAAAAGTGATACCCCATCCATCTTTATGTGGCCCCGTTGCCCCACCACGTCTAACTAAACCACTAAAACTAAAACAGATATCCGTTGGGACATTGGCACTCATGCCTAATAATTCACACATTATTTAAAAACCTAAGCCATCTTTTTTTCGATTAAATAGATCAAAATATGAATGACCTTGATATGTACTTCTTGAATACGATCAGCAAAACCAAAGTGAGGAACACGGATTTCGACATCCGCTAATCCAGCCATTTTCCCACCATCTTTACCCGTTAAGGCAATCACTTTAATGCCCTTTTGCTGAGCGACTTCAATAGCTTTCAGAATATTTTCTGAATTTCCACTTGTTGATAAGCAAAATAAGACATCACCACGGCGACCAACGCCTTCTAAGTAACGAGCAAAAACATAGTCATAACCGTAATCGTTACCAACACAAGATAGATGACTTGGGTCTGAGATCGCAATCGCAGGGTAAGATGGTCTGTGTTCGCGATAACGACCTGTAAGCTCTTCCGCAAAATGCATGGCATCACAATGTGAACCACCGTTACCACAGGCTAATACTTTTCCTTCATTTTTAAAGGAATCCGCTAACAGCGTCGCTGCATTTTCAATATCTTGTAAGTTGTTTTGGTCCGATAGGAAAGCAGATAGCACGGTTTGTGCTTCTTCGAGTTCATCTTTAATCAATGATAAATTCATAATACTCACTTAATTCAATGAATAGCTAACAGTCATCGCTGTTAGCTTATTTGTTGTACAGAGTTAAGGTATGCTCTGTATCAGGGTGAAAACTTATTAAACGATTTTATTGGAATACAGTTTAATAAGCGATTAATTCATATTTTATCAATCACACTAATTATTTATCCTAACACCAGTGTTCATTTAAATAGAACAATAACCTTGAGCTTTACAGCTTAAGTAGATGCAGATCATCTTTATCATCGGCACTCGCAAACTGTTTTTTAAGTTCCGATTTAGGTTGCATATAGATTTCACCATTTTGTGCAATGGTAAAATGGTCAGGATCAATATTAAACTGCTTTTGATAAGCCATGACTAACTGTAACGAATGAGCTTTTTGCTCTTCACTCAGTGGCGCACCGTCTAACCATTTTCCGGTTTCAACTGCTGTACTAAGTTTTTGATAGAGTTCAGGTGAGATGTTTTTTGCGTATTCATTAATATTGCTCACGATATTTACCTTGTACTACTTTGGGGTTCAATGCGATGAGTATATTTATTTGTTTAAAATTATCTAGTGTTGTTTTAAAACAGGGCTTAATTTTGAGGCTAAGCCCTGTTTAAATAGACTTTATTTACTTTTTACTACTGTTTACCACCTTAAATAAGAGCGTTGAGTGTGCTTTTGCGTGTACTGATGCTTCTTCGGCGTTTTGATCAACCAACTCACCCGTTGCACAACTTGTGTCTAAGACCTTACACCATGTTTTAGTTGTTGCTAACTTAGGTAGCTCACAGGCGATTTGGTATGTAGATGCGTTAAGAATCAAGTACCAATGTTCCCCCTCTTCACTGGCTTCTTTTAATGATAGCGCAATGGCCTGCGAATTAGTGGCATGCCAATCTACCTCTTCCATCAAGTAACCATCAGGGTGATACCAAGCCACAATATCACTCTCGGGATTATGATCATCTAAGATGAGGTCACCAAATAAACGTGACTCTGCGCGTAATGCAATCATCTTGCTAGTAAAAGCGAGTAATGCCTGGTCATCCTCAGACGTATCCCAATTAATCCAACTAATTTGATTATCTTGACAATAGGCATTGTTATTGCCCGATTGATGATTACCCATTTCATCACCGGATAAAAAGTGCGGCGTGCCCTGAGATAAAAAAAGCGTGGCAATCATATTACGCTTTTGTTGTTGGCGTAAACGATTGATACGCTCATCTTCCGTTGGCCCTTCAAAACCATAATTAGCAGATAAATTATGACCGTGACCATCTCGATTATTTTCACCATTAGCTTGATTATGACGCTCTTGAAATGACACCAAATCATCTAACGTAAAACCATCGTGATAACAAATATAGTTAACGCTGGTACTGTTGCTACGGTATTTAGCCGGGAAAAAATCATGTGAACCTAATAGCCGTGTCGCCACTTCAGAGACTTTACCTGTATCACCACGCCAGAAAGAGCGCATGGTATCGCGATACCTGTCATTACACTCTTTCCATTGTTCAGGGAAAGCACCTAAACGATAACCGCCAGGGCCAATATCCCAAGGCTCAGCGATTAATACAACCTGACTCAGAACAGGGTCTTGCATCAATGTTTTGAAAAAAGCGCTGTGCTCTGTAAAGCCTTTTGCTTCACGAGCTAGTGTGACGGCTAAATCAAACCTAAAGCCATCAACTTGCATCTCAGTCACCCAGTAACGTAATGAGTCTAAGGTAATTTTTAATGACCAAGCAAAATCTAAATTAACTGTGTTACCACAACCAGAATGATTACTATAACGTTGAAAATCTACACCCTGTTTAGTGCTTTCAAAACAATAATAATGTCTGTTATCTAACCCTTTAAAGCTCAGTATTAGCCCATCTTTACCTGATTCAGCGGTGTGATTAAAGACCACATCCAATATCACTTCAATATTAGCTGCGTGTAACTCTTTAACCATGGTTTTGAATTCATTCACCGCATCATATTGGCTATAACGGCGTTCAGGCGAGAAGAAGTTAATTGGGTTATATCCCCAATAATTGGTCAGACTGAGTCCACTTAAACGAGGCTCACTCATAAAGCTAAATACAGGCATAATTTGTAAGCTAGTGACCCCTAAAGATTGGTAATGTTTGATACTTTCAGGGTGTGACAAACCAAGATACTTGCCACGCATTGCTAATGGGATCTTAGTGTTACTTTGGGTAAAACCTTTAGCATGCAGCTCGTATAAGATACGCTCTTGAGCATTGATATTAGGCTTTTCAGTGCCCTGCCAATCGAAACTATCATCTACCACCAGCGACTTAGCAACAAAGTTATCATCAAGGTCACTTTGTGCCTGTACAAAACTATGTTGTACCTTGCTTAAGGCTTTGGCATAAGGATCAATGAGCAAATTATTTTTGTTAAAGAACAGCCCATTAGCCGGTTTAAACTCACCATCAACACGGTAACCGTAAGCTTGACCTGCTTTAATTCCCGTTAAATACACATGCCATAAATGTGAATGTGATGAAGTTAATGGGTAACTAGCAATTTGTTTTTCATGTTTATCAAATAGGCACAGTTCAACGGAAGTGCCCCCTTGGCTATGTACTGCAAAGTTACAACCCTGCTCATCAAGTGTTGCGCCTAAAGGAAAGCATTGGCCTTTACTCGCAGAAAACAAAGATTGTTGACTATGTGGATTAGCTATCTCTATTTCAATATTATGTTTTGCCACTTAAGCACCCTTTCGTTTTAAATAAACCGTTGATAGTGGGGGTAAATTTACGACTATTGAATGTTCCTTTCCTTGCCATGGATGTGCTTCACTTATAAATACGCCCATCTGTTCACCCATCTGGTAATTACTGCCCCAATAATATTCACTATCGGTATTGATCACTACTTCATAATGACCAACCTCATCCACTGCAATACGGTACATTTGACGAGGTACAGGGGTGAAATTCGAGACACAAATCACATATTGGCTTTTATCTAGATTATAGCGAACAAATGAGATAATGCTGTTGTGATCATCACTATGATCTAACCATTCAAAACCTTCAGGCTGATAATCAGATTCATACATTGCTGGGTTAGTTTTATAGAAGTGATTAAGATCAGAGATAAGTTTTTGTTGGCCTTTGTGTTTTTCATAATCTAATAAATCCCAATCTAAACTATGGTCGTGATTCCACTCGTGGCTTTGAGCAAATTCACCGCCCATAAAATTAAGCTTTTTACCTGGGTGACCAAACATATAGCCCATGTAAGCACGTAAATTGGCGGCACTTTGCCACTCATCACCGGGCATTTTATCCAGTAAACTTTTTTTACCGTGTACCACTTCATCATGAGACAAAGGTAAGATGAAATGCTCGTTATAATGATAAACCATCGCAAAGGTCATTTCGTGATGGTGATATTTTCGGTACATAGGATCCTGAGACATGTAATTTAATGAGTCATGCATCCAGCCCATATTCCATTTAAAGCCAAACCCTAATCCACCTTCAAAGGTTGGTTTAGATACGCCAGCAAAAGCGGTAGACTCTTCAGCAATGGTCATAGCATGTGGGTATTGACTATATACTTCTTCGTTAAACCATTTTAGTAGACTGATTGCTTCATAGTTATGGTTACCACCATCAACATTTGGTACCCATTCCCCCTCTTCACGAGAGTAATCCCAATACAACATAGAGGCGACGGCATCCACACGTAATCCATCTACGTGAAATTTATCTAACCAAATCAATGCACTTGCCACTAGGAATTGACGTACATTGTCACGCCCAAAATCATAAATATAAGAGTTCCAATCAGGGTGCCAGCCTCGACGCGGATCTTCATATTCATACAAAGGAGTACCATCGAAGCGCGCTAAACCATGTGGATCGGCAGGGAAATGAGCAGGCACCCAATCGATAATAATCCCTAACCCTACCTGATGACACTGGTCGATAAAGTATTTAAGATCGTCTGCATCACCAAATCGACTGGTCGCAGCAAATAACCCTACTGGCTGATAACCCCATGAACCATCAAAAGGAAATTCAGAGATAGGCATCACTTCAAGGTGGGTATAACCCATACCTAACAAATATGGCAGTAACTCTTCCGCTAACTCGCGATAAGTGAGCATACGCTCAACACCATCCTCATGTTTACGCTTCCATGAGCCAAGGTGCACTTCATAGATACTCATGGGAGCAAAGCGTTTATCTCCCACCTGTGAGGCTTGCCAAGCTTGGTCATTCCACTGATATTTGTCATGGTCAACCACAATCGACGCATGAGAAGGATATTGCTCAGCTTGAAATCCAACTGGATCAGCTTTATGCGGCAAACGATGCCCTCCAGCATCTTTTAACTCATATTTATAAGCACAACCAGCACTTAAACCAGGTACAAATAAGACCCAATGACCACACCAGCTTTTTTGCATAGGATGATGTTGACCATTCCAAAAATTATGCTCTGAAATTAAACTTACGCTGCTGGCATTAGGTGCATAAACGATAAAACGAACGCCACTCACAGCGACATCATTAACCACAGTTTCTTTAAGCTGAGCACCTAAAGTATGATAAACATTCTGTGGCGCTTCATGTAGAGTGGATAATCCCTCAAAGGCAATATCATGAAACTGATAAGGGTCAATGACTTGATGTGTTGCATTCGCATAAGTCACCGTTAACTTATAAACAAAGACTTCAGTCATGTCTGGTAAATTAATTTCAAATAATCCTGCTTCATAAACTTGAATTAATTTACCAGCGAGCTTTGAGTCATCTAATGCAACAAACTCTACGGCTTTTGCATCGGGCAACCACACTCTTAACAAATAACCTGTCGACTCAACATTTTTTATTAACCCTAATGTGTCGAATGGGTTTGCTAACCTGGCTTTTTCTAATTGTGCTAATAATGTTGACTTTAATGGTGCAGCGACTATTTTAGTGCTTGCTTCAGCTTTTTTAACCGAGTATTCAATAGTTTGCTTTTTTTTACTGGTTACTGTTTTTTTCGCATTTTTTCTTGTCATCTTCATTACCTAATCAGAAATTATTCATAATATTGCTGTTAACGAGAGCGTGCTTCTGTAACTTTATTGAGTAGAGATAAAATATCCTCATCGGCAAAAAGTGCTTCTAAGTTGTGAGAGAGTTTACGTTGCCAATTACGATATTCATCACTTGTACCTGGTACATTAACGGGTTGGTCCATCTCTAAAAAGTCTTCGAGTTGTAAACTGAGGAGTAACGCACTTCCTGAAGCAAGATGTTGTTGTAATTTGAAGTTTAATTGCTTATCCATGCCAGTAGTATTGGCATCATGATATTGATCATCGGGAATCGATTGATGACCATGTAAACTATTTAAAATTTGCTGCTTTGCCCTTACTCGGTCATTCAGTAATCGTTCAAATACAGCTTGATCTGGATATAAACCTAACTCTTTACCTAAATACAGGTCATCACAATGCCAATAGCCTTTGATAGTCGCGATATCATGGGTTGATAAAGTCGCCATGGCTTGTTGTATATAATGATCAGGCGAAATAAATCCACCGTCAGGTGCCTGCTCAAAAAAGAACACTTTATATGAGTAAACACCTGCTTCTTGCAATAAGGTGTCCATCCCTTCAGGTACAGTGCCTAAATCTTCACCAATAACTAAACACTGATTCCGCGTACTTTCCAATGCTAATATATTCAGCATATCGTAAACGTTATAATAGATATAAGCGCCGCTATCCGCGGTTTCACCTTCAGGTACCCACCACAAACGAAGCAACGCCATCACGTGGTCAATACGTAACGCGCCGCAATAGCTCATATTCGCCTGCAATAGATCAATGAATGGCTGGTAACCTGCTTTAAACAACTGATCCGGCGACCAAGGTGGTAACCCCCAGCTTTGTCCTAATGGTCCCAAAACATCAGGTGGGGCACCAATACTGATCTGTTCGCAGTACAGGTCATGATTTGCCCAGACATCACTCGCCCCCTTACCTACACCAACGGCAAGGTCTCGATATAAACCCAATGACATACCTAAGGATTGCGCAAGTTTATCTGCTTCGGCTAGTTGCGCCTCAGTCACCCATTGGCAATAACACCAAAATAAAATTTCCTGTTTATTTTCCTCACACCATTGTTGTGTGCCTTCACTGTTAAAAGACTGAAACTCCTGTGGCCAAGCAGGCCATCCCCAAGCATTTTGATCTTCTTCTAAGAACTTAAAACGTAAAGCATCATAAACAGCTTGTTGCTGCAAAGCTGACCCTTTTTCTGTTACATATGCATCAAGCTCTTTAAGGCGATTACTTTTAGCATTCACTAATGTGTCAAACATGTCGCGTAATGCACAGAGTTTTAACTTGGTCACTGCTTCATAATCAACCCAGTCAGTGCCTCGTAATGCAGACAATTCAGCTTGAAATGCTTCACTTTTATATTGTTTTTGTAATGATCCACATTCTTCAAATTCAGGCACTGCCGTAATATCTGTGTAGATGATATTTAACCATTCACGTGATGAAGGGCTATACGGACTGGCTTGCTTTGGTTGTGATGGGTTTAAAGCGTGGATCGGATTTAAACCAATAAAATCACCACCATTTTCAGCGGTTTTTTGCAGTAAAAATTTTAGGTCAGAAAAATCGCCAACTCCCCAGTTATTCTCACTTTTTAAACAATATAACTGAACGCTAGCCCCCCATAATTTTTTACCTTCTTTTATAGGAGCCGGTGTAAAGCAACTTTCAGGGGTAATAATTAAGGACATCTCAGCTAAGGGTTGATCATTACCTTCTTCTAATAATGTTAACTTGTGATAACCAATATCAAGTGGAACGTCTATCTCAACTTCATACAGTTGAAACTCGATATCATTAATATCTTTACAACCTAACAACGGAAAGTCGGTCGCAGTAATCTGTTTATCTATCTCTAAACCATCTTCTGTGGTGATTCGATAAAGCAAAGGATCTGTCACAAAGTCGATTGGGAGGTGTACTTCAATGAGGTAGCTTTGAGCCTGTTGTAATACGGTGACGGGTGCTAATACAGACAACCAATGTTGTAGCTCTTGTTGATTATAATAATCCATCAATGCATGTTCATCGGAAGCATCAACGCCCATATGTGAAATTAAATTCTTGATTTTCTCTTCGCTAACTGTCGCGGGGTTCCCCCATGCATCTACAAAATGCTGGTCTATTCCTTTTAGTTGCATAAACGACGCCAATGCAGGATTATTCATAAAACACCTATCTATATAGTTAACTTACTGTCATGTTAATTTATTAAAATGAGTATTTAACTAATAACAGTAATTTGCAATGATTTAATCACGCAAACATCCTCATTGCATAAAATATTACTCATAAGATGCGCTTTTAAAATTTAAAAATATACAAAAACATCTCTTTTCATTTCATTTATAAAGCGACAATTTATTATTTTTAATCAATTTTAAACAGTTGAAAATAAAATATAATTCTGAGGTTGGATATAATTCATTACATAGGAACAGATATGATTTCACATTTAAAACTTAAGACAATCAGAACATTAAATGAACATATAAGTATCGAAGTTGATCAAAATGGTTTTGAGTTTATTATTCTCAAGCATAAAAAATTTGATGCTGCCTTTAGCTTACACGGCGCTCACCTAATACACTTTCAAGCTAAACAAGCCGCACCACTTATTTACCTCAGTAAAACAGCTGTATATGCTCCTAAAAAAGCGATTCGTGGTGGAGTGCCTATTTGTTGGCCTTGGTTTGGTAGTAATACTGAAAGTAAACAAAAAGGCTTAGCTTCTCATGGTTTTGCTAGAAACAGTGAATGGACATTATCATCATTTAATAGCACTGACTTAGGTATTGATATTGAGTTTTCATTAGAAACCAGTCAATCCACAAAAGCGATTTGGCCACATGATTTTAACCTTACCTTAAAAGCTTCTTTAACTGACCATGTTGAATTAACACTGATTACCGAGAACACCGGTGAAACTCCATTCCATTATAGTGGTGCACTACATACTTATTTACATATTGCAGATCAACGTCAATGTTCAGTACAAGGTTTAGCAAACGACTACACGGACTCATTACAAAGTAACCAAGCAAAACAAAGTGCTCAGCCTTTACATATTGGTCACCCAATCGATTCGATTTACGCAGTCAACGATGGTGCTATTGTGGTAAAAGATGATGCATACCAACGTACCATTTCAGTTAGTAATGAAGGTAACGATTCGGTAGTGGTATGGAATCCATGGGTCGAAGGAGCAAAAGCATTTGCAGATATGCCCGATGATGGTTACCAAACCATGCTATGTATTGAGTCTGCAATCACAGCCGATCCTGGCCATTTAGTTGCACCAGGTGAGTCTCACCGCCTAAAAACTGTTATCAAATAACCCATTACTTTCAAAAATAACCACTTAATTTACAAAGTAACAACAAAAAATTCTATTTTATGAAATATGGTTATGGAACGGGTTACAGTTAGCCCTTGACTTAAATAAAAACCTAAAATAGAGCGAGAAATAATAGTTTAATGATGGTTTTTCTTTATTTTATCGAGAATTGCCCTTAATATGCTCTGGTAATTTAATTACTGTGATATTAGTTCAAAAAAATACTAAGCGTTGATTTACAAAATAGTGAGCAACAAAAGTATTTTTTAGAGCTTATAACTTGACTAACATCAAAAACTAGGTGTCAAAGGCACTTATAATGATGACAAGTTAAAAAAATCAAACATCCATAAGGAAAAATAAAATGACAATTAAAGTAGGTATTAACGGCTTCGGTCGTATCGGCCGTTTCGTATTCCGTGCAGCATGTGAACGTGCTGATGTTGAAGTTGTTGCAATCAATGACTTAATCGACGTTGAATACATGGCTTACATGCTTAAATATGACTCAACTCACGGTCGTTTCAACGGTACTGTTGAAGTTAAAGACGGTAACCTAATCGTAAACGGTAACACAGTACGTGTAACTGCTGAGCGTAACCCTGAAGATCTAAAATGGGACGCAGTTGACGTAGACGTAGTTGCTGAAGCAACTGGTCTTTTCCTTACTGACGAAACAGCTCGTAAGCACATCACTGCTGGCGCTAAAAAAGTTGTTCTAACTGGTCCTTCTGGCGACGTTCCAATGTTCGTTAACGGCGTTAACTTCTCTGAGTACGCTGGTCAAGACATCGTTTCTAACGCTTCTTGTACTACTAACTGTCTTGCACCTATCGCTAAAGTACTTAACGATAAATGGGGTATTGAATCAGGTCTAATGACTACTGTTCATGCAACTACTGCAACTCAAAAAACTGTTGATGGTCCATCTGTTAAAGATTGGCGCGGTGGTCGTGGTGCTTCTCAAAACATCATCCCATCTTCAACTGGTGCTGCTAAAGCGGTAGGTAAAGTAATTCCTGAGCTAAACGGTCTTCTTACTGGTATGGCTTTCCGTGTACCAACTGCTGACGTTTCTGTTGTTGACTTAACTGTTAACCTAAAAACTGCTGCTACATACGAAGAAATCTGTGCAGAAATGAAACGTGCTTCTGAAAACGAAATGGCTGGTGTTTTAGGTTACACTGACGAAGCTGTTGTTTCTCAAGACTTCATCGGTGAAATCCAAACTTCAGTATTTGATGCTGCTGCTGGTCTTTCTCTAACTGACAAATTCGCTAAAGTTGTATCTTGGTACGACAACGAAATCGGTTACTCAAACAAAGTTTTAGACCTAGTTGCTCTTATCTCTAAATAAGACAAACTTCTAAATTTTGTTATCAAGCCTATACTTCGGTATGGGCTTTTTTGTATCTGGCGTTTGAGATAATAGAGGCTAGATTACGAGATGCTAGATACTAGATACTAGATACTAAATACTAAATACTAAATTTTAACTTTGAACTTTGAACTTTGAACTTTGAACTCGTTACTTTTTCAAAGTAATAACGAAATCGAACTAGATAAAAACAAACAAAGTTTTAAACCTAGTTGCTCTTATCTCTAAATAAGACAAACTTCTAAATTTTGTTATCAAGCCTATACTTCGGTATGGGCTTTTTTGTATCTGGCGTTTGAGATAATAGAGGCTAGATTACGAGATACTAGATACTAGATACTAGATACTAGATACTAGATATTAGATATTAGATATTAGATACTAAGTTTGAGCTTTGAACTCGTTACTTTTTCAAAGTAATAACGAAATCGAACTAGATAAAAACAAACAAAGTTCTAAACCTAGCTGCTCTTATCTCTAAATAAGACAAACTTCTAAACTTTGTTATCAAGCCTATACTTCGGTATGGGCTTTTTTGTATCTGGTGTTTGAGATAATAGAGGCTAGATTACGAGATGCTAGATACTAGATACTAGATACTA
>NZ_QOCB01000048.1 GCF_003318165.1 Psychromonas sp. B3M02
ATCCACAAGTCCCTGTATTTCTCTTTTCTTGATTGTTTTAAGTTATTGAAAATATAGTTTTAATTTAAATTCAGTGTGTTAGTTATCATTTTTGATTTTATTTATACTAATAACTAGATTGTGGTGACAAAGATCTGATTTTTAAATAAGTAAAAGTGACAAGTGTCATAGGAATATATTTTGTTATTGTAATACTTAATGTTCTTTGTAATATCTGCGTTGTTTGTCATGAAGCATTAATGATGCTCATAAAATATTGCTACTTTAAATAAGGAAATGAAGACAATGAAAAAGATACTGTTACCTTTACTTACTACCTTACTTCTTACGCCAAGTGTTTATGCAAAAACATTAAACCTAGGTCACGCGATGTCATTAGAAAGTGCAGCGCATAAAGGCATGGTGATCATGGCTGAAAAAGTAAAAGAGAAGTCCGATGGTGAGTTAACTATTCGTATATTTCCGAATGCACAGCTAGGTTCAGAGCGCGATCAAGCTGAACAGGTAGTCACTGGCGCGATTGATATGGCTAAAATTAATGGTGGTTTAGCAGAGTCTTTTGAGCCAACGTTTAAAGTAAATGCATTACCTTTCTTATTCCGTGATGTACCACACATGAGAAAATTCATGAAAAGTGACGTGGCCGAAGAGATGTTGATGTCAAGTAAAGGCAAAGGCTTTATTGGATTAACTTTTTATGATTCAGGTACGCGTAGTTTTTATGCAAAAAAAGCAATTAACTCACCAGCTGATCTTGCGGGTATGAAAGTACGTGTACCTGGTTCTCCAACTATGATCGAAATGGTTAACTTATTAGGTGGTAAAGCAACACCTGTTCCATTCACTGAGGTTTACACAGCACTGCAACAAGGTGTAATCGATGGCGCAGAAAACAACATATCTAGTTTAGTTGAAATGAAGCATAGTGAAGTGGCTAAATTTTACTCGATGGATCAACATTTAATGACACCTGATGTGATCATCATTTCTGAAAACTCATTTAACTCGTTAACACCTGAAGAGCAAAAAATACTAAAAGAAGCGGCTGCAGAATCTCTTGAAGAACAAATCAAGATTTGGGATGCAACTGATGAGATGAATAAAGCGAAAGGTATTGAAGCCGGTGTTACATTTGTTGAAGTAGATAAAGCCCCGTTCCGTGCAGCAGTTAAACCTATGATTGATGAAGCTAAAAAAGATCCTAAATTAGCCGGTTATATTGAAAAAATTGAAGCGCTTTAAATAAGTAATAGTAAAACTATCATTTTGCTCTGGCTTTGCTAGAGCAAAATTTTTGAGGTATAGACATGTTAATAACGTTAAGAAAGCTGCTTGATAGAGTCATTCTTGGTATTTCTTCCCTTGCATTGATGCTGCTGGTGGTTACGGTCACTTGGCAAGTATTTAGTCGTTATGTATTAAACGATCCCAGTAATTGGACTGATGAGCTTTCCCGTTACATTATGGTGTGGCTTGGTTTATTAGGTGGCAGTTATTTATTTGGAGCAAAAGGGCACTTAGCTATTACCTTGCTTGATAATTATCTCAAAGGCAAACCACATATAGCATTACAATTATTGATCAATGCGATTTGCTTTTCCTTTGTATCTTTAGCCATGTTAAAAGGTGGCTTAGCATTGATGGAAAGAACAACACAGCAATTATCACCTGCATTACAACTTCCGATGTCTACTGTTTATTCAATATTACCCATTTCAGCAGTCATTATTTTGATTTATTTAGTTTTAAATACCCTAGATTTATTTAAAAACAAAACAGTATAAAATTTAAAAGGATTTCTATTATGGACTTGTCCATTGGTGTTTGGTTGTTATGCCTATTTTTATTCATGATTGCGATAAGCGTTCCAATTGCGGTAGCAATTGCAATGTCATCATTAACTATCATGTATTTTATTTTACCTTTTGATGTGGCAAGTATTACCGCAGGTCAAAAAATTATTACCGGCATCGATAGCTTTAGTTTGTTAGCTATTCCCTTCTTTATTCTCGCCGGTAACATTATGAATGTTGGCGGTATTGCCGGGCGATTAATTAATCTCGCTAAACTTATGGTAGGTTGGATCCCAGGTTCTTTATTACATGTAAATATTTTTGCCAACATGATGTTTGGCGCAGTTTCAGGGTCTGCCGTCGCGGCAGCTGCTGCGGTAGGTAAAACCTTAGGTCCTGAATTAGAAAAAGAGGGCTACGATAAAAATCTCGCCACCGCTGTTAATGTGGCTTCATGTCCTGCAGGTTTATTAATTCCACCAAGTAATTCATTAATTGTCTTTTCAGTTGTATCTGGTGGTACCTCCGTCGCAGCATTATTTATTGCTGGATACGTGCCGGGTATCTTGATGGGATTAAGCTGTATGGTTGTTGCTTACTTTATTGCTAAGAAAAAGGGCTATAAAACCAGTGCCAATGATGGCTTCACAGTAAGAGACGTATTACGTATCATTTGGCAGGCGATTCCAAGTTTAGGGCTTATCTTTGTGGTAATAGGCGGTATTATCGGCGGTGTCTTTACAGCAACGGAAGGGGCTTGTATTGCGGTGTTGTATTCCTTTGGCTTGTCACTCTGTTATCGAACATTGAAGTGGTCGCATTTCTCGAAAATTTGTAATGAGACAACACAAATTACTGGCATCATGTTGTTCCTGATTGGTGCTTCAACCATCATGTCTTGGGCAATGGCTTTCACTGGTTTGCCAACCATGATCAGTGATTGGATGTTATCGATTTCTGATAACCCGATTATCATCTTTATTTTGATGAATATTATCTTACTGATTATTGGTATGTTCATGGATTTAACGCCGGCGGTATTAATCTTCACACCAATCTTTATGCCAATTGCTACCACACTGGGCATGGATCCGATTCACTTTGCCATGATGATTATCTTTAATTTATGTATTGGCATTGCAACACCACCGGTTGGAACTGCACTGTTTGTTGGCTGTAGCGTCAGTGGCACTAAAATTGAAAATGTAATAAGAAGTATTATGCCGTTCTGTGCGGTGTTGATTGTCACCTTATTATTAATTACCTTTATTCCTGAAATCAGTTTATTCCTGCCAAGGTTTTTTGGCTTAATTAGCTAACTTGGTTTAATTAACTAAGTAATATACCGATTCATCTTTATAGCCAACTTTAATAGTTGGCTTTTTTATTGCTTATGAATTCCTATTAACATTATAAAGTCAGTGATGTGACGTTTTTAAAGAGATAACTTATTTACTTACAGCGGTACATCACAGTTTTCTGACATTTTATAAAAAGTTCGTAATTAAGATGAGACGTATTTGAAATTTGCCAATATACTCTAAAAAAATAACCCTCTTTAGGTACTTTGTTATCCCTTTGTAAGGGAATGGAATCTACATGAATAAATTAACCATGCTTCAAAAATTACTTTTACTCACACTAATCCCGCTAATCAGTATTTTAGCTTTGTTATCCTTTATCTCGTTTTCACTGGAGAAGAAAGGTTTAGAGGATAACATCGCAGAGTTTCGTAGCGCATTGATTAAAGAACGAGAGCAGCAACTTAGGGAGATTACGGAAGTGGCATCAAATGTTGTGTCGCATCAGTTATCTTTACCTAATCAAGGTGATGTTAACGCTGCTCTTCGTGATCTTCGTTTTGGTAATGCGGGTTACTTTTATATTTACGACACAAAAGGTGTCAATATCTTCCATGCCATTAAACCGGAGTTAGAAGGTAAAAACCTGATTGATTTAACGGATACTAAAGGCAACAAGCTTATTGTTGGTTTGTTAAATGCGGCGCAAAAAGGGAATGGTGTTTATTCATTTTATTTTCAAAAACCAGGATCTCAGGAGCAGTTTGAAAAACTAGGCTTTGCTGCCATGGTGCCTAATACCAATTGGATGATTGGTACCGGTGCTTATATTGATGATATTCAAGCGGTGATTGATACATACAGTAAAACTGCCACTGCAACATTACAAGATAAGTTATGGCTCATTTTATATATTGCGATTGCCTTAATTGTATTAACCATTGTGATTGTTGTATTTGCTGCTTCTAGAATGGTTAGACCCATTAAAGGTATGGCTGATAACCTGAATGATATTGCGCAAGGTGAAGGTGACTTAACATTACGTCTGCAGATTAACGGGCAAGATGAGATTGCACAACTAGGACGTTCGTTTAACTTATTTGTAGATAAATTACAAAATACCATTAGCGATATTAACACAGCGACCTTAGGGATTAATCAAGCCGGTCGTGATATGAATTCACAAAGCTCTGAAATTGCATCACAGTTACAGCATCATAATAATGAAACAGAGCAAGTGGTATCGGCGATCACTGAAATGTCATCCACAGCCAATGAAGTGGCTAATAATACCAACCAAGTAGCCGAAGCGACGCAAGCAGTGACATTAGATGTAATGAATGCGCAAGAGTGTGTTGAAACTTCGTTATCGGAAGTGACTGCATTAGTTGAAGAGATTAATGGCGCTGCAAGTAGTGTGACAGCATTAAGTGACCAGTCACAAAAAATTAATCAGGTATTAAGTGTGATTGGCGCGATTGCTGAACAAACTAACTTATTAGCCTTGAATGCGGCCATTGAAGCTGCACGAGCAGGTGAGCAAGGGCGAGGTTTTGCGGTGGTTGCCGATGAAGTACGTAGCTTAGCAAGTCGTACTCAACAAAGTACCTTAGAGATAAATGAAATGCTTGATGAGTTACATCGATTAGTGAAAGTATCAGTTAATGCTATGTCTTTAAGTCAAGAGCGCAGCACTCGCACTGTCGATTCATCTCGTACTATTTCTGAAAGTCTAGTATCAGTGACTAACTCTATTACTTCTATCAATGATATGAGTACACAAATTGCAACAGCTACCACTGAGCAAAGCTCGGTAACGGAAGAGATTAATCGTAATATTTATGAAATCCAAAATATTGTGAATAGCTTAACGTCGAGCAGTGTTGAGGCTGAAAAAATTGCCAGTGATGTATTGTCAGAAGGTGGCAAGTTAGAAAAGTTGGTGGGGCAATTTAAAATTTAACCTGATTAAATTCTTACCTTTTATTAAGTGACCTAACTGAGCTGTCTGTTAGGCCACTTGTTTATCTCAAACACTGTCATTAAAATAAGCTGCTTGTGCCAATCACAATCAAACCATTTTCATTTACTTTTCTTATGATGAAGCGTCTTCATGTCTCAACTTACACTTACTTTAATCAGAGGTTTACCGGGAAGTGGCAAAAGTACACTTGCTAAAAAACTGCTCCAAGAAGCTCAACAGAATACGCTGCATGTTGAAGCTGATATGTACTTTATTGATCGAGGTGGGGTTTATCAGTTTCAGCCAGAAAAGTTATCGGAAGCGCATCACTGGTGCCAACAACAATCTTTGATGGCCTTAAAAAACAAACAAAATGTGATCGTTGCAAATACCTTTGTTAAGCGTTGGGAAATGAAGTTCTATGAGCAGTTAGCGACGCGCTTTAATGCAAGATTGAAAGTGATTAACTGCGCAGGAAAGTTTACTAATATCCATGAGGTGCCTGAGCCTGTTATTGCAAAAATGCGTAAAAATTGGCAAGTCTAAAACAACTAGACTTATCAATTTTATGTTTTATATACAGAGGTGTTTATAAAGTAATATGCTGCTCAAAAATGGATAAAAATTCATCTTTACGGTGGCTAACCAGTAACATGGTACTGTGTTGTTGAGTTGCTAAATGCTCTAAGAAGTTCAGTACGCGATGACGGTTTAATTCATCTAACCCCTGTGTTGGCTCATCTAATATAAGCAGGTAAGGGGACTTCACTAATGCTCTGGCAATCAAGGCTAATCGTTGCTCTCCATAGCTTAAACTTTGGAAAGGTGTTTTTTGTTTATCTTGCATGCCAATTTTAGTTAACCATTGTTCCGCAAGATCAATATGGGCTGCACTTGGTTGTTGATAAACACCAATGGAATCATAAAACCCCGATAAAATGACGCTGAGTAGATCACTATTGATGCGATATTGTCTGTGTAACTCTGAACTGACAATCCCCATATTCTCTTTGACTTGCCAAATGGTTTCGCCTGACCCACGTTGATAGCCTAATACCTGAATGTCATTGCTATAACATTGTGCGCAATCACCGGTAATTAATTGCATTAAAGTAGACTTACCGCTGCCGTTAGGTCCTGTAATTAACGTATGTTGTAGTGGTTTAATGGTCACATCAAGGTCTTCAAATACGTTAACGTCGTTGTAATGCACTTTGCCTTTATTCAATTTAACTAGGTAAGGGTGTTTAAAATCAGCTAACTCACATTGATTTTCTGGCCATTGTGTATGATCCGGTGTTGGCGTTAACAATGCATCGAGTTGTTGTTGAGTTTGCGGATCCGTCAATTCGCCAATTTCCGTTAAATAGCCACGCTCAATAAAGGCGATATGGTTACACCATACGGGGATATCTTGACGGTTATTAAGCATCAGCAAAACATTAACACCACTTTCATTGAGTTTGTGTAATGCTTGCGATAGCGCTTCACAGGAGCCTACATCTAAACTATCAAAAGGGTTGTCACAGACTAATAACTCAATGCCGCTGAAAATAGCCTGTAGCATTAATAACTTCCTACTTTCCCCCGTACTTAACTTCAAATAGCCTGTGTCCATGCGGTGCGCTAAACCAAATTCAGTAATTAATGGATCTTGCCATTTATTTTTAGGTAAAAAATCGCGTGCTTTAGTAGGCGCTTGTTCAAGGTCAACAAAATCTGGCGCTTCAATATCCAGTGTATTTTCGTAGGTGGCTTGCTGCTGTTCAAAAGAGATAAGACCTATTTTATCAGGTTTAGGTAGTTGTAATGTATCGACTTGTTGTACGTCTAAAATACCTTGAAATAGTTGATTAATATATTGCTTACCTGAACCATTTTTACCTAATACACACCAGCTTTGATTAGGTGCTATTTGCCATTGTTTAATATTTAATTTTGGATGAACTAAATTTCTAATTTTTATCATAAATAATGCCGGTTAAGTGTACTGAAAAAGTGAAAAATATTGTGCCATAAACAGAGCTTATGAGTAAGAGAGAAAGGTCGCTTTTCTAGCCATATTTAGGCGCGATTAAATAAAAGTTATTGAAAAATAATGCTTTATTTATCATTCGTTTGGGCGCGTATTGTCGCTTCTCAGGAAGCTCATCTTCATATCAACACCATTTTAGTGTATGATACAAGCGATTTTTGTAAAAAATTCGTTTTAAATTCATTAGTTAATAAGGATATTAATATGCGTAAAATCATCTCCTCTTCTATCTTACTTGCTTGTGCTTCGTTTACGTTGCCAGCCGCTGCAAGTGGATGTGGCAAAGTCACAATTGCGGATATGAATTGGGCCTCTGCAACTGTTGTTGCTAACGTTGATCGTTTCATCCTCGAGCATGGTTTTGGTTGTGATGCTGAGCTAGTACCTGGCGATACCATGCCAACGGGTGCAGCTATGATTGAAAAAGGTCAACCTGATATTGCTCCGGAATTTTGGAGTAACTCAATGCGTGACGCATTAGATAAAGGTGTTGCTGAAGGTCGTATTCGTTATGCGGGTACAACTTTGACCGATGGCGGTGAAGAAGGTTTCTGGGTACCAGCTTATATGGTTGAGAAAGATCCATCTTTAGCAACTATCGAAGGTATTAAAGCCAATGCTAAGCTGTTTAAGCACCCTGAAGATCCTGATAAATCAGGCTTTATGGGATGTCCTGCTGGCTGGAACTGTCAAATTTCAACAAGTCAATTGTTTACCGCGCTTGATTTAGAGTCAGTTGGGTTTGAATTATTAGATCCAGGTTCTGGTGCTGGTCTATCTGGTTCAATTGCAAAAGCTTACGAACGTGAAGAAGCTTGGTTAGGCTACTACTGGGCACCAACCGCCGTTTTAGGTAAATATAAAATGGTTAAAGTAGACTTCGGTACAGGCATCGATAAACAAGAGTTTCTTAATTGTACAACTCAAATCGACTGTTTAACTCCTAAAGTGACTATGTATCCACCATCTGCTGTTGATTCAGTAGTGACGGAAGAGTTTGCTCAGCGCGCACCTGAAATCGTTAAATACTTAGAAGGTCGTGAGTACACTAACGAGCAAATGAATGGTTTATTAGCTTGGATAGAAGAAGAGCAAGCAGACGGTGACTACATCGTTGAGCACTTCTTAACTGACTATGAATCAACATGGACAACTTGGGTTGATGCACCAACAGCTGCAAAAATTAAAAAAGCATTAGCAGAGTTATAAATCCCCCACAATTAAGCCTAGTTTTTCTAGGCTTTTATCATTCTAGGTAAGTAAATAACCTTTATTTTCTTATAATGTCAGATGACCATCACATGGTTGGCTAGATATTTACCTAGGTTGGTTAAACATTTTTCAGGAGAGAAAAAGAAAATGTCAGACAAGTCATGGATCTCAGAAATCCCGCAACTTGATCGTAAAGAATTAAGAGACTTCAAAAAACTACTCGACGGTTTATTTCGAGACTTTTCACGAGAATACGGAGATGCAATACAATCCTTCTTCGACCCGCTATTAGCTACCCTCATTTGGTTTGAAAAATTATTATTATCTACCCCTTGGTGGTTGGTGATTGCTGTTGTTGCTGGTTTTGCTTATGCCGCTAGTCGTTCCTTCAAGTTAACTATCTCAGTGATAGTTGCCTTTTTGGTCATAGGTTATTTCGGCATGTGGGAAGATACCATGCGTACCATGAGTATGATCATCGTCTCAACCTTGCTAGCAATATTTATTGGGGTTCCGATAGGTGTTGCGATGGCGCGCTCTAATCGCATACAGTCTATTGTCACCCCTATTTTAGATGTGATGCAAACTATGCCTGCTTTTGTATACTTAATTCCGGTTGTTATGTTGTTAGGTATCGGTAAAGTGCCTGGGGTTATTGCTGTTATTATCTATGCAATCCCACCGGTTATTCGTTTAACCAACTTGGGGATACGCTTAGTTGATAAAGAAGTATTAGAAGCCGCCACCGCTTATGGAGCAAGTCCAATACAGCGTTTATTTGGTGTACAAATCCCATTAGCCATGCCCACGATAATGGCTGGTATTAATCAGACCATCATGATGGCATTAGCGATGGTGGTTATTGCATCTATGATTGGTGTTAAAGGCTTAGGACAACCGGTTTTACAAGCGATTAGTAATCAATACTTTACTCAAGGTTTATTAAATGGTCTTGCCATTGTTGCGTTAGCGATTATCTTTGATCGAATCTCCCAAAGTTATGCTAAACGTACATTACAGAATTTTGGAGACCAATAAGATGAGCACAACAGATAAAAAAGCACCGTTAATTAGTATTAAGAATCTATATAAAATTTTCGGTAAGAATGACAAAAAGGTGTTAGAAGAAGTAAAAGCAGGAAAATCTAAAGAGACCATTTTAGCTGAAACTGGCCATACGGTTGGTTTGGCGGATATTAATTTAGATATTTACCCTGGCGAAATATTTGTGATTATGGGGCTTTCTGGCTCAGGTAAATCAACATTAATCCGTCATTTTAATCGTCTTATTGACCCAACAGCAGGTGAGATCATTGTGTCTGGTGATGATGTGATGAAGCTCGATAATAAAGCCTTGCAAAAATTCCGTCGTAATAAAATGTCCATGGTATTCCAACGCTTTGGTTTAATGCCACATCGTACTGTACTCCATAATATTGCTTATGGTTTACAGGTACAGGGTGTGTCTAAAAAAGAACGTGAAGCGCGTGGTGAGGAGTGGTTAAAAACTGTGGGGTTAGACGGTTATGCTAACCAATACCCTGGGCAACTTTCAGGTGGTCAACAACAGCGTGTTGGCTTAGCGCGTGCGTTATGTACCGATGCGGATATTCTGTTAATGGATGAAGCCTTCTCGGCATTAGACCCATTGATCAGAAGTGAGATGCAAGATCAGCTCATTGAATTACAAGATAAGCTACATAAAACCATTGTATTTATCACCCATGATTTAGATGAAGCATTACGTATTGGTGATAAAATTGCCATTCTACGCGATGGCTTATTGATTCAACAGGGCACACCGGTGGATATTCTGCTCAATCCTGCAGACGATTATGTTGAAGCGTTTGTTAAAGATGTTAACCGAGCGCGTGCATTAACTGTTGAAACAGTGATGCAACCGCAAATTTGTCGTATCTCCAGTGAGAATATCGGTGAAGCGGTGATGCAGATGCGTAAATCTAAACACGATTACGGTTACGTAGTGAGTGACGATGGTTATCAAGGTGTGATCACACAAGAAACCTTAGAAGGTGTTGAGAAGAGTGATTACCATAATGAAATTACGGATGAGTTATTAGAAGATGTACCTTCGGTTCAAAGTGATGCATTACTAGAGTCTGTTATTTCAGATATGCTAGATAACGAGCATCCACTTGCTGTTGTGAATGATGAAGGCGAAGTAGAAGGGCATATATCGAGAAGTACTTTATCAGATATATTAAGTGACCAAGCTACAGAGGAAGTGTCTGAAGAGGAAGCTAAGCCGCTAGAAAAAGCTTAATTTCTTAATCCTCAATGCTAAAAAGCCTCCCTCATGAAACTCATGATGGAGGCTTTTTTACAATCGTTTTATAGTAACTAGTCTTCTGAAATAGTGACTTCAGGTGCAATATCTGACCCGCCTAATGCTTGATATAAGGTCGCTTGTATATTGAATTGATCGTAGCGGTTTTCTAAAATATCTTGCTCAGTATCACGTAAAGTATCTTGTGCGTCTAACCAGTCTTGAATGCCAATGGCACCATAACGATATTGACTGGCATAAATACGTTCAGCCGCGGCCGCAGCATTATATTGTTCTTGTAACCTTACACCTTGATACTGATATTGTTGTCTTGCAGAAATAGCATTATCTACTTCGCTGAATGCACCATATAAGGTATCACGATAGCTAACAATCGCCGATGCCACATCAATTTGTGATAGCTTTTTGTTTAGTTCCATCTCATTCCATTGCAGGAAAGGTAACATTAAGTTCGCGCCTAATGTGCCAATTGGATTGGATAATAGATCTTTGAGTTGATCAGAAGATGAGCCTATCGCGCCAGATAAAGTTAAACTCGGCAGATAACCTGCAAAAGTGGCATCCTTAGTCGCATAAGCAGATTTCAAACTGTAAAGCGCTGACTTCACATCTGGGCGACGAATTAAAAGGTCTGCGGGCACACCGGCTGCAATCATGGGGATATTGCCTTCAGGTAACTGGTTAATGGTGATGGGCATTTTCATTGGTGGTTGATTATATAAGATAGCCAATGCATTTTGTGCTTCAACAAGATCTTGTTGTAATTCACTATAGGAGACTTGTTGTTCTGCTAGACTGCGTTGCGATTCAAAAATATCCAGTTGAGTGACTGCGCCTGAGCGGTATTGGCTTTCAATAATCGCTAAGCTTTGTTTAGCTGATTGTATATTATCCTGGCTTAGGTCAATGCTTTGTTTGAGGTAGCCAATTTGCCAATATAAGGAGGCCGTCGTTGCAACTAAGCTTTGTGCAGTGCTTTCCCTGTCTTCGGCATTAGCAAAACTGGTCCATTTTGCAGCATCAACTTCAGAGGCGACACGCCCCCATAAGTCCAGTTCATAACTGATCGATAGGTCTGTACTGTAACTGCTGCTATTGTCACTGCTATGCAATGACGTATCACGACTCGCATCGGTACTTGAACTAAGTTGAAATGAACCTTCCGCTTCTGTTAACCCTGCTTTTAAACGGGCACTTCGTAAGGTCAGCGTTGCTAATGCCAAATCATTGTTACTGATTAATACTCGCTCAATCAGGGCATTTAGTTGCGGGTCATTGAAACGTTCCCACCAGGGATCAAGTTGAACTTGCTCAGTTACACTCAAGCTTTGCCAGCTTTCTGGAATAGCTACCGCAGGCTGGTAGTCCTGATTCGGCTGGGTGGAACTACAGCTACTAATGAACAATGTAGTAGCTAAAGCATAAGTGCAACGCAATAGTGAAGATGGTTTTATCATAATTATTCTCTCGCTAATGCATCAACAGGGTCAAGCTGCGCTGCATTTCGTGCTGGTAAAAATCCAAAAAGTACACCAATTAAGGTCGAACAGGCAAAGGCTGCAACAATTGAGCCCGTTGAATAAATCATTTGGAAATTACCGCCTGTAGAAGCAAAAATAAAGCCGATAAGGTAGGCGAGGGCAATACCAATAGCACCACCGCATAAACATACTAATACTGCTTCAATTAAAAACTGACGTAAAATATCACTTTGTCTCGCACCAACGGCCATTCTAACGCCTATTTCACGAGTCCGCTCAGTCACCGATACCAGCATGATATTCATGACACCAATACCACCGACAATTAATGAAATAACAGCAATGGCTGAAATTAATAGGGTCATGGTTTGTGTAGTTTTCTCGATACTCTGACGAATTGAATCGGTATTCACCGTAAAGAAGTCTTGACTACCGTGACGCATTTTTAACAGAGAGGTTATCCCTTGTTCAGCGGCACTACTTGATGCAGATTCATTAACCCTAACCGTAATGCTATCAAGGTAATTTTGATTGATCATACGACTGGCTACAGTGCTATATGGGATCCATACATTTAATGCATCACTATTCCGGAATGTGCTGGTTTTAGGTTTCGTGACACCAATAATACGTACGGGTAATTCGCCAAGGAAAATCACCTCACCAATTGCTGATTCATCTAAGAATAGTGCTTTACGAGTGTTATCATCAATGACGGCATCTTGCGATAAACTTGCTACATTACTTTCATCCCAGAATTGCCCTTCAGCAATTTCATAACCTTTAACACGAAAATAATCTGCCCCGACACCATTAAAGCTGGCTGATACACCTTGGTTTGCATAGCGGATCGTGCCTGAACTACTGATTGATGGAGTGACACTATCTACGTAGGTTAAATTTTTGAGTGCATCGCTATCCAATGAAGTTAGCGTACGTACTAGGTTTGAGCGTCGATCACCAAAGCCTGATCCGGGACGCACATCAATAGTATTGGTGCCCATCTCACTGATGTTTTTTAATACGGCTTGTTGTGATCCTTCCCCTAAAGCCACTACAGAGACTACAGAAGCGATACCAATAATGATGCCGAGCATGGTTAAAAAGGTACGTAAACGATGTGATGACATGGCTAATAAAGCCATTTTAAAGGCTTCAACATAACGACTAATGGTATTATTTTTGTTATTGTCAGCGTCAAGTTGAGGCAGGGTATTGGTTGTTTTAATCTGCTCTTTTTGTGCATCTCTGATGATCACACCATCTTTGATTTCGATGATGCGATCTGCAAAGTTAGCGACATCCATATCATGTGTAACTAAGATAATGGTATGTCCGTCATGATGCAGCTCCTGTAATAACTTCATCATTTCATCGCCGCTTTGGCTATCTAAAGCACCCGTAGGCTCATCGGCAAGAATAACATCACCACCATTCATCAACGCACGTGCAACACTGACGCGTTGTTGCTGACCACCACTTAATTCACCCGGTTTGTGGTCAAGTCGATCAGCTAAACCTAAACGAGTTAAAAGTGCACGTGCGCGACTGTCTCGTTCACTTTTATCTTTTCCAGCATAAATAGCTGGAATTTCTGCATTTTCAATAGCGTTTAGGTCGCCTAATAAATGGTAACGCTGAAAAATAAAACCAAAATGCTCACGACGCAGTTGAGCTAACTGGTCAGCATCCATCTGAGAGGTATCTTGGCCATTGATAAAGTAACTACCTTGGCTAGGTTTATCTAAACAACCTAATATATTCATTAAGGTTGATTTACCTGAGCCTGATGCGCCAACAATCGCGACCATTTCGCCACGTTTAATGGATAAATTAACATTATTTAATACCGTTAGTTTTTGATCTCCCGCTGCGAAGGAGCGGAATACGCCAGAGATCGCTAATAGAGGATTATCCATGGTTTAAAACCCCATTGGTGAACGCGGTTTACGTGTGCGTGATGGGGAGTTCGCGGCCGCGGAGCCAACTACTATTTGTTCGCCTTCTGCTAAACCCTCGGTTACTTCTGTATAAATCTTATTGTTGATGCCTACTTGCACATCTTTATAGGTTACTTGATCGTTTTCTAGTATAGGTACTTGGTAACGTACTGGACGACCTGGTCGCTTTTGTACTACTTGTGAAGGCACTAAAAGTACGTTGTCCGCTTTATTTAATACAATGGATACCTGTGCTGTCATGCCAATACGTAAGACACCATCTGGATTTGCTACTTCAAAAAGGCCATTATAATAGATGGCGTCTGAATCACTGGATTCCATGTCACTATCGTCACCATCCATTGAGGTTGGGCCTGGCTCAATAGCGCGTAAAATACCTTCATAACGTTTGTTTGGTTGACCTAAAATGGTGAAATAGACAGCTTGACCTGGACGTGTATTGATGACATCTGCTTCGGAAATTTGTGCTTGTATGGTCATTTTACTGAGGTCTGCCAATTCGACTAAAGTGGGGGTCGTTTGGCTAGCATTAACGGTTTGGCCTACTTCTACAGAGTTGTAAACCACAACACCTTCCATTGGCGCTTTGATTACCGTATAGCCTAGGTCTAACTCCGCACTTGCAATGCTGAGCTTATCTTGTACTTGTTCTGCTTTTAATTGATCCAGCTCTGCCTTATAAACCGCTAAATCAGCTTCAGCAGTTTCATAGTCCTCTTTAGAGCTAGCATTATCTTTAAACATCGATTTTTGACGATTAAAGGCTTTTTGCGCTTGCGTAATTTGTGCTTGTTTCGCTTTATATTCGGCATTGGTAATGGCAAGAGAGGCCTTTGCCGTTTCTAACGCATTTTTTTGCGTTAAATTATCGATTTCTGCAATTAAGTCACCTTTATTAACATGCTCGCCAAGGGGCACAGGTAAACTGATAACTTGCCCCGATACCTGTGAACCCACGCTCACTAATTTAGAAGCTTGTAACATACCTATTGCCAGTACGCTATTTTCAATATTCCCTCGCTGTACGGGCTGCGTAGCATAACCTTGTTCAGGTGGTGTTGAATTAAAAAAATACAGGGCGCTAGCGATGATTAGAATAGTGGCAATGACCACGATAGCTAACATATTTTTAGTTGTTTTTTTCATGGGTAAAGGGTCCATAAGGCATTAAAGGTATCAGCAAATTAATTATGAAAGTCTTTGAGCTCGGTGAAATACATATCAGCGACATAAGTAGCATTTATTAATAGTAACGTATCATTGAACGACTATTTATCATGTGCTTATGATGCTTTCATTAATCATTGTATCAAGTAAACAGCATAATTATTACGATGCTAAAGAATAGCGAGTTAAGAGATGGTTAAGAAAAAGTGTTGTTGAAAAAGTAAACTATAAATTTAAAGTAACTAATTGATATATCGTCAATATTGGTCAGTTTAACCGCATTTTATATTGGTACACTTTAAGTGCATTTGTCAATTCAGATAAATGTGCGATTCAAATAATAGTTTGGGTCGATTAAACATCTTTAAAGGAAATATAAAAATGAATAATTTAGCACGTGTAACTGAACTACAAACATCTAATAAAAAGGTATCTTCGCAACACCAATATTCTCAATTATCGGTTTATTATGATGCGAAATATAAAGCAGGTTGGTATTACATGCACGCAAGTCCTCGTCCTTGTTTTACCGCTCAATTATTAGATGAAATAAATCAATATCAGGATTTTGTTAAATTAGAAATGAAAGCTAGTTTGCAACAAAAATACAATTATTTAATACTTAGTTCGGATATTGAAGGTATTTTTAATTTAGGAGGGGATTTAGCAGTATTTCAAAAACTGATTCAAGTTGGTGATAAAGATAGTTTATTAAATTACGCTATTAAATGTATTGATGTTCTTTACAATAATATCGTCCACCTTGAATCAGAATTAACGACTATTGCTTTAGTAAAAGGAGATGCATTAGGTGGAGGGTTTGAAGCTGCTTTATCAAGTAATCTATTAATTGTTGAAGAAGGTGTAAAGATGGGCTTGCCAGAGGTCTTGTTTAACTTATTTCCAGGCATGGGAGCTTACTCTTTATTGAGTCGAAAAGTTGGTAAAGCAAAAGCAGAAGCAATTATATTAAGTGGAAAATTATATTCTGCTGAAGAGTTATTTGATCTCGGTATTGTTGACATTTTAGCTAAAAAAGGAGAGGGGGAGATGGAAGTTTACCGTTATATTAATTCTGCAGATAAGAGGGAAAATAGTTATCAAGCGATAAGAAAAGTGAAAGATATTATCGATCCAATTACATATCAAGAATTAATTGATATAACAAAAATATGGGTTGATTCAGCATTAAATATAAATGATAAAGACTTGCGAATGATGAATAAATTAGTGATGCGTCAAAACGTAAAATAAGCTTAATTTACTAGTTATATTTATTCTGGTGAATTTTTAATTAAAATAGCATTTAGAGCTTCTACTGTTTTATTATAGGTGAGCTCTATTTCTTTAACTAAAGTTGACAGTTTATTGCTATTAAGGTCGTAAGGTTTATAAGATTCTCCTTTTGCACAAATTTCTGCCAACCCCTCGGCTCCTAACTCAGTTGCAGCACCTTTAAGGGCATGTAACGATTCCCTTAATTGTAAGTAATCATTAAAACAGGCTGTTTTTAGGTGTTTAATATGTTTGTTACCATCTTTAATGAAACCAGCAATCAGTTGATTCATAAACTGATGATCTTCGCCTAAAGCAAATAGTTCGTTGAGCGTATCTAAATTGCACCACTGGTTCTCAATCTCTTTTTCATGGTTAATAACTGGTGATGGCTCAATACTTTTTACTTTATCTATTTTAATTTTAGAAACTGACGATGCAGCTTGAGTTTTTGGTCGTATAGATTGAGATACAACGGCTATTTTTTCTAATAGGTCATGTGAATCTATTGGCTTTGTTAAAAACTCATTGACGCCTAAACTCAGCGCAAGCTTTCTAGCGTCCGTAGTTGCATCTGCGGTTAACATGAACACTGGTAATTGCTTCTTGGTATCTATAAATTGCAGTGCTTTAATCGCCTCATCACCAGAACATTTAGGCATATTTTTATCAACAATAAATAAGTCTATTTCATCAAACTGTTTAGTAATCACATCTAAAGCTTGTTCTCCATCATCTACAAGAATAATGGTATGTCCTGCACGTTTTAAAATACCTGCAATAACTTGTTGGTTAACTTTGTTGTCTTCTGCGACTAAAATGGTTAATTGCTTAGCATTTTCTTGTGCAGCATAAAACTCATTAAATGAGACAATATTAGTGGCTTCTTGAGCTTTCTTATTTAAACAAAAATATAAAGCATTAAAGACTTCTCTATTATCCTGTAGGTCTACTATTGTTCTAGTCACTCTGTTTTTAATTGTATTTGACCTTGAAAGGAGTGAAGGCGGGGCCAGTAAAATAATAGAAAAGTTTGTACCATCAGTTTCTGCCTTTACACTGTCTAAAAATTGTTTCAGCGATGTGATTGAAGGTAAGCTTAAACTATCAATAATAATGGTTTTATAAGGTTTTTTTTGGATTAAGCTTTGCGATAATAGTGTGAGGCTTTGTTCAGCTGATTGAGAAAAAGTCGCTTTTATATGCCAGGTATCTAAGAATAATTGGATCGTTTGTTGAGTTTTAGGCGTGCCTAAAATTAATAAGTTACTATTATTTATTTTTTTCAAAGGGTTCGGAGTCAGATTAAAAGGAAGTTCAAACCAGAAGGTCGAGCCTTGTCCTAGCTCACTGCTAACCCCAATTTCTCCTCCCATCAGCTCAACCAACTCTTTTGAAATGGTCGTACCCAATCCTGAACCACCAATATGACGGTCTGTTGTTTCTCCGACTTGGGTAAAATCATTAAAAACAGTATTTAATGCACTTTTTTCAATCCCTACACCAGTATCAATGATTTCAAATCTGAGTGTGGTTGATTTCTCTGTGCGAGTTATTGTTTCAATATTTAGTATGATGGTTCCTTGGTCGGTAAACTTGACGGCATTACCAATTAAGTTAACAAGTACTTGGCGGAGATATTGTTGGTCTCCTATTAAAATGTAGGGGATATTGCTTGCGATGGAAGACTTTATCTCTAGTGACTTTGCTTTTGCTATCAGTTTTTGTGTCGCCATAACTGAATTAATAACAGAATGAAGATCAAAAGTATTTTCTGAAATAATTATTTTACCTGCCTCAATTTTAGAGATATCGAGCACTTTTTCTATTAAACCCAGTAATATTTTGGCTGAACTTTGCATAGTATGAACTAAACTACGCTGTTCATCTTCAAGTTTAGTCTCTTTTAATAAATCACTAATTCCTAGCACACCATTCAAAGGCGTTCTTAATTCATGAGACATATTAGCTAAAAATCGACTTTTAGCCTGATTTGCTTTTTCAGCCATATTGATTGCTGAATATAGTTTATTAATTAAAAAGATTGAATATAATGGGATTAATGTGATTATAAGTAATAAACTAATTGAGAGATTTAGATTGTTTTGCCAATACTCGCTCAAATAAATAGTTGTTATAAAACTGGCTAACCCTACTATAAGTGATGTATATAAATAATTGATACCGAATCTAAATCCATTTCCTAAGATGACCCATAAATAAAATACAAATAAATATATAGCTTGTTCGCCTGCGATTCCCAATAGGATAGATAAAGG
>NZ_QOCB01000004.1 GCF_003318165.1 Psychromonas sp. B3M02
ATGGTGAGTAAAATAAAGGTATAAGATGAAGGATTGATGACTAAATAAGCTGAAGATAATACCAATCATAGTAAGTAACTGATCTATTTTACTTGTTAAAACAACTTATTTTTCGTTGTAAGTTTCGTATAGGAAACAACAATTTACATCAACTTACGCCTCAAACTAAGCCATTTTTCCGGCGCAAAATTTAGATCCGTTATTTAATACAATTGGTATAAGTTAATTTAAAACAGGGGGGATAGAGCTAGACATAGATAACTTACTGCTATCTATGTCTAATTTAGATGGTTGTTTTCATCAGTAAAATTATTTTAATTTAAAATAACTCACCGAGTTGAGCAGCTCTTCACTTAATGCTGACAATGAAGAGGCTGACGCCATAGAAACCTGAGCGCGATTATTATTCTCTTCGCTCACTTGATTAACCTCTCTTACATTTGTGCGTATTTCATCTAAGGTTGTGGTTTGTAGTATTGAGGCACTAGAGGTTTGTTTAGAAATATCTTTAATCTGCTCAACGGAAATATTGATTTCATCTATCACATGGCCTGTATTTGCTACATGCTCAACACTTTGTAATGATTTATTATGGCTATTATTAATCACTGAGACTGCGCTCAAAGTACTGCGTTTTAGCGTTTCTAATGTGACCTGTATTTCCCCGGTAGAATCTTGAGTACGCTGGGCTAAGTTTCTAACCTCATCGGCTACCACTGCAAAACCTCGGCCCTGTTCTCCTGCTCGTGCTGCTTCAATCGCTGCATTTAACGCCAATAGGTTAGTCTGGTCGGCGATGCTTTTTATCACTTCTAAAATATTGGTGATGTTATCGGCTTCAGTATCTAACTGCTGAATCGCCGACACAGAGTTTTCAATCTCGTTGGCTAAATCCTCAATGGAATTAATGGTCTCGTGAACGATCCCTTTACCTTTTTGTGCGGATTCAATAGCATTATCTGACTTAGCAACTGCGTTATCCGCATGCTCAGCAAGTTGTGTTGAAACACCATAAAGTTCATCTACAGAGTTTGATAAGGTACTCATTCTGCTGCGTTGAAACTCAGCATCTTCGATTCTTTGTTGGTTATCTTTAAGCAAACCATTGGTTGAATCATTTAAGTTATTAGCCATCGCAATTACCGACTGGAAAATAGCTTTCAAATTGTTAGTCATTGAAGAAACAGAACGTTTAATCTCGCTGATCTCATCTTTATTATCACCGACATCAATGTTGTTACTAAGGTCACCCTCTGCTAATGATGAAGTGGCAGATACAATGCTATGTAGGTCTGTTTTGAGTTTTCTAATCATTAAAAAAGAGATGACGATGACAACAAAGAAGATACTCACGGCTAGTACCATTGACTGAATCATAATTTTATTTTCTTTTTCAATGATGTTCTTAGCTCGAATATTCACTAATTTGCCATGCATATTATTAATGCGTTCGATGCTGTCCAAAATGGGAGGAAAAGCTAAGCGTGCGGCTTTTTCTGCTTTTTTACGTGCCACAAAGGTAGCTTGAGTTAACCAAACATTTGTTAAGTCAGATAAAGCGCTCTCTAATTGCTTAACCTGCATGACTAGTTGGTCACGGGCTACGATTAAACCTTGATCTTGGGGTAATGCTAGTTGCTGATCCCATTGATGTTCAAGCGTCGGACTAATCTTCAATAAATTATCACGATAACTTGTTAACAGTGTTTTTACTTTGTCGGTTGATGTTTCTAACTGTGTTTGTTCAATGGCTCGAGCAGAAAATTTCATGCCCATCTCTTCCGAGTCTTGATAAGCCTTAGTGATCTCTTTCCATTGGTTATTGGTGAGTGAGTAAAACTGTAAAATCTCTGAGTCGAGCGTGATATTTTTAACCACCTCTCTGCTGTTATTAACTAGGTTAATGGAGATGAATAAGAGGGCACATAATAGTAATAGCACCAAGCCAGATATTTTAAATGATAACGTTAAGTTCCTAAATAAATTCAAACTAAATCCTTATAGTATAAAAGTTATTGTGAAATACGGTGTTTAGACTTTACCACTACTACCTAAAAAGTGAGAGCTAAAATTGTATTTGGATTTACGTTGTTTTATTTCAGACTGAGGAGGAGATGAAAGTAAAGGCAACTACCTACCTTTACTTTATCGACTGGAGGCACAAAAACTGAATTACTTTTTTAGTAATCCTAAGTTTAATGCATGGAAACGCAGGTGTGATTCTATAAAGCTACTGATGAAGTAATAGCTATGGTCGTAACCTTCGCGCATATTAAGTTGAAAGTAGTTGGTCTTTTTATTGACGAGTGCAGACAGGTTCTCTGGTTTTAACTGCTCTTGTAAAAATGAATCCTGGCTACCCTGGTCAATCAAAATAGGTTGATGCTCAGATAAACTAGAGAGGATTTCACAGCTATCGTAAGCCTTCCATTCCTCGCGATCTTCGCCTAAGTAAGCCGTAAATGCTTTTTGTCCCCAAGGGCAATTAATTGGGTTACAAATAGGGCTAAATGCACTGATTGAGGTGTATAAACTTGGGTTACGTAAGCCAATGGTTAATGCACCGTGACCACCCATTGAATGTCCACTGATCACGCGTTGTGATGTGACAGGGAAGTTCGCTTCGATTAACTTAGGTAGCTCATGTACAACGTAATCGTACATTTGATAATGCTTATTCCATGGAGCTTGTGTGGCATTAAGGTAAAAACCTGCGCCTAAGCCAAGGTCATAAGCTTGTTTTTGATCATCTGCAACTTGTTCGCCACGTGGGCTCGTATCGGGTGCCACAATTGCGATGCCTAATTCAGCTGCTAATCTTTGTGCGCCGGCTTTTTGCATGAAGTTTTCATCGCTACAAGTTAAGCCTGATAACCAATACATCACTGGCACCGGAGTATTACTGGTAGCTTGAGGTGGTAAATAGATGGCAAAACGCATTTCACAGTTTAATACAGAAGAAGGGTGAGTATATTGCTTGTGCCATCCTTCAAAAAGTTTATTACTGCTGATATTTTCAAGGATCATTGTATAGCCCTTTTAAAAATGAGGAGGCTAAGCGCTAATAAGTGCTTAGCCATAAATAAGATATTTATTTGTGGTCGAAGTGGATAACACTACGGATACTTTCACCACTGTGCATTAAATCAAATGATGTATTGATCTCTTCTAATGGCATGGTGTGAGTAATAAAGTCACTTAACTTAAATTCGCCACCTAGGTAACGTTCAACAATCTCTGGTAATTCAGAGCGGCCTTTAACACCACCAAATGCAGTACCACGCCATACACGGCCTGTTACTAATTGGAATGGACGAGTTGAAATCTCTTGGCCTGCACCAGCAACACCAACAATGACAGATTCGCCCCAACCTTTGTGACAACATTCTAATGCACTGCGCATTACATCAACGTTACCGATACACTCAAATGAGTATTCAACGCCGCCGTCGGTCATCTCAACGATCACATCTTGGATTGGCTTGTCGTAATCTTTAGGGTTAATGCAATCAGTTGCACCTAGCTGTTTAGCTAGTTCAAATTTACTTTCATTGATATCGATACCAATGATTTTATTTGCACCTGCCATTTTTGCACCAATGATTGCAGATAGACCAATACCACCTAAACCAAAGATCGCAACGTTATCGCCTTTTTCAACTTTTGCCGTATTTAACACAGCACCCATACCGGTTGTTACACCACAACCTAATAAACAAACTTCTTCAAGCGGTGCTTCTTTGTTTACTTTAGCTAATGAAATTTCTGGTAATACCGTGTACTCAGAGAATGTAGAACAACCCATGTAATGGAAGATAGGTTGACCGTCTTTATAGAAACGGCTTGTTCCATCTGGCATAACACCACGACCTTGAGTTTCACGTACCGCACTACATAAGTTAGTTTTACCTGAAGTACAGAACTTACAAACGCCACATTCAGCTGTGTATAGTGGAATAACGTGGTCACCAACACTCACGCTAGTCACGCCTTCGCCAACCTGCTCAACAATACCACCACCTTCGTGACCTAAGATAACTGGGAATAGGCCCTCTGGGTCTTCACCTGATAAAGTGAATGCATCAGTATGACAAACACCAGATGCAATAACTTTAACTAGTACTTCGCCTTTGCGTGGTAACATCACATCAACCTCTTCAACCACTAATGGTTGATTTGGGCCCCATGCGATAGCTGCTTTTGATTTAATGAATTGATCTGTCATATTTGCTCCAATTAAACGTGAAAAATATCAATCATAATAATGAATGGTTAAAATAGACCATTTTCCCAGAAAAATACTTAGCTCTGTATTTACTATAATTGGTATTGCATTATTTGATAGCTATTATATTTATTTCTACAATAATGATAATCTACCTAAAATGAAAATTACTTTTACTAGGTGGTAACAATGTCATGGCAAGGAATTAATGAGTTTGTGGCAGTCGCAGAAGCGAATAGTTTCTCCGTTGCGGCTAAACAACTCAATATATCAACGGCACAGGTTAGTCGGCAAATTAGCGCCTTAGAAAAACGCTTACAGGTCAAACTTTTTTATCGCACAACACGTAAAGTCTCGCTGACAGAAGAAGCACAATTGTTTTACCAGCATTGCCGTAACTTATTAGATGGGTTAACTAATGCAGAGCAAGCGATCACAAACTTACAAGCGAACCCGCAAGGTAAGATAAAACTAACAGCGCCTGTCACTTATGGTGAACAGAAAGTGTTACCGTTAATTAATGACTTTGTTGCTTTACATAATGAAATAGAAGTGACCACTGAGTTAACCAATAACCGTGTTGATTTAATTGATGGTGGTTTTGATGTGGCAATCAGGTTAGGGCAGTTGCAGGATTCTAGCTTAATCGCTAAAAGGCTCAGTCAACGTTCTAATTTTGTTTGTGCATCGGCTGCTTATTTACAAAAACACGGTGAAGCACACTCTTTATCTGAGTTAAAACAACATAACTGCTTATTGGGGACGCGTGACTATTGGCGTTTTATCGAGCAGGGTAAAGAGAAAAACATAAGAGTAAAAGGTAATTTACGCTGTAACAGTGGTTTAAGCTTAGTGGATGCTGCTCTAAAAGACATTGGTATTGTGCAACTGCCTGATTATTACGTGCAATCTTATATTGAATCTGGGCAGCTAGTGACTATCTTAGATCAGTTCAGGGAGCCTGCCGAAGGGATTTGGGCTGTCTACCCCCAGAACCGTTATTTATCACCTAAGATACGCTTGTTGATCGATTATTTGTCTACGAACTTAAAATAATCATTTAACTAGTATGACTGGTATTAGCCCCGATTTCTGTATTGATAATAACAATAAGGTCAGTTCGGGGCGTTAGGAATAGTTTACTTTAATACCTTTTGGATCCACGCTGCAATATCCACTAACTGCTCTGCAACCACTGAATGTGGCATCATATATGATTGCCATTGCGCTTGATAACCTGCATCAACTAATAATGTATTAGCCATTTTACCCGCTTGAACTGGCACAACTTCATCCTGTTCGCCATGGTGCTGCATGATAGGTGTGTTTTTATTGGCTACTGATAACTCTGCTGGTAAGTGATCAGGGCTTGGTAAATAACAAGACATAGCAAGCACGCCTGCTAATTTTTGTGGGTAACGTAATCCTGAGAATAGACTGATCACACCACCTTGGCTGAAACCGGCTAATATAATTTTATCTGCTGCAATACCGCTATCAATTTGCTTTTGAATCAGTGCATGTAAACGTTGTTCTGACTCCATAACACCTGTCAGGTCGGCACGGTTATGTAGGTCCATGCTTTTAATATCGTACCAAGAACGCATCACAGCACCCTGATTAATGGTTACTGCTTGCTCTGGGGCATGTGGAAAAACAAAACGAATAGTGTGGTCTTGTGGCAATTTTAATGCTGGAACAATAGGTGAAAAACCTGCGCCAGAATCCCCCAAACCGTGTAACCAAATAACGCATGAGGTTGCTTCTTTAGTCGGGTTTACGATGATTTTATCTAAAGTGGCAGACATATTATTGTTCCTTATAAATAACTTAAAATATAATTTTGTATGAAAAGGTTACGCTAATCTAATGGTAATGCAGTCTTTTTTAATACTTCACGTAAAACAAAACTAGAGTGAACACCGGTTACGCCCTCTAATTTAGTAATATGACCTAATAGAAACTGCTCATAATGTTGCATATCACGCACCACCACTTTTAATAAAAAATCTGCAGATTGCCCGGTGACAATTAAACATTCTAATACTTCTGGTAGGGCGGTTACCGACGTTTCAAAGTTTTCAAAACGCTCAGGAGTATGCCTATCCATACTAATACCAATCATGGCCGTGAGGTTTAATCCCAAGGCAGCGCTTTTTAGTAAGGTCACATGTTTATCGATGATCCCCGATTCTTCTAGGCGTTTCACTCGGCGCGAGCAAGGTGTTGGTGATAAACCAATACTGTCAGCTAATTCTAAATTACTGATACGCGCATTACCTTGCATTAGTTGCAATATTTGTTTGTCGATACGGTCTAATTTCACGATGGATTGCATACATATTCCTACAATTGTATTTATTCACTACTATTTTACCCAATGGTAGTTATTTGTTGCAATGTTTTTTATTATTAATGGTGACTTTGCAATCATTCACTCTAAAAAGTTCGCTATAGTTTACACCATGGATAGCGAGCGAAGTTCCTAACCGGGAACGGGTGGCAACAATCTTACCATGCTGAGCCAACTCGCTAATTCTTTTATCTTTATCTTTAATTTCTTAGTATGATACCCACAAATAGTAACCATTAAAGAATCGTTTTTAGGGAATGTCTTATGTCAGCCAATAATAACCAAGCATCTAGCTTCAATCATAAAAAATACCGTGCTTTTGCACCTATTCAAAAAAATGATCGACGTTGGCCTAATCTGGTAATCGACCATGCACCTGATTGGTGTAGTGTAGATTTACGAGATGGTAACCAAGCATTGATTGAGCCAATGAGCCCAAGCCAAAAACTAGAAATGTTTAAGTTATTAGTTGATGTGGGTTTCAAAGAGATTGAAGTTGGCTTCCCTGCTGCCTCTGCACCTGATTTTGATTTTGTACGTCAGTTGATCGAAGAAGATCATATTCCAGATGACGTGACGATCCAAGTATTAACGCAGGCGAGAGAGCCACTTATTGCGCGCAGTTTTGAAGCATTAAAAGGCGCTAAAAAAGCCATTGTTCACCTTTATAACTCTACTTCTACCGTGCAACGCGAGCAAGTTTTCAAAAAATCACGTGATGAAATTAAAGGTATTGCTATTCAAGGTGCTGAATGGGTAAAAGAGATGGCTGCACAACAGCCTGAAACACAATGGTTATTCCAATATTCACCGGAAAGTTTCACTGGTACAGAGATGGATTACGCATTAGAAGTATGTGATGCGGTAATTAATGTATGGCAACCAACGCCAGACAGAAAAGTGATCATTAACTTGCCGGCTACCGTAGAAGTGTCAACGCCAAATGTTTATGCCGACCAAATTGAATGGATCAACGACAATATTAGTCATCGTGATTCAGTAAGAATTAGTTTACACACACACAATGACCGTGGTTGTGGTGTTGCCGCTGCCGAGTTAGGTGTATTAGCGGGTGCTGACCGTATTGAAGGTACGTTATTAGGTAATGGTGAGCGTACTGGTAATATGGATATTGTGACCATGGCGATGAACATTTACAGTCAAGGTATCGACCCTGAATTAATTTTATCAGATATGGATCGCATTATTTCGACGGTTGAACGTTGTACGCAACTAGCAGTACATCCTCGTCACGCTTATGCAGGGGAATTAGTTTTTGCTGCCTTCTCAGGTAGCCACCAGGATGCGATTAATAAGTGTATGAGCATTGATGCTGAAAAACGTAAAGACGATCCTGATGCACATTGGGAAGTGGCATATTTACCTATCGACCCTCGTGATTTAGGGCGTAATTACCAACAAGTGATTCGCATTAATAGTCAATCAGGTAAAGGCGGTGTTGCTTATGTACTTGAGCAAGATTACGGTATTCAAATGCCACGTTGGATGCAGGTTGATTTTAGTCCTCATATTCAAGCTTTTGCAGAGCAAAGTGAAGCGGAAGTAGGGCCTAAAGCGATTCATGAGATCTTCTCAAATACCTACTTAAATCCTAACCATGCGGTAAATATTGAAAGTTATCAGTTAAACCGTGAAGGTAGTGTTGATACGTTAGAAGCTAAATTACAAACACAAGGGCAACAAGTTGGGTTGTCCGGTAAAGGTAAAGGTGTGTTAGATGCCTTTGTAAAAGGGTTGAGTGCTACGATCGGTCACGATATTGTGCTACTTGATTACAATGAGCATGCTTTACCAAGTACGGCAGGCTCAGAAAATGAGCAAGCAGTGGCAATGGCTTATGTTCAAATAAGTATCCAAGGGCAACGTTACTGCGCGGCTTCGCATTGTGATGATATTGTTACTGCATCAATGCAAGCGGTGCTAAATGCACTAAGCCGCAGTGATGTGCAAGTAGTCAATAGCGCTGCTATCTCTGCTTAATTAACCAGCCTTAAGGTTAATGACTAAATAATAAAGCTTCGTAGATGTTAATGTCTGCGAAGCTTTGTCGCTTTTAATACACTTCCAACAAATCACTTCAGCAAAAAACACTCATTTTCTATCAAGATCTCCACAATGATATATTGATAAAACATCACGCAAGAAGTAGAATGCGACTCATTCTCATTTGCAAAGGATTGTTATGTCTAATATTGTCGTGGTTGATACGGATCTTGAAAGCCGACCTTTGATCACTAAAGTACTGATCAAAGCTTCACATCAAGTAACTTGCTTAGGTAACAGTGACAATGTACTTAACCTCTTAGCACAACAAGGTGCAGACCTAGTTATTATTAATGATAGCTCCACATCTGAAGCGACTTTAAATTTGATCGCCAATATTTATGAAGATTTTTCTGTTCCTATTTTGTTATTAAGCGAAGTAGGCAAACAAGATGTGTTACTTGAACAATTACAAGCAGGTGCCGATCAATATTTAATGAAACCATTTTCTGACAATGCTTTAATAGTGCATGTGGATGTGTTGCTTCGTCGTGTCGCATTAGAAAAAAAACGCGCTAGCTTTACTCATTGCAGTCAGCAATTCTCTTCTAAAATATCACGTTTACCCTTTACCGATACTGAAGAGCAATTAGTGCAATACTTGACTAGCAAAGAGGGGGATATCATCTCTAAAGCGACATTACAGAAAGAAGTGTTGAAGAAAGAGCTTTCGATGTTTGATCGAAACTTAGATGTTCATATTAGTAATATTCGTCGCAAAATGTCTAATGCAGGACTATCTAAGCTACATATAAGAACCGTACATGGTAAAGGTTATAGTTTCAGTGAGAGGTTAGGTAAAATTGCACCTCTGCTTCTGTTTTTCCTATAGCAGTACGCCAATTTAGAGACCCATTCCCCTCAATAACGCTGTTTTCGCTAAACACTCTCTTCTAAATATAAGAGAGTGTTTAAAATAACCCCTTTTTTATTCTTACCCTTTGAGCAATTAATATTTTTTGTCGTTTTTCTGCCTTCAATTTTCAAATGTAAAGAATGTAAATTTATTTATTAATTAAATGATAATGAATTACATTTGCATCCCTAATAAGCAGCTCCTTAATTAAGATCTTTTTTCATGGTTTTCTCATTAAAAAACAAAAAAGTACAACTTTGGGCTAGACGCTTACACATCTATGTTTCAATGGCTTTATTGCTGGTTGTTTTATTCTTTGCAATTAGCGGTATCACCTTAAATCGTCCTCATTTATATACCAGTGATACTCCGCAGGTTGAACAACAGTTTTTAGTTATCCCTGATACTATTTTTAGTATCGAAAGTAGTCGTTTGAGCGTCAATAAGTCAGGTTTATTGGATTACCTTAGTAGCCAGGCAAACCTTTCAGGTACTCCTTCTTCAATGCACATTTTTAGTGATATCGAAGAAGGGGAAATACTCGAAGGGGAGATCTCTTTAGATTACAAAGGCCCCGGCTTTAATAGCACTGTATTTATCGATCTCGTTAGTAGAGAAGCTGAAATAGAATCAACACATTATGGGGTCGTGGCAGTATTAAATGATCTACATAAAGGCCGTAATAGTGGCCAAGTATGGGCTTGGTTTATTGATATTAGTGGCTTCTTAATGGTGTTTTTTGCTTTAACGGGTGTGTGTTTATTAGTGCCGAAAAAGAAGAGCTTTAGTTTAGGCCTGAAATGGATGACCTTTGGCTCAGTAGTAACCCTATTAATCTATCTATTTGCCGTTCCTTAATGAGAGTTAACAATGAAATTTAAAAGAGTGTTTTATGTATTAAGTGCATTACTCATTTTACCTAACTGGGTAAATGCTAAGGCTATCCCTGAACAGGCTGTGATGGACATTGAGTTTACTATTCCTACTGTGGAAGCGAGCATCTATGCGCGCCCTTATGTCGCCGTTTGGATTGAAGATAAGCAACGCCAACCGGTACGTACTATCCAATTATGGGTTGGTGAAGATGAATGGTTAAAAGATTTAAGAAGTTGGTGGCGTAAAGTAGGCCGTAATGATCGCGCCGTCGTCGATGCTGTTACTTCTGCAACTCGACCTGTTGGCCAGTACCGCTTTTCATGGGATGGGTTAGATCAGCAAGGGAAACGTGTGGAGCAGGGGGATTATACCTTCTACGTAGAAGTAGTGCGTGAACATGGTGGGCGTAATTACCTACGTCAAAAAATACAACTTGCAGAGCAAGATTTTAAGCTGAGTTTACAGCCCACTGAAGAAACTGGCTTGATTAACCTACATTACCATATTCAATAAATTTACTTTTAAATTCATGAAAAGAAGAGAGACACTGATGTTATCTAAAAAAATAAGTACTGTTGCTGTTGCTTGCGCTATGCTAGGTGGCTTAACGCTATCGCAAGTAGCTAATGCCCATCCTCGTTGGATTATGCCATCGCACTTCGCTATCTCTAAAGAAGGTGGCGATTGGTTAGCATTTGACATCACCGCTTCCCATGGCACATTTGTATTAGATAAACCTGCCGGTGCTGAAAATGCACGCATCGTTATGCCAGATGGGCGCCAAGAGCGACCAGATGCTGTTTTACGTGGTAAGCGTCGTTCTGTCTTTGATTTTCATTTTACTGAGGAAGGGACGCATCGCGTACAAGTCAATAACTTTCCAAGTTATGTAACGCATTACAAAGCCGGCAAGCGCGATACGCAAAAAAGATTACGAGCTAGTAAAGTAGATCGTGCAGCCTTGTTGCCTGAAGGTGCAAGAGATGTGATCAGTACATTATTTTACACTCGCGCTGAAACTTACATTACTGTCGGTAAACCAAGTGAAAAGCCTTTCCCATTAGAAGGTACATACCTAGAATTAAAGCCAGAAACTAACCCTGCAGACATTGTGGCTACAGAGCCTGTACGTTTTCAGCTATTTTTTAACGGTAAACCACAAGTGGGTGTAAAAGCTGAAATAACACGAGATGGTACGTTATACCGTAATCAGCAAGAGCAAATTGATGTGGTGACTGACGAGCAAGGCTTTATTGAATTTACACCTGAAGTGGCTGGTCGTTACCTATTAAAAGCAACACATAAAGCACCGATTGCTGACAACCCATTAGCAGACAATATGAATGTTTCTGTTCATTTAACCTTTGAAGCGGTACTACCTTAGTGGCATTGGTTAAGCGCATCGTAAATAGTATAGCCGGTGCTGGCTTGCTATTTACTAGTAGCGCAGCATTAGCCCATTATCCGTTGATGGAGTGCTGGTCAAAAGGCGACCTTATCGAATGCCAGGCTGGTTACAGTGATGGTAGTAAAGCAACGAATTCTACCGTTAATATGTACGACTATGACGACAACTTAATTGCCAAAGTAAAAACTGACAAACGTTCCATTGCGACGTTTACACTTAGCGTTGATGAATTTTATATCGTCTTTGATTCTGGGCACGAATACCCAGTTGAAGTAGATGGTGTAGAGATTAACGAAAAATGATCACACAATCCGTTATTAGTGAAAATAGGGGACATGAAGGGTATTGGATTGCCTTTTTATGTGCCCTTATTCTTATTGTTGGTAGCTTATTATTACCTTTTAATAGTGTTCACGATGGCCATCATACATTGGCTAAACACCAGGTATTTATTTCTGATTTAGCGCCTCCTCCATTAGCTATGATTGCCGATCTGCGACTTGCTCATGAGGAGATTCGTTATTTATATGAAACCAATCAAGCATGGCCTGAAATAGCGCAGTTAGAGGAAGGTTGGTTAGCGCCTTTTGTTAAAGATAAAAGCTGGGATCACCAAGGAAAGCATCAATGGTTATTAGTAGCGCCGGGTGTTTATCAAAGTGAGCCTGTTACAGATGGCACTCGTTATTTGTTGAATAGTCAAGGTCAAGCAGTGGATATTTGGTTTGACCAAGCACAACAAGCAAGTCTGTTGCCTGCATTAGCGTCAACGGAAGACAATGCAACAGTGTTATCCACTGAGCAGTTTATTGATGCTGGTTGGATACAAGTTATTTTTAGTGATGACGTTGAAGAGACAGCACACCACCATTAATTGATTATTTTTATACAGGCCACATTATGTTGGCCTTATTTGTTAGTAGCGAGACCATTATCATGTTTAAACGCCTCTCAATCACCTTCTTGTTGTTGGTCTGTAGTACCTCAATTTATGCCAAGAAATTAACCGTCGGTATTACTCTGCAACCCTACTTTAGTTACCTAAAAGCGGTAGTGGGGGACCATGTTGATGTATTGCCATTGGTTGACGAAGGATTTAATCCACATAACTATCAACCACAAGCTAATGATTTACGTCGCTTAAACCAGATGGATGTGATTATTGTCAATGGTATCGGTCACGATGACTTTGCCTTAAAAGTGATTAAAGCCGCTAACCGCGATGACTTAATCGTGGTTAAAGCCAATAAAGATGTGCCTTTATTACCAGCAATGGGGCAATCAGTAGGCACAGGTGTCGTAAACCCTCACACTTTTGTTGGGGTATCTACTACGATTCAAAAGGTTTATACCATTGCCACAGAAATGAGCAAAATTGATCCTGATAATGCTAAGTTATATCGCGCTAATGCCAGAGCATACGCCTTAAAATTTAGAAAAATGAAGCATCAAGCGATGATCGAATTAAGTGACATCAATACCGCAGGTATGAGGGTCGCAACCACACATAATGCCTACGGTTATATTCTGCAGGAGTTTGGTGTTGAAGTATCTGCCGTTATTGAGCCTGCTCATGGTGTTGAACCAAGCGCTAGCCAACTACAAGAGACCATCGAAAAGATTCGTGAATCGGGTATTGATGTACTGTTTTATGAATTGAATATGCCTAATCGTTACGTGGATACTATTGAAAAAGAGACGGGCATTAAATTATACCGTTTCTCACACATGACTCATGGTGCTTATCGATTAGATAAAGTAGAGATCGAAATGCAGCAAAATATAGATACATTAGTGGAAGCTATGAAATACACTGCAGCGAACAGAGGTAGTAAGTAATGGGGCCCGCTATCGTATTAGATGACGTTAGTTTACGTTATGAAAACAATATTATCTTGGAAAAAGTCAGCGCAACCTTAGATGCCGGCCAATGCCATGTAGTGATGGGGCCGAATGGCGGAGGGAAAACTTCCTTATTACGCTCAATATTAGGGTTAACCCCTTTTAAAGGCGATATTCAATTTCAATGGCAACAAAGTAAAGGCAAGATCGGTTATGTACCGCAAAAAGCCACTTTTGAGCCAAGCTTACCGCTGACAGTACTGGATTTTATTTTATTAAATCAAAGTCGCTCACCGCTGTTTTTCAATTTTAATAAAAAGCATAAAGTAAAAGCATTACAGCAACTAGCTCGATTAGGCATGGAAGACCGTGCTATGTTCCGCATGGGACAGTTATCGGGTGGAGAGCAACAACGTGTGTTGTTTGCACAAGCCTTATTAGATGATCCCGATTTACTTATTTTAGATGAGCCAACCAATGGTATGGACGAACAAGGTGTACGTTATTTTGAAGCGTTAATTAATGACTTGGTGAAAGAGGGGAAGACTATTCTGATTGTTCATCATGACATCAGCGCCGTTCGCCGTTTACAAGCGACGGTACACGTGGTGAATGGTATGTTATTAGAAAGTGGTCAAGCGGAAGAGGTGTTAAAACCAAGTAAAATTGAGCGACTATTTAACCATTATCGTCACCACTCAAGTCAGCAAAAAAGTGAGATTTCATAATGGATACATTACGTTTATTGGCAAGCCAAGGCGCGGAAGCAGGGTGGTTAAGTGAAAGTTTCAGTTATGCATTTATGATTAATGCTTTGGTGGCTGCTCTGTTAGTTGGGCCTTTACTCGGTGGGTTGGGGACGCTGGTTATTGCAAAACGCTTAGCGTTTTTCTCTGAAGCGGTTGGCCATGCAGCATTAACTGGTATTGCAATTGGGGTGTTACTAGGCGAACCACCAGAAAACCCAATTATTGGTTTATTTTGTTTCTGCATGATCTTTGCTCTGTTATTGCATTTTGTTCGTAATCGTACCGCTGTGCCTTACGATACCCTAGTAGGTGTATTCCTTGCGGTTGCTTTAGCTGGTGGTGCTGCGTTGTTAATGTATGTGGCGCGTAAAATTAATATCCACATGTTAGAGAATGTATTATTTGGCTCTATATTAACTATAACAGACTTTGATTTATTGGTGCTAGGTCTAAGTTGTTTACTGATTATTGTAGGGTTAATGTTTACTTTTAATCGTATTTTATTGGCGTCTATCAGCCCTGATATTGCCAAAGTCCGCGGTTACAATACTCACTTTTACGATTACCTGTTTGTGATGATGATTACTCTTGTCACAATAGCAGCTGTGAAAATTGTGGGAGCAGTGCTAGTAGGTGCATTGTTATTAATTCCAGGTGCTACTGCTCGTTTAATGACTAAAAGTATGGGCAGTTTTGTATTGCTATCCTCTTTTCTTGCTACCTTAAGCTGCATTATTGGTACCTTATTACCAATGGAACTCAAATGGTCAATTCCATCTGGTGCATCAATCATTCTAGTGTCTGCAAGTTTCTTTTTAATCGCTACGGTTACGCGTATTGTAGGGAGAAAATAACGATGAAAAAAATGACTTATTTACCATCTGTGACCGGTTTAATGCTATCAGTAAGCATGTTCTTACCTAGTCAGGTAATGGCCAAAGATATCCTTACAACAACGCCTGTGACCTACATGTTAGCGACTCAGTTAATGAAGGGGACGCCAGTTACAACAACTTACCTTGCACCTAAGCGATACGGTATTGAGCGTTTAGGTAATTGGTTTGCAACAAAAGGTGAAGCCAAAGTAATGGCTGAAGCTCAACAAGCGACAGTGGCGATTACATTACGTTCTCTTTGGCCTCAAGACCCACTCTTTGCTTATGCGCGACAGGGGAATATTAAGATGATTGAGGTGGATGCTTCTCAGTCAATTTCACCAAGAGCAAAGGGCATTGCAACAGTACAATTAGGCAGTGGTAACACGTCTATTTATGCTTGGCTTAACCCTAATAACTTGAGCACTATGTCGAGTATTGTCAGTGATGATTTAAAACGTATTTGGCCAGAACAACAGCAGGTCATTGAAAAAAACCAGCAACAATTATTGGTTGATATCCGTCAGTTGATTAATCAACAGCAAAGTATTTTGTTCGATAAAGGGATCGATTCAGTTGTATTACTCTCAGAGCAACTCGAAGATTTTGCTTCGGCGAATCAACTGTTTGTGGTCGATCGCCAGTTCAAAGAAGCATTGAACTGGACAGCTGAAGATAAAGCGCAGTTAAAAGCCTTAATTGAAGAATCACCAGAATTGTGGATTTTAACCACTAGAAAGGTCTCTGCTCAATTGAAACAATTATTGCCTGAGTTTGAGCATATTTTACAGGTGAATAGTATCGACCGTTGGGGCAGTAAAGGGATCAGCTTAGAAAATCCATTACAACCCTGGTTGTTTTAGCGTATCGAGTCGTTATCCGATATTGGATAACGACTCTTTATAAGTTAGGTGCGTCGCTTGATATGCAATAACGAAGAGAGTTTGGATTGACGTTTTCTATCCGAAGGGTCTTTAATTTTTGCTTCTCCCGCCTTTACTATTTCCACGATACCAGAACGATTTAAAGTGATTCGGTAGCGTTCAAATTGCTCTAAATACTGACCTTGGTCAACAGCGACAATGATGTTGATTTGGTAGCGCCTTTCAATGGTTGTGCTTTGTATTTTATCTTTATTATTAGTCGCATTTAAGCGCTCAAATACCTTACCTGTACCACCTTCTGCATAACGAGTTAGGGGGCGTAAGCTAAATAAAATATTCTCCTCAATGGTATCGTAGCCAGCTTGAAAGCCATTTTTACTGATACGGCTTTCAATACGATAATGTAATAGCTGCGCACTTTGTTTATTTTGCGTATTGCGTTCGGCTAACAAGGCCTTGGTTTGGTGAGGCAGCCTTGCATTGCTGGTGTAATCTAACCACACTTTTTGTTTGGCCATTTCATGTTGATTGGTTGAGTCGTACAAAGTGCGCGCCCATTTGGGCTTACCCTTACGTATCCAACGCCACAAAATATTCTTAAAGTCATCTTTAAAGACTTCACGAACGCCATAAATAATCGATAGTATAAAGACCATCAATGCGGTTAACTGACTAAAGGCGCCTTGGGTTTTGATAATTAAGACTAATACCACACTCATTAATAACGCAGTCGCAACACCTGTTACCACCTTACGAGTGATATTACCCAGGACGATAGTTTTGCTTTTGAAGATAACACTGTATTCAATCAAACGACGTAATAAACGCATTTTATTGGCGATACGGTTAGGATCTTTTAAGGTTGAGTCAGAGTTGTAGCCTTTTTTCTTACGGTATTCACTTTCAGTATCACAAATCGCAAGTAGCGATAAGCGAGTCTCTGAAAAAGCACTTTGTCGTGGTTTTTTGGCCAACATACGTAGAATCGTTTGTTCGGTGAACCAAGATAAGTAGTTATCTACATTTTCATAAATCGAGTTAAGCTTAGTACTTTTAGGGTGGTGGCCACGGTGCTTTTTTAAGATATCTAAGCAGTGCTCTGCTAACTCAGTGGCAGATTCATAAAACGCTTCTAGACCTTCATTTTCACCAATTGCAATCACTTCATTGGCATCTGTTTCTAAAGCTGAAATATATTGGTAAGCAAACATGTTTAGGTTGCTTTTGTATTCTGAGGTTGAGCGTTTCATTCGGCTTGCAAAACGGCGATGTAACAGTGGTAAATGCAATCCATGAGTATGGTAAGCGCGGCGCCCATCTATGCCTGCATTGAAGTAATCACTTTCCGATAAGGTGTTTTTATTAATGCCCATCTCTTTTGGTAAAGAAAAATATAAATCGATGCGTCTAAACGTCCCTTGTGTCATATGGTGGGTGAGTTTAAACGATAATTTTCCGTCTTTCTTTAAAGCGATGTTGGGCAATGGGTCCTCCTTAGTGGGCCTTTATTATAGCTATATCATTACTCTTTGTAATGACAAAGCTGTGAATTAATTAACTTTTTATGGTTATTTATTTTATTTATATTTTAAATAAGAGTGTTTTCTTAGATGATAATAATATGCAATTAGTACTTTCAGATTTGAAAAAAATTGGCTATATTAACTTAGCTTTTGGTGATTTTCGGTTGTTAATAATAAAAACCCTTGAACAAGGGCCTGCTAAAAACAGGTCAAAAATCATAGTTATTTTTTTTAATCTCAATTTAACTATGGGCGAATTTTATGAACCAAAAATCTATTACAGCTATCCGCGCGAGCTTTTTACACTTCCTTAATGATCCTGCAAAAGTTGATAATGTCGAAGACGCATACCAATACATTGCCGATGGTATTTTGGTTACTGAAAATGGCAAAGTCAGTTCATTGACTGCATTTTCACAAGAAAGTGCAGATTTATATCCTCAATTAGAAGATAAACGTGGGCAATTAATTATGCCTGGTTTTATCGATACGCATATTCATTATCCACAAACAGAGATGATTGCCGCTTACGGTGAACAACTATTAGAGTGGCTAGAAACCTATACGTTCCCAACAGAAAAACAGTTTGCAGACAAAGCCTATGCGCAAAAAATAGCGACATTTTTTATTAATGAGCTATTAAAGAACGGCACAACCAGTGCGCTTGTTTTCGGGACGGTTCACCCTGAGTCCGTCGATGCTTTATTTGAAGAAGCGGATAAAATAGATATGCGTATGATTGCGGGTAAAGTGATGATGGATCGTAATGCGCCGGATTACCTATTAGATACCGCGCAATCCAGTTATGACCAGTCTAAAGCGTTAATTGATAAATGGCATAATAAAGGCCGTTTACAATATGCGATCACCCCGCGTTTTGCACCTACTTCTACACCAGAGCAATTAGCCATGGCGGGTAAGTTAAAAGCTGAATACCCTGATGTCTACGTACAAACGCATCTTTCAGAAAATAAAGATGAGATTGAATGGGTAAAATCATTATTCCCTGAGCGTGCTGGTTATCTTGATGTTTACGCTCATTACGGGTTAGTGGGAGATAAGTGTGTCTTTGCGCATTGTATTCACTTGACTGATCAAGAGTGGCAAACCATGGTGGACAGTGACTCGGTGATTGCATTTTGTCCCACCTCTAACCTGTTTTTAGGCAGTGGCTTATTTAACCTAGAAAAAGCTGATGATATTAAAGTGCGAGTTGGCTTAGCAACTGATGTGGGGGGAGGTACCAGCTTTTCTCAACTGCAATCTTTAAGTGAAGCTTATAAAATTATGCAATTACAAGGGCAAACGCTTTCCGTCTTTAAAGGGTTATATATGGCGACCTTAGGCAGTGCAGAATCGTTGAGCATGGCTGATAAAGTGGGAAATTTAGCGCCCGGAAAAGAGGCTGACTTTATTGTATTAGATTGGGCGGCAACTGACCTACAAGCGTTACGCCTTGAGAATTCAAACAATCTACAAGATAAACTCTTTGCGTTAATGATGTTAGGCGATGAGCGTAATATCCAATCTACCTATGTTGCTGGGAAATTAGTCTATAGCGCAGCGTAATCCATATATTTAAATACTTTTCCTGTCTATAATAGGGCGCTAAATTTAGACTTTGCTATGACGCTGTTACAGATAGGAAATACCATGAAACTAACGCAATTAACGACTGAACTTTACACCAAGCTTTATACGGATATTACGCAGTTTAGAGAAACTTTTGATCTACAATGTGATGCACCTGAAAGCATGGATGAAAAAGCCGATGAATTACACACTTCATTAATCATCGAAGAGTTAACTGAGTTAGCTGAAGCACCTGATAAAGTTGAGCAAGCTGACGCTATTGTAGATAGTGTGTATGTATTGATGGGACGTTTGGTGCATTTAGGTGATAAAAAAGTTGAAGATAACTTAGCGATTTCTTACTTAATTGATCTGTTTTTAAATGTTGCTAAACAGCGTGATATTGATTTCATTACTTGCTGGAATGAAGTGCACTCAAGTAACATGAGCAAGGTATGCCGCAACCAACAAGAGTTCGACGATACCGTCGTTTTTTATGCTAAGCAGGGTGTGCAATTAACGGACAGTGTTAAAGGTGATTTTATTATTGCTAAATGTGCTGAAGATGTGCAGTTAGAAAATAAGCTCGTGCGTAAAGGTAAGGTCTTAAAATCGGTATATTACCGTCCTGCTGATTTGGCGCCGTTAGTGAATTAATCACGTTTTATTTTGAACAAACAATGTTTATAAAGCCAAAAGACCGCTAGGTGTTTTGGCTTTTTTTGTTTATTGATTCAGACAAAGTTAATTTCTACATAATGCCCGTTATCTTTAGCGACATTCTTGTATTGCCATTCATAGTGTTTCACTAAACGCTCTATTAGTTCTAACCCCAAACCGAAGCCTAAATCATTTTCTAGCATGTTTTCAGATAAGTCTTGGTTGTGAATAATTAACTGATGAGCAGATTGGGTGATGATGATTTTACCTTCATTAGTATGTTGTAATGCATTTCGGAGCAAATTGTTGATGATGATTCTGCATAATACTGCGGGTAGCTGTTGCTCTGTTTGATCTGTTTGTATCTGTATTTGTACTTTTTTGCCATTTAATAGGTAGTGTAAGTCATTAAGTAGTTGTTGGGTAAGTTGCCCAAGCGATATCGTACTTAATGGCACCGTTTTGTCTGTTTGGCGATTTAACCATAGCAAGGTTTCAGTCAGGTTAGTCATATTTAAGCTGGCACGCTCGATACGATCTAATACCTGTAACTGTTTCTCTGTACTGATATTTTTTTCAATCATCTTGCGCAATAGTTCTGTATTAGTGCGGGTGATAGCGATTGGTGTGCGTAACTCATGGCTCGCATAACCTAAAAACTGCTGCTCTCTCTCTAAGCTTTCTTGTACTGATTTTAAGCTAGATTTTACTATTTCAGCTAAGCTATTCAGTTCACTGTAGTGAAAGTCAGGAGCGGGTTGAGTTAACTGCTGTTTATTGAGTTTTTTAGCCCAAGTCATTAAATTTTCGATGGGGTTAGTGACTTTACGTAAAATAAAGTAGGGAACTAAAGCAAAAAGAGCCATAGCAGCGATGGCAATTAAGACTAAGTATTTAAAGGGAGGAAATAACCCGCTTTTCGAGTGTTTATCGACCTCAGAAAAAAACAAGGTGGCCACAAAACGTATTTCATTATCACGCTTGAGTTTCATCGCAAAATAGCCAGCCTTAGGTGGTGAAAATAATGGGCTGCCTTCAATATATTTAACGAGTTTACCGACTTCCATCTCTTTTTCATCGATTTTGTTTTTTATTGAATCAGGTAAATCATTAAAAGTACTCGCGATAATAAAGTTATTAAGCTTGATCGGGTTGCCTGCAGAAACGGGAAGTTGATAGGCTTGGGTGCGCATTTCTTTACGTATTGAAAAATCTAATCCGGTGATCAAATATTTAAAGCTGACAATAGACATGAGTGTAATAGTCGTGATGCCTGTAATGATCATCACTACCAAAAAATAGAGGCGTAAACTGGGCTTTATTTTCATTACTTTTGTTCTTCCTTTAACACAAATCCATATCCCACTAGGGTATGGATAAGTTTAATTGGGTGTTTATTTTCACCTTGTCCATCAACGGCTTTTCTGAGATTAAACATATGTACTTTTAAGCTATTACTGTCGGGCTGCTCTTCTCCCCATACACTTTGTATTAATTTTTCTCTATTGACGGGGTTAGGGCTAGCTAACATTAATGTTTCTAAAATCTTAAAGCTGATAGGTGATAGTTTGAGACGGTGTTCATCTCGAGTGACTATCTGTTGTTCATTGTCTAAGGATAAACCGCCGATGATTAATTTTTTTGCTTGTGCACTTCTGCGACGTGATAACACTTTAATGCGTACAATTAACTCCTCCATGGCAAAAGGTTTCACTAAATAGTCATCTGCACCTTTGGCAAAGCCTTGTAGTTTGTCATCTAGTGTATCTTTGGCTGTTAACATCAAAATAGGCACGTCAACGCCCTCGGCTCTTAACGTATCACACACCGTCAGACCGTCCATTTTAGGTAAATTTAAGTCTAAAATAACCGCATCGTAATGATTGGATTTAATTAGATTAAAGCCAGATAAGCCATTGGCGGCATGGTCACATTGGATTTTCTCTAGTTCAAAGTAATCAATTACAGCGGTGGCTAAGTCGATATCATCCTCGACTAATAATAACTGTAATTTATCTATATCCATGAACAACCTCTATTTATATAACCTGCGTCTATTGTATATAAAATAATAGCAATAAATGGGTTAATGAAAGGTTAATTTGTCTGCAAGGTTGGGGAATACAAAAAAGCGACTCATTGAGTCGCTTTTATTGGGAGTTTACCTAGATGTTTTTTAAATCAATTATGTTAACAAGTAAAATAGATCCGTTACTTAGTGTGGTTGGTATTAGTCTCATTTAACGGACACCAATTAAAATCAACCCTGGTAAGATAAAGAAAGTACCGATCACATAACCAAAGGCCAAGAATTTATTTTTAGTGCCGACTTCTGCTAGTTTCTCTGCGCCTTTTAAAGGTAATTCACGTAGGAACGGAATACCGTAAATAACGATAACGGCTAACAAATTAAATAGGAAGTGTACTAAAGCAATAGTTAATGCTGCCTCGGCCATTTCACCCGAGATAGCGGTTGCAGCTAATAATGCTGTGATGGTCGTGCCAATGTTTGCCCCTAAAGTAAATGGGTATATTTGACGTGTAGTAAACATACCGCTACCAGCTAAAGGGATCATCAGGCTGGTTGTGGTAGAAGAAGATTGCACCATCACTGTCATTATTGCACCTGAAGTAATACCTGCTACTGGCCCTTTGCCTAATGCATTATGTAAGATGGCTTTAGCTTTACCCACTAATACTTTTCTTAACACTTTTCCTAAGAAAGTCACTGAGAATAAGATAAGTGAAACACCAATCACTACCATTGCAATACCTGCAAATTTGCCTGGTATTATAGAAGCGATATCAGACACAATATTTACACCGGGTTTAGTGAGAGGTTTCATAAAGTTGAAGCCTTTTAGCGACATATCCGCACTACCAACTAGTAAATGTGAAGCGATACCGGCCATTTTCTCTAATAAACCAAACATTAATTCTAGTGGTAAGAAGATAAGTACAGCAATTAAGTTAAAAAAGTCATGTACAGTGGCGGCACTAAAGGCGCGTTTAAAGTCATCACTATTACGAACGTGGCCGATCGATACGATAGAGTTAGTAATGGTTGTGCCGATATTGGCACCCATGATTAATGGAATTGCAATAGAGATGGGTAAGCCACCTGCAACCAGGCCCACAGTGACGGCAGTTACCGTTGAAGATGATTGTACTAATGCCGTGGCTAATGTACCTAAGATAAGTGCAATTAGTGGGTTGCTAGCAAATTGAAATATTTCAGCTGCTCCTGCTGCTCCACCTGAAAATAGCTTAAAACCACTACTTACACTGCTAACAGCAACTAACATACAATAGACTAAAAAGAGGACGGCAGCCCAATTTAAATACTGGTTTAATGTAGTGTTGTTATGTTCATTTTTCATCATTTTCACGCCTATTACTGAAGTGGTTTTACTCAATTATTTAATCTGTTTTATTTACATCGCGGCGATTAAAACAGAAAAATATTACAGAAATATTTCAATTGTAATAATTTGATAATTTTTTTGAAATATTATTGTCATAATTAACAAAAGAGAGGTTACTAGGGAAAAGAGAGTGGTTTAAATTAATGGTTTACCTTCTATATAACCTCAAGACTGGATAAGAAAAGCGAGTTAACACCGCTATTTGTGCGTTAAATTATCTCTCAATACCCGTTATTGCTTTAATAATTTGCTTTGAACTACGCACAACTAGCAGTATTGTCTATTACATGATTTAACTTTCTGATTTTATATGATGTTTCGCTTCCATCAACCAGAAATGAGGTTATATCGCTTGGTTAATGTATTGCTTATACCAATTGTATTAA
>NZ_QOCB01000083.1 GCF_003318165.1 Psychromonas sp. B3M02
GAATTAGACGCTGAGCAATTAGCGCAAATGCGCACTCTTGAAGAGATCGTGACTTATATGAACTCGGTAATGGGAGACGCTTCATCTGCTCAAGAGTCAATAATCACTTCAAACCCAGTAATCACAACAACTGATCGGGTTAGCTCAAAAGATATTGAGCAAACCATGTTAGCCGTGGTGGCTGATAAAACTGGTTATCCAACAGAGATGTTGGAATTAAGCATGGATATGGAAGCGGACTTAGGTATCGATTCTATCAAACGTGTTGAGATTCTGGGGGCAGTACAAGATAAAATCACTGACTTACCTGAGTTAGATGCCGAACAATTAGCACAAATGCGCACCCTGGAAGAGATCGTAACTTATATGAACTCTGTAATGGGGGACGTTGCACCTGCTCAACAAACAATAGTCACGTCAAACCCAGCAATCACAACAACTGATAGTGTTAGCTCAAAAGATATTGAGCAAACCATGTTAGCCGTCGTAGCTGATAAAACCGGTTATCCAACAGAGATGCTTGAGTTAAGCATGGATATGGAAGCTGACTTAGGTATCGATTCTATCAAACGTGTTGAAATTCTGGGGGCAGTACAAGATCAAATCACTGACTTACCCGAGTTAGATGCAGAGCAATTAGCACAAATGCGCACCCTGGAAGAGATCGTGACTTATATGAACTCGGTAATGGGAGACGCTGCACCTGCTCAAGAAACAATAGTCACGTCAAACCCAGTAATCACAACAACTGATCGCGTTAGCTCAAAAGATATTGAACAAACCATGTTAGCCGTGGTGGCAGACAAAACGGGTTATCCAACAGAGATGTTGGAGTTAAGTATGGATATGGAAGCAGATTTAGGTATTGATTCTATCAAACGTGTTGAAATTCTGGGAGCAGTACAAGATCAAATCACTGACTTACCCGAGTTAGATGCAGAGCAATTGTCACAAATGCGCACCTTAGAAGAGATTGTGAACTATATGCATTCTGTGGTGGGGGGCAGCACTGTTGACGAAAATACAGCGAAACCAACAACGCAAGCTATTGATTTAGAAAGTATCGAACGAACTATGCTAGCAGTAGTGGCTGATAAAACCGGTTACCCTACGGAAATGTTAGAGCTAAGCATGAATATGGAAGCTGATCTTGGTATAGATTCTATTAAACGTGTTGAGATCTTAGGTGGAGTGCAAGACCAAATCTCAGCCTTACCAGATTTAGATGCTGAACAATTAGCACAAATGTCTACCTTAGCTGAAATTGTTAATTATATGCATTCAGTGCAAGCTGAAACCTCACAAGAGGCTAATGTTAAACCCTTGACAAATGAATCCTACGCGCCATTAACAGCAAGCTTTGAGCCTGCTCCTAGTGCAACGGTGGCGATAAAAAAGCTTGCTACACTTGAATGTATTGATTCAAGTGTGCACAACCTAACGACTGGCAGTAAACAATTATTATTAGTTAATGATGGTTTAGACAGTTGTGTGTTAACCGCTAATGAATTAACCCAACTTGGTTGGCAAGTAACGGTACTCACTCCGCATTGGGTAAAAGTTAAATTAACCAAACAGTTTGCTCAACAAGTACAACTTGTAGATTTACCTGCGCTTGATGAAACCTTGCTGGTGGAAATTTTAACGGCACAAGAGTGGCAATCTGTTATCTATTTACATCCTAAAACTAATGCTCCTGGTATTAAGTTTGAGCAGTCAGCTAAACAAGGTTTACAACTGGCGTTCTTATTAGCGAAGTTATGTAAATTAAATCAATTCAATAATGAAGCCCGTTCATCATTTTTGGTGATAACACGCCAAGGTGGTGATTTTGCGACAAATAACCTTGAAGCTAAAGCTGACTTAGTACAGGGTGGACTGTCTGGCTTAGTAAAAACATTAGCACAAGAGTGGCGTCAGGTTTTTTGTCGAATTGTAGATTTACCAAGTAAATACACTACAGCTAAAGTGGCGAAGATTGTTGTGGCAGAGCTTAATGATAAAGCAACTTCACCGACAGAAATTGGTTACAACAATGATGGCCGTTTAACGTTAGTGGCAGAAAAAACCGATAGCTATCAATTAACGCTTGGTCAGTCCATTAATCAAGACTCTGTTTTTTTAGTCAGTGGCGGTGCAAAAGGGGTGACAGCACATTGTGTTATCGAACTAGCAAAGCAGTACCAATCAAAATTTATCCTGTTAGGTCGTTCACAATACCAAGCTGATGAAGCGTCTTGGTCTTTAGCTATTGACTCCGATGTTGAACTTAAAAAAGCTGCCATGCAGCATTTGATAAACAGTGGACAAAAACCTAATCCAAAATCAGTGAAGCAGTTAATTAACGCGGTATTGGCTAATCGAGAGATTAAGCAAACCTTACAAGCTATTACACAGGCTGGTGGAATCGCTGAGTACGTTGCTGCCGATGTATGTGATCAACAAGCGTTACAAGCTGCCGTTTCTCCAATCACTGCGTTATGGGGAGATATTACCGGCGTTATACATGGCGCAGGTGTATTGGCCGATAGATTCATTGAAGATAAAACATTAAGTGAGTTTGAACAGGTTTATAGCACTAAAATCGATGGATTAGCGGCATTACTTTCATGTTGTGAAATGGAAAAATTAGCACACCTAGCTATGTTTTCATCGGCGGCGGGTTTCTATGGTAACCCTGCACAATCAGATTACGCGATTGCCAATGAGATCCTAAATAAGACGGCATACCGCTTTAAGGCGCTTTATCCTAATACTCAGGTATTAAGTTTTAACTGGGGGCCTTGGGATGGCGGTATGGTTACCGCTGAATTAAAACGTATGTTTGACCAACGTGGTGTGTACATTATTCCCCTTGAGTCTGGTGCTAAGTTATTAGCGAGTGAATTAGCGGCTGCAGACAATCGTTGTGTACAGATTGTGATTGGTACTGATATGGCGGGTACAGAGGCTGAAAATAAACCTCTGCAGCTTGAAGGCCAAGTTATTAAAGTATTTAATCATCAAGAAAACCTTTTAATCTCTGACCATCAAATAGATGGACAAGGTGTTTTACCAACGGTTTGTGCCATGGCTTGGTTAAAATCAGCCTGTGAACAGCAATACCCTGATTATCAATACCAAGGGGTGAAAAAGTTTAAATTATTTAAAGGTGTGGTGTTTAATGGCGCACATGCTGAACAATTTATATTAGATACTAAATTGGTTGAGCAGTCAGCTAACGAGTTAAACGTAGAAGTATTAGTAAGCAGTACTAATGCTCAAGGTAAACCTGTTTATCATTATCAAGGTGTAGTGACCTTGATTAAACCATTAGAGAATGGCTTACCATTAGCTGAATGCCCATTGGTATTACCAGCATTGATGAATAAACAATCAAAACAAGCGGCTGAGTTATATGCTGATGGTAGCTTGTTCCATGGTCAAAGTTTACAGGGTATTCAACATATTCATCAACTCGATGAAACTGGGTTGTTATTAGAGTGTGCCATCGAAAAGTCAGCTAATCGTGACCATGCTGAATTTGACTTAACTGAAACCAATGTCGCTGCTAATGATCTGGTTTATCAGGCTTTATTAGTCTGGACGAATAAACAGTTAGGTACAGGCAGTTTGCCAACCAGTACAGAGAGTTGGGATGTGTACCGAGAAGTACAACTCGATGAGCACTTCTTTATTCAACTAACAGTCACCAAGCAACAAGGCCAAAGTGTATTTGGTGATTTACTCTTGATTGATAAAGATAACAAAGTGATCAGTAAAATAACTTCAGCAGAAGTGACCTGTAGCCCAAGCTTAACTGAACTGTTTAAGGCTAGCGCTTAAGCATGTTAGCGGTATTAGGGTTAGAGGTAAGTATTACAGGCAATAACAATCAACAGATTGATATTGATGCTTTTGACTACCATCTATACCAAGGTCAAAAGCTAACAACTGCTGTTGTCCAGCATGCAAACACTGCGATTCATGAGTTAGAGAGGTTATGTGATAAATTACTTACACATAACCATCTAACTCGAGCGCAAGTTAATTTAATACAGTGTTGCGATCTTCAAATACTGGATCTAGGGCATTTAACTGAAAAATTCGCTGAGAATACTCAATGTGAAACACTAAGTGATGCGTTTGATGTCTGCTCTCAGCAATCATCTAACGCAAGTTTAATTATCAGCATTGACGCTAGTGATTTAAATAGCTACGCCGCTATCTTAGTTGCGCCGGATAAACTTAGGCAAGATCTTGCATCGCAATTAAGTCTTTGTCATTGTTATGCGTATATTAATGCACAAAGTAGTGTGCAAAACGCATCTCCAGTGCCTGAACAAACTGACTTAATACAAAAACACCTTGCTCATTTTCGCGATGACAATGCGATCAGTAATGAGATGTTTGAGTCGATCATCTTGAATCAGTTAGATTCCAGCCTATCAGTTGATCAACATGCACTGCTTTATATAGGTTTTAATGAGACGACAGATAAACCCGAACTTAGCCAATTAGAAAAGCCTACCTTGTTAACCAGTCTTGATTGTTATCACACTGAAGATACCCAGTTTATGGCGCTATTAAGTTTGATTTCGGCTGTGCTTTGTATGGACCAACAATATCGTTTAGGTTATTCCGGTCAGTCGTTAGTTAATAAGCAACAAGAGCAAGAGTGGAATAATTCACCTTATTATCTATTAGCTGACTCAACCAGTTATTTACCACAGCAATCAAAGCAAACTAGACATCTATTGCTTAGTCTCGTAGATAAAAAGGCACATCAACTATTCGTTGTTTCAAATGTTAATACACAGGAAAAAAAGCACCTGCCTGTCGCAGCAAGCTACGGTAATGGCTTTTTAGCACAACAACCGCTTAAACCTTTTATCATTAAAAGTGCTTCTGTGGATCAACTGATAGAGCACTTAGCACATTTAAAGCAAGACTGTGAATCATCAAGGCTGAGCTTTAAATCGCTGCTTGAACAACATCTAAGTGCAAGTTATTTAACAGAAAGCAACGCTCAAAACGGATTCTATTGTGTGGTGTTATTAGCCAGTTCACTTCAGCAATTAACTGAGCAAATTAACCTAGCTTGTGTTGGCTTAGAAAAAGCGATTAACAATCAACAAGCATGGAAAACTCCACTTGGCAGTTATTGCAGTGCGCAGTTAGTTAATACAAGAACCGATAAACAACCACTGAGTTTTGTTTATCCAGGAGTTGGGGCTTTATATGTAAACATGGGCAAGGATCTACTCCGTCTTTTTCCTCACTCACATCAAGCGATGAGTGAGATGAGTCCTGATTTAGCCCATAGTTTGCAGGATAAATTGATCACTCCAAGACATATTACTACTAGTCGTGAAGTCGAACTTCAAGCTCAACACAACTTAAGAGCAAGCCTAGCAAATATTGCTGAAGCTGGCGTCAGTTATGCTTATTTATTAACGCATCTATTTCAATGTAGTTTGGCATTAAATACCACTAGTGCCGCAGGGTATAGCATGGGGGAAGTGAGTATGTTTGCAGCACTAGGGTGCTGGAAAAATCCACACTTATTAAGTGAGCGATTACGTAATAGCCCGGTATTTACAGAGCAATTAGCCGGGCCGTTAAAACGTTTGAACAGTGAATGGGGTGAAGCTAATGAAGGCAAGCAACACAACTGGGAGTCCTACCATATTAAAGCTGGGTTGATGCAGGTTAAATCGGTTATTACACATTTTCCGCGTGTTTTTATCACTATTCAAAATACCGCTGATAGTTTAGTGATTGCTGGCGACCCTAGCCAATGCCTTGCCCTAGCTCAAGCGCTAGGTGTTAGAGCTATTGCTTTGAATGTCCCTAACATCATCCATTGTGAGTTATCTCGTAGTGAATATCAGCGAATGCAATTGATGTATTCCTTGCCGGTACAACAAAAGTTAGCGTGTCAGTTATTTTCTAGCTCTTGTTACTTACCTGTGCCAATCACTGAAAAAGCGATTGCTGTGAGTATCAGTAAATGCCTCACAGAGTTTGTTGATTTTCCTCGTTTAATTAAGAATATGTATGCCACAGGGGAACGTGTTTTTATTGAAATGGGTGCAGGAAAATCATTAAGCACTTGGATTGAACGTATTTTAAAGAATAATCAGCGTAGCGTAACCTGTTTGTCAGTTAATCAGAAAAATTCGGATGATTATACTGCGATCCTCAAAAGCGTAGCGACATTAGTCAGCCTAGGTTATCCCGTGAATTTACAGCCATTTTTTAAAGGAACCTTAGTGCGTCCTGTTAATAAAATTGCTGAAACCGTATTAGTATCATAGAGAGTATTTATGGAAAACATTGCCATTGTTGGTATAGCAAATCTATTTCCAGGCTCAAGTGCGCCAGAAGAGTTTTGGCAACAATTATTAGAAAAACAAGATAATCGCACTGCCATTACTGAGCATGAGTTAGGGGTTAATCCTGACCAATACCTAGGTAAAAAAGGTGAGAATGACAAATATTACTGCTTATACGGTGGGTATATTCGTGACTTTGAGTTTAATGCACAGGAATACTTGAACGTAGAGCAAAGCGATTTTAACTCTAATGATTTATTGCAGCTAGATGATTTGCATCACTGGTCTTTATACGTCACTAAACGTGCCTTACAAGATGCAGGCTATTGGCAAGCTGAGCAATTAAAGCAATGTGGTTTGATTTTAGGGAACCTATCGTTTCCAACTAAACAATCAAACCATCTGTTTATGGAGTCTTATCGTCAGGTTGTTGAACTTGCTTTACAGCATACGATTCATCCTAATTTTGCGTTGAGTGCCTTTGCTGAGCAACAAAAAGTTAACCCTCACAATGCCTTAGTCGCAGGATATCCTGCTGCGTTATTAGCGCAAGTGAATGGCTTAGGTGGTCAATACTTCGCATTGGATGCAGCCTGTGCATCATCTTGTTATAGCGTTAAACTTGCTTGTGACCATTTGCATTCAGGTAAAGCAGATATGATGTTAGCAGGTGCTGTTTCTGCAGCGGATTCATTATTTGTGAATATGGGCTTTTCTATTTTCCAAGCCTTCCCAGAAAACAACCGACACGCTCCATTTGATAAAGACTCTCAGGGGTTATTTGCTGCACAAGGTGCTGGTATGATGGTGCTTAAGCGACATAGTGATGCTATACGTGACGGCGACAAGATCCATGCTGTAATTAAAGGTGGTGCACTGACTAACGATGGTAAAGGTGAGTTTGTATTAAGTCCCAATAGCAAAGGTCAAGTGCTTGCCTATCAAGAGGCTTATCATAATGCACAGGTTGATCCTAAACAGGTTGATTATATTGAATGTCATGCAACGGGCACACCTAAAGGTGACAAGGTTGAATTAAGCTCCATGGAGCAGTTTTTCAGCGAATATCAACATAAGCCATTATTAGGATCGGCTAAATCTAACTTAGGTCATCTGCTAACAGCTGCTGGCATGCCAGGTATGACAAAAGCGATTTATGCGTTAAATAATGGTCAAATACCTGCGACCATTAATGTTGATAACGCGATCAGCACCCAACAAGGTTATTTCTCAGCGGCACAAATTCCAACGGAAACGATTAATTGGCCAGAGTCGGAGCAACAAAGAACAGCGGGTGTGAGTGTGTTTGGCTTTGGTGGAAGTAATGCCCATCTAGTATTACAACCTGGAAACAGTGAATATGTTGAAAACACCCAGGCAATTAATCAAGTAAGAAAACTGGCCATTGTTGGCATGGATTGTCATTTTGGGAAACTTGATAGCATGTTAGCTTATCAACAGGCCATTAATAATAAACAACACTGTTTCAGTGCCTTACCAACACATCGCTGGCAAGGTATTGAGCAACAAACTTCGGTGCTTAATAACCTTGGTTTGAACTGTGCGCCTAAAGGTAACTATATCAGCGAATTTGATATCGATTTTTTACGATTCAAAATCCCACCCAATGAACAAGATAGTTTAATTGCGCAACAGCTGTTAATGATGAAAGTGGCTGATAATGCAGCAAGGGACGCAGGCTTAAAAGCGGGCGGTAAAGTCGCGGTACTTGTTGCCATGGGCTTAGAGTTGGATCTTCATCAATATCGTGGCCGTGTGAATTTAGCTACGCAAATTGAAAACAGCCTAGTGGAAATGGGTATTGAGTTAAGTGAACAACAACAGGCTCAATTAATTGATATCAGTAAACAAAGTATTAATGACCCAGCACAGCTAAACCAATATACCAGTTTTATCGGTAATATTATGGCGTCACGTATCTCCGCTTTATGGGACTTTAGTGGGCCTGCTTTTACGGTTTCAAGTGAAGAAAACTCAGTTTATAAATGTATTGATATAGCAGATAATTTATTAAAAAGCTCAGACCTTGAAGGTGTGATCATCGCCAGTGTCGATTTAGCCGGTAGCTTTGAAAATATTAGCCTACGCCAACAGTTTTTACCTGTCTCAGAGCAGGCGCAAGTTGCAGCAACACCAGACCAACAAATACAGTGGTTAGTGGGTGAAGGTGCAGGTGCATTTGTGGTTAAGGCAGATAATAAAGTTAAATCTGAGCAGGTTTACGGCAATATAGAAGCTTGCTTGTTTGCTAACCAAACTGAACTTGTTCACCAAATAAAACTGATCTCATCAACATTACAATCTGCCAACCTGAATGCGCATGATATTAGTCAGGTTGAGAGCTTTGCGGTGGGCAGTAAACAACAATTAAGCGTTGAGCAAGCGAGTTTGCAACAGGTTTACCCAGACGCTAAATTGGTCTCTTCTAAACAGTATGTTGGTCATTGTTATAACGCGTCTGGTATGGCGAGCTTATTATCTAGTGTTATTGCTCTGCACAATACACAGATTCAACCGACAAGTAAGCAAGCGAATCAATATGTTGCTGTCCATGGTTTAGGTCAGGATATGAGTGTGGCACATCTCATTTTATCCAATGTGCATTCACAGAAAGCGATCGCTGCATTACCACAGGCAACCACTAAACTTAGCTTAATCAAAACCGTGACTTTGGGTGGAAAATCCATCTTTAACGCAATCCACGAACTAAAAGAGGATGCGAAGTTAGAGACTGTTCAACAAAGCTTTAATAAGCATTTTACAGATACAAGAACACCTGTGAGTGAGCCATTAAATAGATCAGAGATTGCGCAACATAGCGCAGTAAATCACAGCCCTGTAACAGATAATAGACAAGAAGCGGCAATGAATAAAAAACACATGACGCAGCAAGCTGAGCAAGTAACTTACACTCAGGTAAGTGAGCAAATTACCCAGCAACATCAAACGCATCAAGCCTTTTTACGCCAGCGTTTTATGGCTGAAAAACAGATAGCGACCTTGATCAAGTTACAATCTGAGTTGGCCTTAGGCAATACTCAGGAAGTGAGCTTGGATGAATCCGTTGCAAATAAAGATCTGCAATTAAATACCTTAAATACAAATGCTAATAAACAGTCACAAATGCAGCCAACACCACAGCAGCCGGGGTTAATTGAGATTAAAGGGCAAAGTGGTTATCACTATTCACCTTTACAATTAACTGAGCAATACAATCAACCGGAACAGTTGATCTTCGATACTGCACAATTGGTAGAGTTTGCAGAAGGGGAGATTGGTAATGTATTTGGGGAGCAATACCGCGTCATTGATAGCTACTCAAGACGTGTGCGTTTACCTACTACCGATTACTTACTAGTGAGCCGTGTGACTGATTTGCAGGCAAGCACTCATCAATATAAAAAGTCATCAATGACTACAGAGTATGACATTCCAATGGATGCGCCTTTTTTGATTGATGGGCAAATACCTTGGTCTGTGTCTGTAGAGTCAGGGCAATGTGATTTAATGCTTATCTCTTATATTGGTATCGACTTTCAAAACAAAGGCGAGCGAGTTTATCGTCTGTTGGATTGTGAGTTAACCTTCCTAGAAGAGATGGCCTTTGGCGGCGAAACATTACGTTATGAGATCCATATTGATTCCTATGCTAAAAATGGCGAGCAGTTGTTATTTTTCTTTCATTACGATTGTTATGTTGGCGACAAAAAAGTACTCATTATGCGTAATGGCTGTGCTGGTTTCTTTACCGATGAAGAGTTAGCAGATGGTAAAGGGGTCATTAGCACTGCCAATGATCAAGCGCAATTAGATAAAGCACAAAAGAGCTGTTTTACGCCCTTAATTAATAACCAACAAACACAATATAATTACCAAGATATGTTAAAACTGGTTGATGGTGATATTGCAGGCTGTTTTGGTCAAAATTATGATCAACAGGGTAGAAACCCTTCATTGAAGTTTTCCTCTGAAAAATTCTTGATGATTGAACGGGTGACTAAAATAGATCCCCAAGGTGGGCATTGGGGACTGGGGTTATTAGAAGGTCAAAAAACCTTAGCACCAGATCATTGGTACTTCCCATGTCATTTTAAAGATGATCAAGTGATGGCCGGATCTTTAATGTCTGAAGGTTGTGGGCAAATGGCGATGTTCTTTATGCTGTGGTTAGGCATGAATAGTGAAGTCAATAATGCGCGTTTCCAACCTATGCCTGGTGAAGCACAAACCGTGCGTTGTCGTGGTCAAGTTCGTCCACAACATAATACCTTAACTTATCGTATGGAAGTGACCGCAATAGGTATGTCACCACGTCCATTTATTAAAGCTAATATTGATATTATCTTAGATGGCAAAGTAGTGGTTGATTTCAAAAACCTATGTGTAGAGATTAAAGAGCAAGACCAAAATAGCCCATTCCCTGTGACCTTACCTGAGTCTGTACAACAACTTAAAGCAAATGCAGGTAATTGCGTGGTATCACACAGTGATGTTGGGTTGTTAGATGAGCGAGGGATTAATCCTTTTGCTCATATTAAACGTCCATTAATGCGTGTTGAGTCTGATTTGAGTGCACCGACAAATAAAGGTGTTGTTCCAATCAAGCACTTTCCTGCCCCATTTGTTGAACAACAGAATCGTATACCCGATACCACACCTTTTACCCCTTGGCACCTATTTGAATTTGCGACGGGTGATATTAGTCAGTGTTTTGGACCTGATTTTTCTGTCTACCAAGGCCGTACTCCACCTCGTACACCTTGTGGAGACCTGCAGGTAGTGACGCAGGTGACGGAAGTGCAAGGGCAACGTATGGATTTTAAAACACCATCAAGTTGTGTCGCAGAATACGTCGTACCGGAAGATGCTTGGTACTTCACTAAAAACAGTGCTAAAAACTGGATGCCATACTCGTTATTAATGGAAATTGCATTACAACCTAATGGCTTCATCTCTGCTTACATGGGGACAACCTTAAAATATCCAGAAAAAGATCTGTATTTCCGTAATTTAGATGGCCATGGCGAGATAGTTAACAGCATCGATTTACGTGGTAAAACCATTGTTAATAAATCGGTATTATTATCAACCAGTATGGCTGGTGGTGCGATTATTCAAAGTTTTAGTTTTGAATTAAGCGTAGCAGGGCAATGTATCTATCGTGGTGGCGCGGTATTTGGTTACTTCAGTGCCGATTCATTAACTAATCAATTGGGTATTGATAACGGGCAAATCACAGCGCCTTGGTTTGTTACACATAACACACCGGCGACGCAGTTAACTCAGTTAGATTTAACCAATAAAGCGTTGAATTTATTTGCTGTGGATCCCGCTAAACCAGCTTATCGTTTAGCAGGTGGTCAACTTAACTTTGTTGATCAAGTGACCATAGTAGAAGGTGGAGGCGATCATCAACTGGCTTATGTTTATGGACAACGTACCATAGACGCCAGTGATTGGTTCTTCCGTTACCATTTCCACCAAGATCCGGTGATGCCTGGCTCATTAGGTGTAGAAGCGATTATTGAATTATTACAATGTTATGCATTAAAAAATGATTTAGGGCAGCAGTTTACTAACCCTCGTTTTATTGCGCCTGAAACAAAAGTCGCTTGGAAATACCGTGGGCAAATAACCCCGCTAAATAAACAAATGAGTTTAGATATTCATATTAAAGAGATTATTAAGAATGAGTCGGAAGTGCGCATTATAGGTGATGCTAACTTATCCAAAGATGGATTACGTATTTATCAAGTTGAAGATATCGTGTTGAGTATTATAGAGGCGTAAAGAGACAGTTATGACACAAGCAACTAAAACCCCATTATTAGAAGCTAATGCCAACACCATTGATTGGAACTGGGCAGTGGCAGAAAATAGCTTACAAAATAAACAAGAAACTATTAAAGCCGCATTATTAGCGGTGGATAAACCACTGTACCTTGCACAAACAGAGCAAGGAGTGGGTGTTTGCCATCAACTAAGTAATGCTAATCAACAAACAAACGCTAAGACGGTGATCGGCTTTGCACAAGCTTTAACGCCTCAACAATTAGGCAGTGAACAATTTAAGCAAGCACACGGTGTTAAGTATGCTTACCATGGTGGAGCAATGGCCAATGGTATTGCTTCTGTCGAGTTAGTTATTGCATTGGGTAAAGCGGGCATGTTGTGCTCATTCGGTGCAGCAGGTTTAGTCCCTGATGTTATTGAAGAGTCTATTAAACGTATTCAAAAAGCATTACCTAATGGTCCTTTTGCCGTAAATTTGATCCATGCACCCAGTGAAGAAGCATTAGAATCTGGCGCGGTAGAGCGCTTTTTAAAGTTAGGAGTCAAAACAGTAGAGGCGTCGGCTTTCTTAGCGTTAACTCAGCATATTGTTCATTATCGTGTTGCAGGTTTATCACAAAACCCCGATGGTACGGTGAACATTAGCAATAAAGTGATTGCAAAGGTTTCGCGTACGGAAGTGGCTGAGCGCTTTATGTCACCACCGCCACAGAAGTTTTTAGATAAGTTACTGGCAGCCGGTAAGATCACGCCTCTGCAAGCTGAATTGGCTTTAACAGTACCGATGGCCGATGATATAACCGCTGAAGCAGATTCTGGTGGGCATACAGATAACCGCCCATTTTTAACACTATTACCAACCATCATTAAACAACGCGACCAATTACAAGCTAAGTTTAATTATAAGGTTCCATTGCGTGTAGGAGCTGGTGGTGGGATCGGTACGCCTGAATCAGCCATTGCTGCATTTAATATGGGCGCTGCTTATATTGTCTTAGGGTCTGTAAATCAAGCTTGTGTTGAGGCTGGTGCTTCTGAACATACACGTAAACTATTATCTAATATTGAAATGGCTGATGTGACTATGGCGCCCGCTGCAGATATGTTTGAAATGGGTGTTAAGCTACAAGTGGTAAAACGTGGATCTATGTTTGCGATGCGAGCCAACAAGTTATATGAGCTGTATAGCCAGTATCCAAGTATTGAAGCGATCCCAAGTGTTGAGCGTGAAAAAATAGAAAAGCAGATCTTCCGTCAGAACTTGGATCAAGTTTGGCAAACCACCATTGCGTTTTTTCATGAACGCGATCCTGCAATGTTAGCCAGAGCGAAAAATGATCCCAAACGTAAAATGGCATTAATTTTCCGTTGGTATCTCGGGCTTTCATCACGTTGGTCTAACATAGGCGAAGTGGGTCGAGAGATGGATTATCAGATTTGGGCTGGACCAAGCTTAGGCGCATTTAATAGCTGGGTTAAACAGACCTATTTAGCCGATTATCAAGAGCGTAAAGCAGTTGATGTTGCCTTACACTTACTCACTGGTGCAGTGTACCTTGCTCGTATTAATCAACTGAAATTGCAAGGCATTAACATCCATAGTAGTTTACTAAATTATCAACCTAATACTTCATTGCTAACATAAGGCATAAAATGAGCGCAAAAAAACAGAACAATCCACTCTTTGGTTTAAAGCTAGAAGTGTTACTTACTGAGTTGTCCGAGCACTATACATGGCCGGGATTAAGCGAAGCCTTATGTATTGATCGATTTAATTTCCATACGGGGATGAAATCGACTTGCAAGTTTTTACGTAACAATCAATGGGCGAGAGAGAAAGTAGAGATGTTTTATCTTTATGAATTTAAGGCTTATCCATATCCTGAGCCTAAAATCTTAGCTAAACAACCTCGTGATCATAATTTACCAGAGGATGCCGTCAGTGGTGAGCCTGCCGTGGTTACCGATGCCTTGATTGACCGCGTTGATATTGCCTGTAAGCACCGTGTTTATGAGAAAAAAGCGGTGGTGACCAGCGAGCCTGCTTACGACCCAAGTGACCCTTGGGGCATTAATAAAAAATAGTTAGGAAAAATAATGCAAGACTGGCAGTTTCAATTGTTTTCAGAATTAAGCGCACACCGTTTATACCAAATTTTAAAATTAAGACAGGATGTATTTGTATTGGAGCAAACCTGTTTATACCCGGATTTAGATGAACTAGACCAGCAATCAGCACATGTCTCATTAATTGATGAAGAGGATGATAGTTTGTTAGCCTATTGTCGCGTACTGCCCGCTGGGGTTGTTTATGATGATGTTGCAATAGGGCGTGTGGTTGTCAATAAGCAGGCGAGAAACAAAGGTTTTGCTAAGCAGTTAATGATAAAAGCAATCAACTTTGTTGAGCATGAGATGCAAGCGCCGGCCATCACTATTTCAGCGCAAAGTCATCTAAAAGCTTTTTATCAGTCACTGGGGTTTGTAGTTATATCAGCTCCTTATGATGAAGATGGCATAGAGCATATTACGATGCGATTAATTTTTACTTAATACACCTTAACCAATAACAATTTAACTAATATAATTGCCTGTAATACCAATTGTATTAA
>NZ_QOCB01000013.1 GCF_003318165.1 Psychromonas sp. B3M02
CAAGTAAAATAGATCAGTTAGTTACTATGATTGGTATTATTCAACTAAGCTTCTTCTACAGTTAATACACCCACTTGCATATTCACTATTTTCACTTCAGTACCTGCCATTAAAGGTTGTTTCGATTTTACTTTCCAATCAATTCCTGAATAACGATGGGTCACTGTTTTACCCAATAAAAGATCTTCTTCTAGCGTAAATGTTTCACCCACCATGCCATTATCAACTTGATGCGATTCAACTTTATTCTGCATACGTTTCATTGGCTGCCAACTGATTAATGCCACCAGCGATGAGATCACTGCTGTTGCTAATAATGCATTCACTAAGGTTTCAGGTAACAAACCCAAGGCCATCAATACGCCGGTAATAATGGTGCCTATACCCACAAATAATAAAACAAAAGTGGAAAAGCCTAATACTAAGACCTCAATCACCAGAAAGATAAGCCCCAGTACTACTAAGCTTTGTGGTAAATGTGTAAGAAAGTAGTCAATCATTAGCTTTTACCTTTATTCAAGCTAGTAATAATAGTCATCGCCTGTGCAACCATTGATGCAGCATCATTGCCGCTATCTGGTAGTAATACCACAGATGACTCTTTAGCAATGGCTTGTTTAGCCTGAATCGCTTTAGTTGCAAGGTCTAACTGAATCGCTTTTTGTCCTGACTCTGTATTCGCAGCCTCACCGACTTTATTTAAGGCTTCAGCTTGTGCTTCTGCCACGGCAATAATCGCTTCCGCTTCACCTTGTGCACGTAATACTTGCTCTTCTTTTTCAGCTTGAGCTTGTAACACCACAGATTGTTTTTGACCTTCCGCCACATTAATGGCCGCTTGACGGTCACCTTCAGACTCTAAAATTTGCGCACGTTTAACACGCTCTGCTTTCATTTGTGTTTCCATCGCTTCCATTACGGTGGTTGGTGGCACGATATCTTTGATCTCATAACGTAAAACCTGAATACCCCATGGTCCTGCCGCCTCATTAATTGAAGCAACAATATTAGTGTTTAATACATCGCGCTCTTCAAAGGTTTTGTCTAGCTCCATTTTACCCAGCTCTGAACGCATAGTCGTTTGTGATAATTGCGTTACTGCAAAGACATAATCATCAACACCATATGTGGCTTTGTAAGGGTCTAATACGCGGAAGAACAGCACACCATCAACACTTAATGAAATATTATCTCGCGTGATCGCACTTTGACTTGGTACATCAACGGCTTGCTCTTTTAATGAGCGGTCAGCACCAATATGATCAATAAAAGGCACTAAGAAATTTAATCCGGCTTCACGTGTTGATTGATATTTACCGAACCTCTCCACTAGGTAAGCACGGTTTTGTGGCACAAAAATAATCGATTTCTTTAAAATGATCACCACTAATATCAAGATAAAAACCTGTATATTGAATATATACTCCAATAAGATATCCATGTTTGCTTCCTTTTGTAGATGAGATAAATAATAGATTTAGTAAATTTTAAAATGCCCTGACAACAAGCTAACAACCGTCACTATCAGCCAATTTTATGAATGCATTTCAATATCATACAGTAAAGGATATGTGAAATACGTTGCACCATTAACAATATTTCCATTAAGCTTGTTTATATTAATACGCAGCTTTGCACTATTCAGCTCACTATATAAAAAAACCTACATCCAAAAGATGTAAATATCTCTCACAAAGGAAAAGTAATGTCACAAAAAGTTTATTGCATCGCCATGTTTCGCGCGAAGCCAGGTAAAGAAGACGCATTATTCAAGATACTTCAATCACTAGAGCCTAACTCTCAACGAGAAGATGGCTGCATTCAATACTTGGTGACAAGACAAATAGAAAACCCATTTGCAACAGGTGAAAGTTACCCTTTTGTGTTTAATGAAATTTGGGCAAATAAAGCGGCTTTTGAGGCACATTGTCAACGTAAAGAGATAGTGGCTTTTTTTGAAGAACAATGTGTTGCAGAAGATGGTTTAGTAGAAGCACACAATGTCTGTGTTTATAGTGATCAGCCTGCGAACTTCGACGCGCCGAAGCTATAACTTCACTGTAATGAAGAGTCAAATTTACTGACCAAAGCCAGCATTACTGCTTTGGTCGCTTAATTAAAGAGGTTAGTTAAGTAATAAGGCCTTTTTACTTAATAATTTTGTCCAGCCCCCCACAAACTGTTATTGTAGCGATCATTATTAGCCGATCAGGAAATTATTATCGTGAGTGACACCTCTTTTGCAAGTTTGCCTTTATCAAAGAGCCTTTTAAGTAATCTAGAATCATTAAAATATCAGCAAATGACTGAGATACAGGCACAATCTTTACCGCTCATTCTAAAAGGTGAAGATGTGATTGCACAGGGTAAAACCGGCTCAGGTAAAACTGCGGCATTTACGCTTGGTATTTTACATCACTTACGTGTTAAACAGTTTAATATTCAGTCTTTAGTGATCTGCCCTACGCGAGAATTAGCCGACCAAGTGGCCGCTGAGATAAGAAAATTAGCGCGTGCTATTCATAACATTAAAGTACTGACTTTATGTGGCGGTACACCGTTGGGCCCACAAGCGGGATCTCTAGAACATGGTGCACATATTATCGTTGGTACACCAGGGCGTATTCAAGATCACCTAAAGCGTGGTTCATTAAACTTACAAAACCTATCAGTACTGGTGCTTGATGAAGCAGATCGTATGTTGGAAATGGGTTTCCAAGATGCCATTGATACCGTGATTGAACATTGTCCAAAACAACGACAAACACTGCTGTTCAGTGCAACTTTCCCAGAAGGTATTCAACAAATTGCTAAGCGTATCTTAACAGAGCCAAAACAGGTCACAGTGGCTGCAACCCATGATAATGCCAGTATTGAGCAAACCTTCTATTCAGTTCAAAATAACCAGGACCGTATGCTGGCCTTACGTTTATTACTGAATCGTCACCAGCCTGATTCAAGTGTTGTGTTTTGTAATACTAAGCGCGAAGTACAAGAAGTAGCAGAAGAGTTAGCAAACCGAGGTTACACTGCGCTGGCTTTACATGGTGATTTAGAGCAAAAAGATCGTGACCAAGCCTTGATCCGTTTTGCCAATAAAAGTGCTCGCATATTAGTGGCAACAGATGTCGCGGCGCGTGGTTTAGATATTGATAACTTAAGTGCGGTATTTAACTTCCATGTTGCACACGATCAAGAAGTGCACGTTCACCGTGTTGGACGTACTGGCCGTGCAGGCAGTAAAGGTCTTGCGTTTACTTTTTACAGTAACAAAGACGATTACCGTATCAAATTATTAGAAGATATCTTAGATCGCAATATTAGCGCCAGTGAGTTACCTGACCCAAGCCTTTTAGATGTGTCTCCTGCTCCATCGGAGATGGTGACTATCCGCATTGAAGGAGGTAAGAAACAAAAAATCCGTCCAGGTGATATCGTAGGTGCATTAACTGGAAATGATGGCATTACAGGACAACAAATCGGCAAGATATCAGTGTCTGATTTTTGGTCTTATGTCGCCGTTAGCCGTGAACATTTAAAAATTGCCTTTAAAAAGCTCAGCGAAGGTAAGTTAAAAGGCAGAAAATTCCGAGTAATGGTAGTGCGCGGTTAATTTTTAACAATGTGAATACAATGCGCTATTGAGAGATATAAGAATTCAATGGCGCTTCATAAACATATCAAATAAACCAGGTTTAAATTTAAAAACAATAACTTAATCTAAAATTCACCCTGCCTATTTTGTAAACCTTCATCCCATTAAAAAAATAACGATTTGTTTAATTTCCTTGATTATTCCTTTTGTAACAGAATGTATCATCGCAAAAAAATAAAGTAAGTAAATGTAACTTAATCGATTTTAGTGTTGGGCTTCAATAACGCCCTCCCCTTATCTCTATATACTCCATTTCAAGTTAGCAGCAGCGCTTTTAAACATTTAATCAACGACGATTATGAGCAACAATGGAGAATCACTCATGAACTTATTCGGCAATTTACAAAAAGTAGGGAAGTCATTAATGCTTCCTGTATCCGTATTACCTATTGCAGGTATTTTATTAGGTGTGGGTGCCGCTAAATTTAGCATACTACCAGATGTAGTATCACAGCTAATGGAGCAAGCAGGCGGTGCAGTCTTTGGTAACATGGCATTATTATTTGCTATCGGTGTAGCACTTGGTTTTACTAAAAATGATGGTGTATCAGCCCTAGCTGCTGCAGTGGGTTATTACATCATGATGCAAACCATTGAAACATTAGCACCAGGCGCGAACACAGGTGTACTAGGTGGCATCATCGCCGGTGGTATTGCAGCAGCCATGTTTAATCGCTTCTACAATATTTCATTACCTGATTACCTTGGATTCTTTGCAGGTAAACGTGCAGTGCCAATTATGACCGGCTTTGCTGCGATTATTATGGGTGCAATATTAGCCGTAGTTTGGCCTCCAATTGGTGCAGGTATTGCCTCATTCTCACATTGGGCAGCAAACCAAAACCCAACGGTGGCATTCGGTCTTTACGGTGTGATTGAGCGTTCATTAATTCCATTTGGTTTACACCATATCTGGAATGTGCCTTTCTTCTTTGAAGCAGGTTCATGTGTGAATGCTAATGGTGAGCAACTAAACGGTATTTTAACTTGTTACCTATCTGCTGATGATGCAACACGTGCTGCAGGTAATGGTTTCGGTCAATTAGCCGGTGGTTACATGTTCAAAATGTTTGGTCTACCAGCAGCAGCGATTGCTATTGCACACTCAGCTAAACCTGAGAACCGCGCAAAAGTAATGGGTATCATGTTATCAGCTGCATTAACATCATTCTTAACAGGTATTACAGAACCAATCGAATTCTCATTCATGTTCGTAGCACCAGTTTTATACGCAATCCACGCTTTATTAGCAGGTTCAGCATTTGTTGTAACAAACATGTTAGGTATGGTTCACGGTACTTCGTTCTCACACGGTTTAATTGACTTCCTAGTACTGTCAGCAAACGCTCAAAAAATCGTTTACTTTGTGATTATTGGTCTAGTTTACGCAGCGGTTTACTACACATTATTCAGAGTAGTAATCAAAGCACTTAACCTTAAAACACCAGGTCGTGAAGATGAGGAACAAGAAGCATCAGCAGTATTAAACAACGAAGAGATGTCTTCAGCGTTAGTAGCTGCATTCGGTGGTAAAGAGAATATCGCAAACCTAGATGCCTGTATTACACGCTTACGTATCAGCGTTGAAGATATCAAGCTAGTTGACCAAGCTGGTCTTAAAAAATTAGGTGCCGCAGGTGTTGTTGTCTCTGGTAACGGTGTACAAGCTATCTTTGGTACGCGCTCTGATAACTTAAAAACGGATATGGAAGCTTACTTAGGCAGATAATCCAATCAAAAACTAACTTGCTAATGACGGATGATTAGCAAGTTGCTAAGCAAGGTGGTCATAAATTCAGAGATAATACTGAATAGATGACCACCTTTTTTGATTTCCACTATTTTTCCCCCTCAATCCCGTTAAACTATCAAACTTCAACATTGTGTGTTAAAAAAGTCATATTGTTTATTGTTTTATAACCATAAAGGATATGCGATTGACCACGCCAATAACGATTCAATTCAATGATGCTATTGATACAATCTCTGAACAAGACTGGCAAACCTTAAGCCATTCCAACAACCCTTTTGTTGATTATCACTTTTTTAAAGCACTTGAAACGAGTCAATCCGTTAGTATCAATCAAGGTTGGCAAGCACACCACCTGGTAGCAAAGTCGCAGGAGCAACCTGTTGCGGTAATGCCCATGTATTTAAAAAGTCACTCTTGGGGCGAATATGTCTTTGACTGGGATTGGGCGGATGCTTTTGAGCGTTATGATTTAGATTATTACCCTAAACTCGTGTCTACTATCCCTTTTACCCCCGTAGAAAGTAACAAAGTACTCTCATCTACTTTGCAGGTCAGCGACCTATTTTCAACCTTAATTGAGTATTGTGAACAGCAGCATATTAATAGCTGGCACATTTTATTTACTGAGCAAATAAAAACACCTTTACCTGAAGATGTGTATCAACGTAATACGGTTCAATTTCATTGGTTTAATCGCGGTTACCAAGATATTAATGACTTCTTTGCTACTTTCACCTCTCGTAAAAGAAGAGCAACCAGAAAGGAAAGACTATCTATTGCTCAACAAGGTTTGACAATACGTCATTTAAACGGTCATCAAATCACTGAAAAAGAGATAGCGTTTTTCTATTTAACCTACCAAATCACCTATTTAAAGCGTGGCCATCAACCACATTTAAATATCGATTTTTTTAAACAGATCATCTCCTCTATGCCAGATAACATTTTATTAATCATCGCCAGTGACCAAGATGAAGATGTTGCCTGCGCGCTATTTTTTCACGATGACTCACAATTATATGGTCGTTACTGGGGCGCAACGGGCTACTACAACAATTTGCATTTTGAGCTCTGTTATTACCAAGGTATTGAGTTTTGCATCAATCACAACCTGAGTCGTTTTAACCCAGGAACACAAGGAGAACATAAGATCCAAAGAGGCTTTGAACCCGTATTAACCTATTCATATCATTGGATTATGCATCCTGGCTTTAAACAGGCAATCAAAGATTTTTGTCAACAAGAGCGATCGCATATGCTAACGTACCAAGCACAATGTCGTGCATTATTACCCTTCAAAAAAGCAGATAAATAACGATGACAAACAAACCTTATTCGCAAGCTTCTGAAAATAATAAAACACCTATTCTAGCTATTTTAAAAGAGGTTTTTGCAGACAAGAAACAGATACTAGAAATAGGCTCGGGTACAGGACAACACGCCATTTTTTTTGCACAGCATTTACCACATCTATTGTGGCAAACCAGTGACCTTATTATTCATCATCAAGGGATTAAAATGTGGTTAGATGAGTGCACTTTAAGTAATGTCCAGCCCCCTATTTTACTCGACTTGCATCATGATTGGCCGACACCAACTAATCATATTCCTCTTGATGGTGTCTATACTGCTAACACCTTGCATATCATCAGTTGGTCATTAGTTATTAAGTTCTTTGAAGGTATCTCAACAAACTTACCCGTCGCAGGTAAAGTGTGTATCTATGGCCCTTTTAAGTATCAAGGTGAATTTACCAGTGACAGTAATGCGGATTTTGATTTATGGCTGAAGGAGAGAGATAGCCACAGTGGTATTCGTGATATAGAAGATATTTTATTACTGGCCGATTCCGCAGGGCTTAAGTTGATAGAAGACTACAAAATGCCTGCCAATAATCAATTATTATACTTTGAGAAAATCATATAAAAGGCAGTCAGAAGAGACTAAATTTTAATAGCATTGTAAAATGCCTATAATTAATCAAAAATAATCATCACAATAATATATGATTGTTGGCATACAGATAGGGTTATACCCATTACATTAATTAAGTGGACCTATTAAAGTAGGTCAGTAATGAGTTTGATAGGTATTATACCTCCTAATACAAGTGTGAGACATAAGATGAAAGATTCGGAAAACTTCAGCGTCCGTGTAAACTTTAGGCCACAACAGAGTGTTGCTGTGCCTGCGGAAACAAGCTTACATTGGGGGAGAATTATCACCTGTTTATTGCTAGTTGTATTAGTGATCGCCTTAATAATTGGACTTTCACAACCCTTTTTAATCCAACAAAAGCCAACTATCGAAAACACTAATGATGCTAGTGCTTTGAACTCGACTAATACTTCACAACCTAATCAAGATATCGCTAAACCGGATACTAAACCTCTCAATGCACCACTAGCGTTAAACACTGAAATATCATCTAACCAACAGGCTATCAATGTAAATAAAACAAGTGTTGTTGCCGTAGCAGAAAATAAGCCACAACTAAATATAGCACCCAAGCAAGAGCAGATTATCGATACCAATGATGTTGCACTAGCTAGCGTTACAGAAAATCTACAAGATCAGAATATTGATGCTAAACAACTACAAACAACGATTGCCGAGGATCCAACAGTCATTTCTGAAGATGAAGATCAGGCATCCATAGCCTTAGAAAGTACTCAACAAGCGGTTATCGACATCAACAACATTGATCAGATACAAGCTGAATCAATACCTGAAACTGAAGCCGTTAACTTAGCAACAAACAACATTAACCAGTTTTCAGAAGAAACAAGTAAAGGCGATGATGCTTTTACTGATATAGATGCCCATGTTAGCAATACTAATATTGAAGACACTTCAACCGCTGACCTTGACGCTGTAGAAGAGCCACAACAGGAAAAAGTGGTTGAGCGTAAACCAACTATTATCGTGGATAATGAAACAGAAATTAATGAGCAACACCTTCTTGCACAACATATCACTCTGCCACCTTCTACCTTATTAATACAAGGCACAGTGCAACGCTTATCAGATCATATTAATCGCTTTCAAATAGCCCCTATGGTGGAAGATCATGAACCATTAGGCACCATTAATGATATCGAATTTGAAGATGGAACACTCACGATATATGCCTTTTCTGAAGTCTACGACCTTAAAGATACCGTGCTCTATTATGTTTGGAGTTTAAATGGGCGAGATGTTGCAACTGTACCGATTAAGATAGGCGCTGACCGATGGAGAAGTCATTCCACCAAATTTATTGAACCAAGCATGAAAGGTCAATGGTCAGTAAAGTTACAAAACTCACAGGGTGACACCTTAGCTATTAACCAATTTACTTATGAGCCATAGTAAAACCAGTAAAATAGTAAATTAAAGTAATGTCCTCAAATAAAAAAGCCACTGATAAACGCTATCAGTGGCTTTGTTGTTTATAGCAAACGAGTCATTAATGTAACTTAGGATCAAAGGGTTTTGATAAGCTCATCGGTGTTGATAGTTTCTGTTTTAAAGAGTTGGAGCTGATTAATACCATCACAATCAAGGTTGCTAGATAAGGCATCATCGCTAGCAAGTTAGGTGAGATATCAAAACCAAAACCTTGCATCACTAAATGCAAAATAGATGCAATACCAAATAGGTAAGCCCCTAACATCAAATACCCTACTCGCCATGAAGCAAATACCACCAGTGCAAGTGCAATCCAGCCACGCCCTGCGCTCATATTTTCCATCCACATAGGTGTATAAGAAAGTGATAAATATGCACCAGCTAAACCAGCCATTGCACCGCCAAATAAAGTGGCTAAATATCTAATTTTAATCACCTTAATGCCCAGTGCATTAGCCGAATGAGGGTTTTCACCTACTGCTCTGACGGTTAAACCAACACGGGTTTTGTGTAATACCCACCAGGTTGCGCCTGCAATGAAGAAACTCAAGTAGATTAGAATATCTTGATTAAACAGCAGGTCACCAATAAAAGGAATATCACTTAAAAATGGAATCGCTATCGCTTTAAAACCAGGGATAGTTGAGCCGACTAAACTTCCACCCATAAAAGAGCTTAAACCGATGCTGAAAATCGTTAAAGCTAATCCCGTTGCTACTTGGCTCGTATTTAAACTTAACGCTAATGCACCAAATAAGAGGGCCATGATCATACCGGCAACCATGGCTAGTGACATCCCTAAAAATAAGTTACCAGTATAATAAGCACCAGCAAAACCTGCCATTGCGCCCATTAGCACCATTCCCTCCTGGCCTAAATTAAGCACACCTGATTTTTCAGTAACCAACTCACCTAGGGCTATGAGTAATAAAGGTGTACCGGTTTTCAATGCAGCAATTAAGATTTGTTGAATGAGTTCCATATCCATGTTGAGATCCTTTCTATTTATTGCTGTCACTGTTAGTGACTAATTCACTATCAGCTGAACTTGGTAAAACTGGTTTTTCAGGTAACGCTTTAGACTTGAATGAGACTTTATAATTAATTAAAAAGTCACATGCGAGCATAAAGAACAATAAAATGCCTTGAAATAAACCTGTGATGGCAGTAGGTAAACCTAACTCTATTTGCGCTAAATCACTGCCCATGTATAAACAGCCCATAAATAACGCTGAAATAATAATGCCAAATGGATTTAAGCGGCCTAGATAAGCCACAATAATCGCAGCATATCCGTAACCAGGTGAAACAGAAGGAATCAATTGACCTATCGGACCTGTTACTTCAGCAGCGCCAGCAAAACCAGCTAATGCACCGGCAAATAACATCACACCCCACACCACTTTATTACTGCTAAAGCCTGCATAACGAGCTGCAGCTTTATCTTCACCATACACGCGCACAATAAACCCAGGTAAGGTTTTAAACAGTGTAATTCCTGTAATAATCGCAATCACAACTGCGATAACAATACTGATCGATGCACGCCCTTCTTCTTGAATTAGGGGTAATAAAATGGCATCCGCAAACATTGCTGATTCAGGAAACCCAAAACCTTGCGGATCTGCTAAAGGCCCATGCACCGCCCATAGCAAGGTATATAAACCAATATAATTGAGCATAATAGTTGATAGAATAATATTGGTTTTGAAGAAACGATCTAAGGCTGTTGGAATAGCTGCCCACAACGCACCTGAAATAACACCTGACATCAAGATCAGCGTAATCATACCAATGCCGGCATCTTCACCAGCTTGAATGGCAAAATAACTACTGACAACAGCACCGATCAATAACTGCCCTTCCGCACCAATATTCCAAATATTGGCGCGAAAACAGATAGCTAGACCAGTAGCACAGAGCATTAAAGGAGCTGCTTTTACCATTAACTCGCCGATATTATAACTATCGCTCAGTGGCATGATCACAAACACTTCAAAGGCTTTGATTGGGCTCACTTCCAATAATACAAACATTAAACTAGACGCTAACATGGTTAAGGCAATGGCAATAAAGGGTGATAACCAAGCCATTAATTTTGCGCTTTCTATGCGCGGTTGAACACTAAGCATGGTTTGCCTCCTTGTGATCGATAAAGCCACCAGCAATCCATTTTCCGATCTCTTCAATATCTGTGTTTTGTGTTTCTACAATAGGAGATAAGCGCCCTTCATATAATGCGGTTAATCGGTCGCAGACAACAAACAACTCATCAATATCTTCCGATACGATCAGAATGGCTGCACCTTGCTCTCGTAATGCAATTAACTGCCGATGAATCGCACTGGCAGCACCTATATCAACCCCCCAAGTCGGATGAGCACAAATTAATACGCTAGGTGCTTGCTGCACTTCTCGACCAATTATAAATTTTTGTAAGTTACCACCAGACAAACTTTTTGATTGCGAGGTTTGATTATGGCATTTAACGTTATTATCACTGATAATTTTCTTGGCTAAGGCTTTGAGTTTGTTACCAAGAATAAAACCACCTTGAGTCAATGAAGCAGTATTAGTGAGTAAAGTATTATCAGTCAGGCTCATCTCTGGCACGGCTCCCTGACCTAATCGATCAGCAGGCACATAAGCCATGCCTAACGCTCTTCTTGCTCCAGCGTTTAAATGACCAATCTGTTTATCGGCGAAGGTAATACTGGCTTTATCAGCCCGTGTATCTTCACCACTTAAAGCTTCTAATAAATCCTCTTGTCCATTACCTGCAACACCTGCCACCCCTAATATTTCACCTTTTCTTAGGGTTAAACACACATCCGTTAACCCACAACCAAAGGGGTTGGTAGGTGCTAGGTTCAATTGTTGTGCAGAGAAAATAACTTCCTCGGTTAACACTTTAGGGTAGCTTTCAGAGAGTATCGCTTCACTCCCAACCATCATTCTGGCAATCGATTCTGGCGTTTCCTGAGCAGGGATACATTCACCCGTTACTAGACCACCACGTAAAATAACAGCTCGATCACATAGCTCCGTGACCTCTTTTAGTTTATGGCTGATAAATAAAACACTACCGCCTTCACTGGCGAGTTTTTTTAATACTCTGAATAAACCAGAGACTTCGTGGGGTGTTAATACGGAAGTGGGCTCATCTAAAATCAGTAGTTTTACGTTTTGAATGAGACAACGAAGTATCTCAACCCGTTGTCTTTCACCAATACTCAAGCTATGAACATAACGATCCGGATCAACATGCAGGTCATACTTTTTACTGATATCAATGATCTCTTGGCGTAGATCGGTTAATTGCTCAACAAACTCTTTATCTAAGCCGAGTTCTATATTTTCTTGAACAGTTAAGGTTTCAAATACTGAAAAGTGTTGAAACACCATACCGATGCCCATGGCACGCGCTTGATTTGGGGAGTTAATATCAACTTCTCGGTTATCCCAAAAAATAGCACCAGTATCGGGTTTATTCACCCCATAAATCATTTTAACTAAGGTGGATTTACCTGCACCATTTTCACCTAATAATGCTAATATTTCGCCCTTGTTCAGGCTCATATTGACATTGTCATTGGCAATCACACCAGGAAAGATTTTACTCACATTCCATAGTTTGAGTAGCGGAAAATTTGCCATATTATCGTTGCTTCCTTATTCGACTTCCATGCACTATATTGCTCATTCAATGCTTTACTTTGATTGTGTCTCTTCATTACGATATTCATAGGTATCTGCAAAACGGGATAATATCCATTCACCGGCCGTTACTTCCTGGTAAGGAGAAACTTCACCTTTGTCTACACAAGAGGCAATCGTACTCACCGGTGTATCAAAATTTGGCTCGACAAAAAATGGCATTGAAAAACGTGTTGTTTGAGAAGATGGGCTAGTCACGCGATGCTTTGTCGATTTATAACAATCGTTTGTCCAACGTTGCATCAAATCACCAATGTTGACGACGAAACTATCTTCAACCGGTGTGGCATCAATCCAATCACCCTCTCTATTTTGTACCTGTAAACCACCTATTTGATCCTGATACAACAAGGTAATACAACCATAATCCGTATGTGCACCTGCACCATTTTGTTGCCCCTGTTGTGGTGGGTAATGAATCAGACGTAATACACTCACTGGGTAGCTAAAATACTGACTAAAAAAATCAATGGGCAGTGATAATGCAAGAGCCATTGCTTTTAAAATTCTCAAAGCAACTTCCATACTGAGTTGATACTGTTGTTGCATTAGTTGAATAAAACCATCTACATTCGGGTATTGATTTGGTCCATATAAGTCGCTGCAACGAGCGACTTGAGGATGATATGGGCTAAGGTCTAAGGCCATATCAAAGGTTTCTTTATAGTCGCTTGGACCATTTGGGTCTAGTTTTTCAGCACTCACTTGCCCCCACCCTCGGTGATTGCTTGAATGCTGAATATTAATTTTTTGTTTAGCAAACTCAGGTAAAGAGAAAAAGGTGTTTGCCATCGCTTGTACATTAGAAAATTGCTGTTTAGGGATACCATGACCCGTTACGTAAAAGAATCCAGTATCTCGGCATGCTTTATCAATAGCTTCAATAACATCAGACCATTGGCTAATATCATCACTTTGCAACGCCGTAATATCAATAATGGGAAGGTTTAAGGTCATCCGATTTTCCTAACATTTTATTTATGGGTAGAGGGAAACTTAGTGTTAGCGCACTAACACTAAGTGAGGTTATTGCTTATTGAGGAATTTTGGCATCGATACCTTCTACGTACCACATCACACCCGCTAACTCTTCATCAGTTAACGTTTTACCTGCAGGAATAACTTCATTACCTTGGTTATCATTCATAGGACCAGTGAATGGATGGAATTCACCTGATTTAATTTTTGCTTCAGTCTCGCTGATGGCAGTTTTAATCTCATCACTTAGGTTTGGATTAACAGAAACGATTTGTAAAATCTCTTCTTTAAATCCCCCCCAGTAATCTTCTGGTTTCCATGTGTTATCCATGATTTTTTGCACTGTATCTATGTAGTATGGTCCCCAATGGTCACGTACCGAAAACATATGTGCATTAGGTGCAAAGTGGCTCATATCAGAAGCTTGACCAATACCCATTTTGCCACGTTTCTCTGCAGCAATAAGCGGTGCAGGACTATCTGTATGCTGTATGATCACATCAGCACCTTGGTCCATTAACGCATTGGCAGCATCTGCTTCTTTGCCTGGATCGTACCAAGTACTTACCCAAACGATTTTCATTTTAATATCTGGATTAACACTTTTAGCGCCCAAGTAAACGGCATTGATATCACGAATAACTTCTGGAATTGGGAATGAAGCGATGTAACCAAGCACGTTAGACTCTGTTTCCATACCCGCAGCAACACCTGATACATAACGGCCTTGATAAGTACTTAATAAATACGTACCAACATTCTTACCACGTTTGTAACCAGTAGCGTTTTCAAAATGCACTTTAGGGAAACGTTTTGCCACTTTAATGGTTGGATTCATAAACCCAAAAGAGGTGGTGAAAATAACATCATGACCTGATTTTGCTAACTGAGTAATAACACGTTCGGCATCGGCTCCTTCCGGCACATTTTCTACATAGGTGGTTTCCACTTTGCCATCAAAATGTTTCTCTAACTCTAAACGGCCTTGGTCGTGCTCATAACTCCAACCATGGTCACCTACAGGGCCCACATACACAAACCCCACTTTTAGTGGATCATCCGCAGCTTGTGTTGCAGGTAATAAAAATGCATTAACGGCTAATGCTGCCGCCGTCACTAATTTGTTGAACTTCATAAATAACTCCCTTTTATTTAACATCAATTAACATTTAACCTAAGGGCTGAAGCAAAAAGCAGACCAAGAAACGTTCAAAAAATAAAAAGCCTGCTATACCTAGCGGCACAGCCCTTTTCGGAAAATATTAGTACGAGTTATTCATCACTTTTTATGTTGACTTGTCCCCTTTTGGTGCATTTTCCTGACCATTTGCACAAATTATAAGATTCCCATTATTGTGAATTTACAAAGCATTGTTCACGCATCTAACAAACTCAGAAAATAGCCCTTCACCTATTATTTCGCTCAATAATAGCCTTAAATTCTGCAACGTTCATTTTCACTTTGTAACCAAATTTTTTTCAATGTTACAAAGTAAAAAAACATCTCAAAAAATAACAATGGCCCCTAATATCCAAACTCAATAAAACAGATACATATCAACTACTAGGCTAGTTTTTAAGCATAAAAACACAAACCTTAATAGGCCAACTATGTTGAGTTAAATAGCGTTAATTGCCTCTCTCCCCCTGCTTACTTCACCCTATAACTCGTTACATACAAGTTACTTTTTGTTACTTAAAATCAATAACATAAGTGACAGTGATCGCTTTTTGATTATCTATCTTCCCTATAATGCTCAGCCACTTATCGATATCGACATCACAAGTAAACAAGCTAAATGTTCGGTATCGCTGGCACTTTATGGATAAAACAATATTTAAATATTCTGCTTTATCTTCAAACGACAAGGAAAATGTATGCATTATCAAAGATCAGTCATTTCATGTGTTGTCTCTCTGGCATTACTCACTGGATGTAACAATGCAGTTGATCAAACCACAGAGGATGAAACCATTACATCTAGTGTTGAGTCTAAAGTCCCTTATTTTGCCGATTGGCCGCAAATCAATAGCGCCGTTGCCGTTGACCCAACTATTGAAGCGGCTATTGTTACTATTCTTGAGCAAATGACCCTAGAAGAAAAAGTAGGTCAAATGATTCAACCCGATCTACGTGAAGTGACCGTAGAAGAAGCTAAACAATATAAGTTAGGTTCATTATTAAACGGCGGTGGAGCTTGGCCGAATGATGATAAATATGCCACGGCATCTGATTGGGCAGAAAAAGCAGACGAATATTATGACGCCCTAGCAGAAGCCTATGAAGATAGACCTTTTAAGATCCCTTTTATGTGGGCAACAGACGCCGTTCACGGTCATAACAATGTCTACCGAGCCACAGTATTTCCACATAATATTGGTTTAGGTGCAGCCAATAACCCTGACTTAATCTATGAGATAGGTGTTGCCACTGCACAAGAAATTGTAGCAACTGGCCTAGATTGGACCTTCGCGCCTACCGTCGCTGCACCTCGCGATTACCGCTGGGGGCGTGTCTATGAAGGTTACTCAGAAGATCCTGAAATTATTTATCAATTTGCAGGGCAAATGGTGGCAGGCCTACAAGGTGGTGCAGAAGGACTAAAAGGTCAAACCAATGTTATCTCTAACGTAAAACATTGGGTGGGTGACGGCGGCACTTATGATGGAGAAGACCGAGGCGAAAATCACTATAGCGAAGAGTACCTTAGAAATATCCATGCAACCGGATACTTTGCCGGCTTAGATGCGGGTGCGCAAGTGGTAATGAGTTCCTTCAATTCATGGCACAACGAAGCTAATTATGACCAGACAGAAAGCGGTGAGTACAATTATAAACTACACGGTAGCAAATACTTATTAAATGATATCTTGAAAGAAAAAATGGGATTCGATGGAATTATTGTCACCGACTGGAATGGCCAACAAGAGATCACAGGTTGTACTGCTGCAAACTGTCCAGAAGCAGTGAATGCCGGTAATGATGTTTTCATGGTAACGTCAAGAAGTGATTGGCAAGCTTTCTATAATAATGTCATTGATCAAGTCAATGATGGCACTATCTCAATAGAACGCATTAATGATGCCGTTACACGTATCCTACGTGTGAAAATGCGAGCAGACCTATGGAACAAACCTAAACCGTCAGAGCGTGAATTAGCCGGAAATACGGATATCTTAGGCTCAGATGAACATAGAGCTTTAGCGCGACAAGCAGTGAGCGAATCATTAGTGTTACTTAAAAACAACAATGATCTATTGCCTTTAAGTAAAGAGGCGACTTATATAGTCACGGGTAGTGCTGCTAATGACATTCAAAAGCAAACCGGTGGATGGAGCTTAACATGGCAAGGCACTGAAAATACTATTGAAGATGATTTCCCTGGAGCAACCACGCTGTTAATGGCGCTGCAAGATACAGTAGGTACTGAACAGGTATTTACCGATGCCTCTGAAGCACCTGAAGATGCGATTGCCATCGTGGTGATAGGTGAAGATCCTTATGCAGAAATGTTTGGTGATATCAAATCAACACAAACACTACAATTTTCATCTTTAGATAGCACTTACGCTGCAGACCTTGCAACGGTGCAAGCAATGAAAGAAGCGGGCCATAAAGTAGTGACTGTCTTCTATTCTGGTCGCCCTCTTTATGTCAATGAAGAGATCAATGCCTCAGATGCCTTTATTGCGGCTTGGTTACCAGGTACTGAAGCCGGCGGTATCACTGATGTGTTATTTGCAGAAAACGACATGGACTTTACTGGACGCCTCTCCTACTCATGGCCTATGACAGTTTGCTCAACCACTATCAATCGCCATGCTCCGAATATTACAGATTACAGTACGCCTGTAGATGGCAGTACTGGGGAATTAATTGAACAAGATATTGAAGGCGAAAATAAACCGCTATTCCCTTATGGTTATGGATTAGGTTACGCTGCTAGCGATACCCAATCAGTGACCACTGACTTAGACAATATTGAACTTGATCAACGTAATTATGGCTGTGGTCAAACCGAACCTGACACAGATACCGCGACGGTCAATTTAGAAATATATGGTCGAGAATCATCTGGTGAATTCACCGCTCGTATCAGTGGTGAAGCCAATGGATGGGCCGGTGTAGAGGTATCAAATGGTTCAGAAACGACCATTGGTTCCGTCACCACTACACCTATTAACTACTTACATCAACAAGATGCAATTAGTGTGAACTTTAGTGGAGAATCAGCAGCACAAGTGTATTTACAGACCAGCGATACCAGCGGTATCGATAAATACAGTTATGTGAATGCCGAGGCTACTTTGCAATTTGATATCGACATGAAAAGCACTGCGCCAGAGAGCCTTATCCTAGCGGCACATTGTGAATGGCCATGTTTAGGTGAAATCGCGATCAATAAGGTATTACCCGATGCAAGCGCGGCAGATGAAAGTAATTGGACAACTATCAAGATCCCGTTATCTTGTTTAGTTGACGAAGGCATGGACTTTTCTGTAGTGAATACTCCTTTCTTACTGTATTCAACGGAAGCCGTAGAATTTAACTTAGGTGAAATTCGTTACGTACCCAACAGCATAGATGCAGCGGAAGACGCGATCAGCTGTGAAGCATTACAAGAAGATGCCCTAGCACCATTAGATAGTGATGACCTAGCCGTGCGAGATACTTGGCTTAATATCAGCACTTATCAAACCACAACAGAGGATTGGTCTAGTATCGACGGTCATGTCACTTATAGTGAAGAAACTATCGACGACCAAACAATCTTATCCATTGTTTACGATGCAACTAGCCCTGAAAGTTATAAAGGTATTGTGAGTATTGATGGAGATGCGCAAAACCTATCTAACTATGCAGACGGGACGCTAACTTTTGACTTATATATTGAAAGTTACGGAGAGCCTGCGAATGAAGGGGAAACCGCTACGGAAGGATTGGTGATCAAAATGGAATCTGAAAATGGAGTTGGCAATGATTTCCTACTTCCTAAAGCCAACTACAACACCGGAGAATGGTATACAGTGGTCACTAACGTGAGTGATTTAAATACTGGTACTTTGGATATCACCACTATCAATAAACCCTTAGCATTACTCGCTTCTTGGGGATCTTCTCAAGCTGGCTTTAGTTTTAAAGTAAAAAATATACAGTTAACTGAATAAAGCTAATCAACCTTAAGGTACTAGCCGTTCTGCTAGTACCTTATTTTCCTTTCCTTTCCTTTCCTTTCCTTTCCTTTCCTTTCCTTCAAAATTTATTGCAATTGATCTAAAGTAAGCCAATAAGCGTAATAGTTAAAAAGCATTTTTAAAGGAATAAAATCATGTTTAAACATCTATTACCTGCACTATTTTTGTGCCTCACATCAATGAGCAGTTACGCTAATATTGAAATCCAATTTCGCGATGGTGCACCAAAAGATAAATTTACCATCAGCAATAACAGTCAATGTACGCTTCAAAACTTGATGATTAACATTGACCTAACTAAGAGCGCGGGACGCTTAATTTTTGATACCAGCGCCTCAGGTCAAGGGGTAGAAGTCTTCCAACCCTTCGAAGTTACTGCAGGTAACATCACGCTGCATACTAGCGATAAAGTCAACGATGGCGATAAACAACTAGCTTTACTGATTAAAACCATGAATGCCCAAGAGATTGTAAGCTTCACCATTGACGTTGATGACACATTAAGTAATAGCGAATTAGGCAATATTCGTGTAACCAGCTCTGAAATTGCACAAGGTAATGTCAGCGCAAGCATTAGAGGAAACAAGGCCATCCAAGCTGCTTTTGATAATAGTGGTAAAGCGATACTGCTCATGGAAGGCTGCTCTGTGTAAGTGTCATTGTTCGGATTTCACGGTAAAACCCGAACACTTAAACGCCAAACAGCAGCTTCATGGCATATCAATAGCGCTTTATTTAGAGGTTAACGCTTTGACCATCACACTAAGTTGCTGCACAGCCTCTTCAGCGCTCAAAGACTCGCTATTAAAGTAATCACTGATAAGCTGAATAATTTGCCCCTGCTGATGGCTACTGGTTGCCATATTTTGGGTAAATGATGGTACTTTCACTTTATTATCAAAATCTTGTGCTGACTGTTTTGAACAAGCATCAAAACCGCTTAAGTCTACATTTTGGCGTGCTGGAATAGACCCTTTTACCTTGCTAAATTCAATTTGAAACTCAGGTGAGATTAATGTGTTGACGAAGGTTTTTTGATTCGCTAATTCAATCTCTGTATTGACTTTTTTAAACAAAACAAAGCTATCAATATTATAGCTAAATACCCCTTCTGTGCCCGGTGCTGGTACACATTGGTAATCTTTTAATGCTTCTTTACCCGCAGCAGTCCAGCTCCCTTTCACCCAATCTCCCATAAAGAACATTGCGGCTTGATCATTAATAAACGACTGTGAAGCCCAAAACCAATCTTGCCCCTGTTGTGCAATGGACGTGTAAGCATGTAAACGCTTAAATAGCTTAAAAGCTTCAACCATCTCAGTAGAGTTAATGACGCTATTATCAAAGTGAACAAAGGCTTTAATATAGTTCTCTGGACCTAATACAGAAATAGCCACAGATTCAAATAACAATGCATCTTGCCAAGGTGTGCCTCCCATGGATAAAGGTTTAACTCCTTTGGCTTGGATAAAATCAGCCACAGCAAAGAACTGTTTCCAGGTTTTAGGCGCAGCTAAACCAAAACGTTTAAAAATGTTGCTATTTAACCATAACCAGTTAACCCGATGAATATTAATAGGAACGCCCATATATTCTTGGTCAACGGAAACATCATCAATCACTACTTCCGGTAAAAAGTTAGTCCAAGCCTGGGTATCCACTAGCTGATCGATGGACACTAACATGCTTAACTTATCCCATTCATTAATATCTGGCCCTTTGATCTGAGCTGCTTCTGGTGGTGTGCCTGATAAAGCGCGCATCTGTAATACATGGATAGCGCCATCACCGCCGCCGCCAACAATTGCAAAGTCTTCAAACTCAATATCATTGACTTTAAGGTGATCAACCAACACTTGTTTTGATTGTAATTCTCCGGGTTCCGTCCACCAGTGTAATACTTCAAAAGGCGCTGCTTGCAAGCTATTAGAGAGCACCAATGCTCCTGAGCACACAAGTATCGATAAAGGAGATAAGATAGTTTTTTTCATTAACATGCTCTTGGAAGAATGACACATACCGCTAAGCCACCCTGCGGATGATTGAACAGATGGATTTCACCACCATGTGCTTGAATGATATTACGAGCAATACCCAAACCTAAACCATGCCCTTGTTTATCATTATGTAAACGCACATAAGGTGTAAATATTGAACTTAAATCAGAATCTGCAATACCCGGACCTTGGTCCCTTACTGTAATCACTAATGAGTGCGCGGAATCTTTGACAAATACATCAACTTTGCCGCCATATTTCACACCGTTATCAATAACATTAGATAAGGCTCTTTTTAAGGCATGCGGTTTGCCTCGGAAGGTTTCATTGGTATTAATATGTAATGAGATAATCTCTTTTTGTGTACCAACAATCTGCTTTAACAATTTATGGATATTAATATTCTCAATATTTTCATGGATATTGGTGTCTTTCACTGTTTGTAATGCCGCTTTAACCAGCATTTCTAGATCTTCTAAATCAACATTAAAAGCATCTGTTTGTTTTTCATCTTCTAATAACTCTGCGCGTAAACGTAAACGAGTGATCGGTGTTTTTAAATCATGTGATATTGAACGAAATACCTCTTCTCTATCTTTGATATAGCTTTGCAGTTTTTGCTGCATATGGTTAAAGGCACGCGTAGCGGCAACAATTTCAGTTGCCCCCTGCTCTACTAAAGGTGGTTTAGTGAAGTCGATACTGAACTCACCTACCGCCGATGCTAAATTCTTTAAGGGCTGTGTTTGCCAATAAAAAATCAGATAGATAAACATTAATAAAATAAAGGTAGTCACTGTTATCGACACAAACTGCTGTGTTGATATTGGAGACGGATCATCTAATAAATAAGGGGGTGGTAATACTGCCGCTAGGTATAACCATTCATTTTCACCTAACTCCATTTGTAACACCAAAATTGGCGGACTCACCGACGGAATCATTAAACTATAAGCGCCCCAAGATGGTGGTAAATCTTTAAGTAGAATATTGTTATTAATAACATGCAAGTCATCAGGACTAGAAAACTCTAGATAAAGCGCTCTATGCTCCCCCAATTTTTTCTGCACAATATTTTTCATATCACCCAACACTTGCTGCTTTAAATCACTGTCATTAATCGGGTTAATATCGATCATCTTTTTATTTAAAGACACAAAGAAACGGGAGCCACCTAAATCACGAAGTTGCTCTAACACCAAGTGACGATAACTATTGGGTAATTTTTGAAAAAACGAGATAGTACTGACGGCACTGTTCGCTAAGTTTTGGGCATTAGCGATCACCGCATTTTTTTCAGTATCAGCGATCTGTGTTACCCAAAAAAGGCTGGTTAAGCTTTGTGCCAATACCACTGACACTATGGTCAGTAACAACATTCTCGAGATTAAGGAACCAAATAGCTTTCTAATATAGGCCATATTTTACCAAATTTACTTATTCAGTGAGCTGCTGTATTTCAGCAATAAAAACGTAACCCGCACCACGCACTGTTTTAATGATTTGCGGTTGCTTTGCATCGTCGCCAAGGTTCTGGCGTAAACGACTTAGGTGTACATCAATGGCACGTTCGTTTGAAAAGGCATCACGACCATGAAGAGTTTGGCAAATTTTATCTCTGGAAATAGCCTGATTAGGGTTTTCTAAGAATAACATTAGTAGTTGGAAATCCGCGCCAGTTAAGGGCAAGCTCTCACCGTTATCATTTAATAAAGTTTGTTGTAACGCATCCAGCTTCCACTGCGCAAACTTCATAAAGCGTGGTTTTACCGAATCAATGGCTGCTTTATGGAAAGCACTGCGACGTAATAAAGCTTTGATCCGTGCCAATAATTCACGCGGACTAAAAGGTTTCGCCATATAGTCATCCGCACCAATTTCTAAGCCTAAAACTCTGTCCACTTCGTCGGAGTTTGCAGTTAGCATAATAATAGGCACATTAGAGGTTTGACGAACACGCTGACATAATACAAAACCATCATCACCTGGCATCATAATATCTAGTACAATCAAGTCTGGTTGATGCACTGATAATTGCTTTTCCATCGCAACACCGTCTTCAGCAGCAATCACTGAAAAGCCTACTTTACTTAAATATTCAGATAACAACTCTCGAATTGTTTTATCGTCATCGACCACTAAAATCTGTTTACTATTTGACACATGCACTCGCTTATTAAAGAAAAGATTTACTCAGAAAAATATCACCGAAAGAGAAACCATTTTAAACTAAACAGATGATCGCAAACAATAAACTGCATGGTTTTGTTGTAGAGTATTGATTCAACCCGCAAAAACACAACAAAATCACTAAAAAAACACACAAATAAAAAGGCTATTATTCAAACAAAAATATAGTTAAGCGATTTAATTTCAACAACATAGAGACACTACTAATTTTAATTTAAATAAACCTGTTTTTTAAGCTTGCACTGACTAAAAACGATGATAAAATGCGCGCGTTTTCAAATTCAACTCAAATTATTTTAACGATTAACTATTAAACGGAGGCCTATACAATGCAAACACTTAACATTGACTCATCTAGATCTCTGAATCGTTATTTTAACCCCCAAAAACAATACTCATTACAACATCGAGAACGTACAGTCGAACCTTGAGCCATTTGCCTTAAGAAACTGTAAAACCCGTACCGAATATTTGTAATTAATCTATTGCTATGCCCTATTTACTCAATTTATTTTTATAAATTGATGTATTTTAATTTTTCCAATTTAGTGGAGCGTAAAATGCCAAACGTCCTAAATTTAGCACCAGAATGTCACTCTTTAAACGATTCAGAAGTACCTGTTGTGACTTCACCGTATGACTTAACACCCGATGAAGTGTTACTAAGTCAAGAACACTATGAATCTGAAGTGCGTTCATACCCACGTCGTTTGCCGATTGCTATCAAAAGCAGTCGAGGTGCAATTGTAGAGGACACTAAAGGTCAAGTGTATCTGGACTGTTTAGCATGTGCTGGTGCATTGCCATTAGGTTATAACCACAGTGAAATTAACCAAGTATTGATTAACCAAATTAATATGGGTGTGCCTCACCAAACGTTGGATTTAACCACACCAAGCAAAGATGCATTTATCAAAGCTGTGATGCAGTTTTTACCGACTAACTTTGCTAAAACAGCACGTATTCAATTTTGTGGTCCTTCTGGCGCAGACGCTGTTGAAGCGGCAATAAAATTAGCTAAGTTGTACACTAAACGTAATACCATGATGTCATTCCAAGGTGCTTACCACGGCATGACGAATGGCTCACTAGCATTAACGGGCAACTTAGGCTCTAAAAGTCGTCGTACAGGCTTAATGTCAGACGTGCACTTTATGCCATTCCCATACAGCTTCCGTTGTAAGTTTGGCTTAGGTGGTGAGGCTGGCGCACAGCAAAGTATTCGTTATATTGAATCAGTATTATGTGATGACGAGTCAGGTATCACTAAACCTGCAGCGATTATTGTTGAGCCAATCCAAGGTGAAGGTGGTGTGATCCCAGCGCCTAAAGAATGGTTACAAGAGTTACGTCGTATTACTACCGAGCATGGCATTTTATTGATCTTTGATGAAGTACAATGTGGTATTGGTCGTAGTGGCGATCACTTTGCTTTTGAAGAATCAGGCATTGAACCAGATATCCTGATCCTATCTAAAGCGATTGGTGGTGGTATGCCGATGTCGATTATTCTTTACCATGAGAAATTCGATTGCTGGAATGCAGGTGAGCACACAGGTACGTTCCGTGGTAACCAATTAGCCATGGCAAGTGGAGCAAAAACATTAGAAATCATCCAACGTGATAATTTAGCAGACAATGCAGCACAACGTGGTGAGCAACTACGTGACGGTTTACGACGCGTACAAGCCAACTTCCCACAGATTGGTGATGTACGTGGTCGTGGGTTAATGAATGGTATTGAAATAGTTAAACCAGGCGAAACAAATGGTTTAGGGCAAGCCGTTGCAGATCCGCAATTAGCTATCGCCATCCAACGTGCCGCGTTAGAGTTAGGCTTGATCATTGAAAAAGGTGGACGCCAAGGTGCGGTATTACGCTTCTTACCACCACTCGTGATCAGTGAAGTACAAATTAACTTTGTGATTGAAACGATCGAAAAAGCGATCAGTATTGCAGTGGAAGCACAATAATGACAGCAAGCAATAACTGGTCAGCGTATTTTGCTCAGCTTGGTGAAAACCAAGCTTTTGAGCAAGCAACGGCACAGACTAAAGCAGCCATTGACGGTTTATTTCAACATGCAACTAAGCCCTACTCAGGGCTTGAACCTGCATTATTAAAACAGCAACTTAACGGCGTTGATTTTTCACAACCTGCACCACTTGCAGAAGTGATTGAAACCACCAACGAATTAATCGCTAAAAATTCATTATTGGTACAGCACCCGCATACTATTGCTCATTTACATACGCCGCCTTTAATTGCGTCGATTGTCGCTGAACATTTTATTGCTGCATTAAACCAATCTATGGATTCTTGGGATCAAGCACCTGCTGCTACGTTTGTTGAGCAGCAAATGGTTGATTGGTTATGCGCAACATACCAACTTGGCGAGCGTGCCGATGGTGTATTTACCAGCGGTGGCACACAAAGTAACTTAATGGGTTTATTATTAGCCCGTGACTGGTATGCATACCAACAATCGCAACATGATATTCAACAAGATGGTCTGCCACACTATGCTCAAAAAATGCGTATTATTTGCTCTGATAAAAGTCACTTCACGGTACAAAAATCAGCGTCATTAATGGGCTTAGGTGAGCGCAGTGTTGTATTGGTAAAAACCAATGTACAAGGTCAAATTGATGTTGATGAATTACAGCTAACTATTGATGCATTAAAAGCGCAGGATCTATTACCTTTTGCAGTTGTAGCTATGGCAGGAACAACCGACCATGGTGCAATTGATGACTTAGAAGCGGTTGTTAATATTGCACGTAACGCAGGTTGTTGGTCACATGTTGATGGCGCTTATGGTGCAGCATTACAATTAAGTGAACAACATAAAGGTCGCCTTAAAGGCATTGAACTTGCTGACTCTGTGAGTGTTGATTTCCATAAACTGTTTTATCAAACAATCAGTTGTGGTGCTTTATTGATTAAAGATAAAGCCAACTTCAATACCCTATTACATCACGCTGATTACTTAAACCGTGAAGGCGATGAACTGCCAAACTTAGTAGACAAAAGTATCGCTACTACCAAACGTTTTGATGCATTAAAAATGTTCATGACATTAAAAGCAGTGGGTGAAAAACAGTTCGGTGAATTTTACGACCACCTGTTGTCATTAACCCAGGAAGTGGCAGATAAGATCAATCAAAACCCACACTTTGAGTTATGTTGTACACCATTGCTGTCAACAGTATTATTCCGTTTATCAAGTAAGATTCAAGGTGAGCTTAATGATGTCGAGTTCAATCAATTACATCAAACCTTGCGTTTACAACTATTAACTAGCGGTGAAGCTGTGATTGCAGAAACGAAAGTTGATGGTCAACTAGTGCTTAAATTTACGTTATTAAACCCATGTTTAAACAGCGCAGATTTTGATTCATTAATCGCTAAGATTGAAACTACTGCCTTGCAGTTAATCAATCAGTAACAATTTAAAAGTCGTTTTAATATAACAACAGACTAACAATGAGATTACTAACACTAGCGTTTCTCGCTAGTAGTTAGCTAAGCAATACACGAAAGAATAAATATAGGGATCAACATGTCTGTACTACAAATAGGCGCCGGTGGCGTAGGATGGGTGATAGCACATAAATGTGCACAAAATAACGATGTTTTTGGCGATATTACTATTGCTTCTCGTACTTTATCTAAGTGTGAGAAGATCATTACTTCTATCAAAGGTCGTAATAACCTAAAAGACAGTAGTAAATATATTAGTGCCGTTAAAGTAGATGCCGATGATGTGGCTGCTTTAGTTGCATTAATCAATCAAGTACAACCTGATTTAGTGATAAATGCAGGCCCACCATGGGTTAATGTGGCCATCATGGAAGCTTGTGTACAAACTAAAACCGCTTACCTAGACACGTCAGTAGCCACTGATTTATGTAGCCCAGGTCAACAAGTACCTGAAGCTTACGACCCACAATGGGCCTTTGCTGAGCGCTTTAAAGAAGCAGGTATCACAGGCATTTTAGGTGCTGGTTTTGATCCTGGTGTGGTGAGTGTATTTGCTGCCTATGCACACAAACACCTATTTGATGAAATTGACAGCATCGATGTAATGGATGTTAATGCCGGTGATCACGGTCAGAAGTTTGCAACCAACTTTGACCCTGAAACCAACATGCTAGAGATCCAAGGTGACTCTTTCTATTACGAAGACAAACAATGGCATCAAGTGCCTTGTCATAGCCGTATGATGGAATTTGATTTTCCAGTAGTTGGTAAGCAAAAAGTCTACTCAATGGCCCATGATGAAGTACGTTCAATGGCTGAATATATTCCAGCTAAACGTATTGAGTTCTGGATGGGTTTCTCAGACAGTTACCTAAACTACTTCAATGTAATGCGTACTATCGGTCTATTAAGTACAGAGCCAGTTACCACTTGTGACGGCATCACTGTTGAACCATTAAAAGTATTAAAAGCGATCTTGCCTGACCCAACCTCTTTAGCACCAGGTTACACAGGTAAAACCTGTATTGGTACTTGGTTACGTGGTAAAAAAGATGGGGTGGCAAAAAGTGTGTTTATCTACAACATATGTGACCATAAAGCCTCATACAATGAAGTTGAACACCAAGCGATCTCTTACACAACAGGTGTACCTGCGATCACTGCTGCATTACTTTACTTCCAAGGAAAATGGAGTGATAAAGGTCTGTTTAATGTTGAACAGTTAAACCCAGATCATTTCTTAGAGCTAATGCCAACAATTGGTTTAACGTGGGAAGTAATGGAACTACCAGCCGAGTAACCAGACCCCCCTTTGTATCTACTATGGCGAAGTATTTACTTCGCCATCTTTTTATTCGAGTAAATAAAAGACTATGGCAGTACTTGATAAATCATCAAAAGACAGTTTAAACACCCCTTACTTTATGATTAACGAACAAGCGTTAATTAATAATCTTGAAAAAGCCAAACAGTTAAAAGCGATCTCAGGCGCTAAATTAGTGCTGGCTTTAAAGTGCTTTTCAACTTGGGGTACCTTTGACACTATCAAACCCTATTTAGACGGCACAACCAGCTCAGGGCCTTATGAAGTAAGATTAGGACACGAAAAGTTTGGTGGTGAAACTCATGCTTATAGTGTTGGTTATTCCGATGCGGATATCGAAGCAGTAAAACCACTATCAGATAAGATTATCTTTAACTCATTATCACAGCTAAATCACCATTATCAGCAGTGTAAAGAGGATGCCTCATTAGGTTTACGTATCAACCCTGAAATGAGCGTAGCCGGTCAAGACTTAGCCAATCCAGCGCGCCCATATTCACGCTTAGGGGTGAAGCAATCATTATTAGACTTATCTGTGACTGATAAAGTAGATGGTTTTATGTTTCATATGAACTGTGAAAATAAAGATGTAGATGCGTTTATCAAGGTATTAGATCATATCTCCTCTACCTTTGCTGCTTACTTAGATAAATTGTCATGGTTAAGTTTAGGGGGAGGTATCTTTTTTACTTACCCTGGTTACCCAATTGAAAAGCTTGGTTTAGCCTTAAAAGCCTTTGCTGAAAAACATGATTTGCAAGTGTACCTTGAGCCTGGTGAAGCCATCATTACTCGTACTGCTGACTTAGTGGTAAGCGTCATTGATATTGTTGAAAACGAAAAGCAAACCGCCATTGTAGATAGCGCCACAGAAGCACATCGATTGGATACATTAATTTATAATGAGCCTGCTTCGGTAAAAGAAGCGTCAGAAGATGGTCAATTCCCCTATGTGATTGGCTCTTGCTCTTGTTTAGCAGGCGATCAATTTTGTGAAACTCAATTTGCACAGCCTTTACAGATAGGTCAAAAATTGCATCTATTAGATAGCGCTGGTTATACCATGGTTAAACTTAACTGGTTTAATGGCCTGAAAATGCCAAGCATTTACTTTGAAAAGGTAAATGGACAAATTGAAGTATTAAATGAGTTTGGTTATGAAGACTTTAAAGGCACTTTAGGGCGTTAAAGCATCAATCCCGAAAAGTAAAATGCCCATCAATCAGAGTAAAAGATGGGCATTTTTAACTAAAGATTAACTGGACAAAAACTATTCCTACTGAGTAGCACCTTGTTCTTTTGCCTCTTGCACTTTAGCCACCTGTGCTTGTAACTTTTTCTGAATATTATTTAAATCAATCAGCGAATATTTATATTCAATAAAGTCTTTTACGTTAGTCGCAGCACTTAGTTTTAAGTAATAAATGGCTTTATCCAAGGCATTATTATTCATGTGCCAATGTGCTAAGTAATAGTAAGCCTCACATAAACGTTGTGCTAACTCTTCGTTAGTTTGGATGCCATTAGCAATATTATCGAAGAAATCTTCCTCCGATAAATCACCATTAATCACTTCTACAATCGCCCAAGCAAAACGCTTATCATCATCTGCCTTCTGCACATTATCTAATTGTGTTTCTGCAGCAGCTAAATCCACTTGTGAATTGATAATGTAACGCCACAACACACGATAAGGGTCACTTTTATCAAGGTCATAGAAGTGCTCTATATCCTGTTGCGCGCCATCCAATCGCCCGACTAATGATAAACCAATGGCACGGTGCAAATAGCTATATTGCATAGTATCTGATAATTCAATCGCAGAATCAAAGGCATCAAAGGCTTCATCGTAGGCTTCCCCCAATAATAAATACACACCCAGTGAGTTATAAGACTCAGCTAGAGTAGGATCTAAATTAATGGATTGGGTAAAGTCATAACGACTGTGAGCGCTAAGTCCCATACGGTCATAGATTAAACCACGTTCGTATAATAATACTGCACGTTGTTTATCATCAATATTTTCTTTATCTGCAATAAGTTGGGTAAGTCGCAACAGCTTTACTTCATCTTGGTAAGTAACCTGTACTGGTGTTGCAATAGGGAAGACGGAGTTTCCTTGTCCCGTGGCGGCTAGTGTATAACTTTTATTTTCATTATTTAAGCTTGAACAAGCAGTGAGTGTAACAACTGAGAAAACTAGAAATAATTCTTTTAAAGATATTTGCATGGTTAAACCCTTCTAAACAAGAGTTTCAAGAGTGTACTATATCTAAGATAATGTAAAGTTTTGCCTTACAATTGAACAATTAATCAATGAATTACGTTTAAAAATACTACTGAACTGGTATTGGTATAACAAAAAAGCACTGCAATGCAGTGCTTTTTAGTGGTGAAAATAACCTTATCAATTACATAATGGCATCTTGATCTGCGCCTTCTTTTTCCACAACTTCTGGAATCATATGGTCGCGAGAAATCCCTAATTTAATGGCTAATGCACTTGCCACGTAAATAGATGAGTAAGTACCAACAAAAATACCAATCAATAATGCGGTTGCAAACCCATGAATAAGCTCACCACCCACTACAAACAATGAAACCAAGGTTAAAATAGTTGTACCTGAGGTAATAATCGTACGGCTCAATGTTTGCGTTAAAGATTTATCAACAATATCAGAAGGAGTATCTGATGCTAATAAACGGAAGTTTTCACGAATACGGTCAAATACTACGATAGTATCATTTAACGAGTAACCAACTACCGCTAGTAACGCCGCTAATACCGTTAAATCAAATTCAATTTGGAATAACGAAAAAATACCTAAAGTAATAATGATATCGTGTGCCAGTGCTAATACAGAGCCCATTGCTAGACGCCATTCAAAACGCATACTTACGTATAACATGATACAGACCAGTGCGATAATGATAGCGATACCGCCATTTTCAGCTAGCTCATCTCCTACATTGGGACCAACAAACTCGATACGACGCATATCTACGTTACCAAAGTCTGCATTTGTTAATGCATCTAACACTTGGTTACCGATCACTTGCCCTTTTACACCTTCGCGAGGCGCTAAACGCACCATCACTTCATGACTACTGCCAAAGTGTTGCACAACTGCATCTGGGAATTCAGCATCCGCTAAAGTAGTACGCACATTTTCAAGGTTAGCAGGTTGTTCAAAACCTACTTCAATCAATGTACCACCAGTAAAGTCTAATCCCCAATTTAGCCAGTTAATGCTTAGCGTCACAACAGAAAGGATCACTAGTATTAACGATAACCAGGTTGCAGGATTTGCAAATTTCATGAAGCCAATAGTTTGCTTCGTTTTAATTATTTCAAACATAGTGCCCCCTGCTTAGATAGAAAGTTTTTTAATGTCATTACGTCCACCCCACACGGCATTAACAATTGCACGTGTACCGAAGATAGATGTAAACATTGAAGTTAAAATACCGATTGCTAGTGTTACCGCAAACCCTTTCACTGGACCTGTACCCACTGCGAATAAAATAACCGCTGTAATAAAGGTAGTAATGTTTGCATCTGCAATGGTTGATAACGCATTTGAGTAACCTTCGTTTATTGAGCGTTGAACAGATTTACCTGCTTTCAGCTCTTCACGAATACGCTCAAAAATAAGTACGTTAGCATCAACCGCCATACCAATTGTTAGCACAATACCTGCAATACCCGGTAAGGTTAATGTAGCCCCTGGAATGAGCGACATGAAACCAACAATCATCACTAGGTTTAGAATCAAAGCCGCATTCGCCACTACGCCAAACTTACGGTAATAGATGAGCATAAAGATCACCACAGCTAATAGACCATAAATCATCGCTTTCATACCATTATCGATATTTTGCTGACCTAGGCTTGGCCCGATAGTACGTTCTTCTACGATTTGAATCGGTGCAGTTAAGGCACCGGCACGCAGTAATAAAGCTAAATTATGTGCTTCAGCAGTATTATCTAAGCCAGTAATACGGAAACTACGACCCAATTGTGCTTGGATAGTCGCAACGTTAGCCACTTCAATACGTTTTTCAGTTTCAGCTTTACCGTTAGCTTTTTTCTTACCCGTTGGTAAATACTCAATGAATAGTGTAGCCATTGGTTTACCAATATTATCTTTAGTAAAGCGAGACATTTTACTGCCGCCTTGTGAATCTAAAGAAATATTAACCTGTGCACGACCATATTCATCTGCGCCAGACTGCGCATCCACAATGTGGTTACCGGTTAAAATAATTTTCTTCTTAACAACAACAGGTAAACCATCACGTTCTTTATATAACGCAGAAGATGCAGGAATTCGTCCAGCTAATGCATCAGACACATCAGTATCAGAATCAACCGCATGGAATTCTAACGTTGCTGTCGCACCTAAAATTTCTTTAGCACGAGCAGTATCTTGAATACCAGGTAGCTCAACCACGATACGGTCTTCACCTTGACGTTGTACTAATGGTTCAGCAACACCTAACTCATTAACACGGTTACGTAAAATACCTAAGTTTTGCTCTAACGCATCATTTTTTGCAGACTTGAGTTTTTCATCTGTCATGCTAACGGTTAGGTAGAAAGTACCACCCGTCTCTTTTTCTGCGAAGCTGTAACCTGGATTTAGTGGCTTCAAGTAATCAACAGCATCATCTAAGATATCTTGAGAAGTAAAACGAACAATCACGCCCGTTTGTGTTGATGCTTTTTCAATGCCACGATAACGGATTTTTTGTTCACGCAATTCAGAACGTAAATCTTGAACTAGCTGATCTTGCTCTTTGCTGATCGCTTCGTCCATGTCAACTTCCATTAAGAAGTGAACACCACCACGTAAATCTAAGCCTAATTTTAATGGCCCACCACCAATAGCTTCTAACCATCCAGGTGTTGCAGCCGCTAAGTTAAGGGCTGTTACAAAACCATCACCAATGTTGGCGCGGATTGCTTCGCTAGCGAGTAATTGATCTTCACTTGAAGTCAATCTAACAAGAATTTGTCCATCTTCTAGGATGGTAGATTTTGGTGAAATATTAGTTTGTTTAAGGATATCTTGTACTTTGTCTAAAGTAGATAATTCAACTTTAGCACCACGAGTCGCTGAGACTTGTACAGCAGGATCTTCACCATAAAGATTTGGAGCAGCATAAACTAGGGTAAATAAAACGATAAACCCGAGTAGTAAATACTTCCAAAGAGGGTATTTGTTTAACACGATAATGTCCTTTAATTGACGCTAAAGGTAAAAAACTAACACCGTAGTATTGGGAAATACATTATCACGATGTTAGTCGTCAAAAAGGCAGGATAACCTGCCTTTTTTATTTAGATTGATTTAAGCGTACCTTTAGGTAGTACAGCTGTAATAAAATCTCTTTTGATTACGATAGTGTTATTTTCATTTAACTCTATTTGAACGTATTCACTTTCAGCACTGATTTTAGCAACACGGCCGATTAAACCACCAGTTGTTAGTATTTCATCATTTTTGCTGATGCTTTCCATCAGGTTTTTATGCTCTTTAGTACGACGCGCTTGTGGGCGGTAGATCATAAAGTAGAAAATAGCTGCAAAAACTACCAACATAAAAATCATTTGCATGCCGCCGCCATCTGCTGGTGCGCCTTCAGCTGCTGCATGTGCTTGAGAGATAAATAAACTCATGTTATATCCTTTATTGTATAAAAATTAAACTATCTAATGGTTTGGTAATAGTATTGTGTTATCAATTATTTAGAACTGGTTTTTCTTTTCCAATTCGCTTATAAAATATATCAACAAACTCGTCTAATGTACCTTCTGAAATGGCATCACGCAAACCTTTCATCAAACGTTGGTAATAACGTAAGTTATGGATCGTGTTTAAGCGTGCCCCAAGGATCTCTCCACACTTGTCAAGATGGTATAAATAAGCACGAGAATAGTTTTTACAAGTGTAACAATCACACTCAGCATCTAATGGACTTTGGTCTTCACGATGCTTAGCATTACGAATCTTAACCACACCATCAGTAGTAAATAGATGGCCATTTCGTGCATTACGTGTTGGCATTACACAGTCAAACATATCCACACCACGACGCACACCTTCAACTAAATCTTCAGGTTTACCTACGCCCATTAAGTAACGTGGTTTGTCTTCAGGGATCTTAGGTGCAATGTATTCTAAAATGCGGTGCATATCTTCTTTTGGCTCACCTACCGCTAAACCACCAATGGCATAACCGTCAAAACCAATTTTCGCTAGGCCTTCTAAAGACACATCACGTAAATGCTCATAACAACCACCTTGAATAATACCAAACAATGCATTTGGGTTTTTCTGTTCATCAAAACGTTTACGGCTACGTTCAGCCCAACGTAATGATAATTTCATTGAAACATCCGCTTCTTGCTCAGTAGCAGGGTAAGCAGTACATTCATCAAAGATCATCACAATATCTGACCCTAGGTCATATTGAATATCCATTGATACTTCCGGTGATAGGAACACTTGGTCACCGTTTACTGGGCTTCTAAAGTAAACGCCCTCTTCTTTGATTTTACGCATTTTACCCAGGCTGAATACTTGGAAACCACCTGAGTCAGTTAAGATTGGACCTTTCCAGTTCATAAAATCATGTAAGTCACCGTGCTGACGGATCACTTCTTGCCCTGGACGTAACCAAAGATGGAAAGTATTACCTAATAAAATTTCTGCACCTGTTGCATCCACTTCTTCAGGTGTCATCCCTTTTACCGTGCCGTAAGTACCCACAGGCATGAATGCAGGTGTTTCAACCGTACCGCGGTCAAAGGTTAAACGGCCACGACGTGCACGGCCATCTGTTTTAATTAATTCGTATTTCATGGTTTTCCTTATCAGAGAAACAGTCTGATTTTAATTGTACAAACATCGCATTATGCGCTGAGCTTTAACTCAACAAAGCGCTAAAGTGAGTTTTTATGTTGATTTTTTAGTTAAGAACATAGCATCACCGTAACTAAAGAAACGGTATTTTTCTTGTATTGCTGTTTGGTATGCATGGTCAATATTTTCTTTACCAGAAAACGCACTCACCAACATCAACAAGGTTGATTCAGATAAGTGGAAGTTAGTCACCATGGCATCAACCAATTGAAACTCATAACCCGGATAAATAAAGATACTAGTTTCAGAGAAGAACGGCGCTAATGGCAGCCCTTTTGCTAACGTGACACTGGCAGCACTTTCAATAGAACGTACTGATGTAGTTCCTACGGCAATGACTCGTCCGCCTGCTGCTTTGGTAGCAATAATTTTATCAACCACTTGCTGTGACACTTCTGCGTATTCACTGTGCATTTGATGATCGAGTATATTATCTACTTTTACTGGCTGAAATGTACCTGCACCTACATGCAAAGTAACAAAGGCTGAATCCGCACCTTTAGCAGCTATTTTATCAAGAATAGCTTGATCAAAATGTAAGCCAGCTGTCGGTGCAGCCACGGCACCTGGATTTTTGTTATAGACAGTTTGGTAACGTTCTTTATCAGCATCTTCATCAGGTCTATCAATATAAGGCGGTAACGGCATATGCCCGATACGCTCCAATATTTGTAACACACTGTCATCACTGTCTACTTTGATTTCAAACAAAGGACCTTGACGTTGTACCATTTCCGCGTTGACAGCATTTTCTAATAATAATTTGCAGCCTGGTTTAGGAGATTTAGAACTACGGACATGCGCAAGAAAAGTTGTTTCATCAATAACACGCTCTACCAATACTTCTATTTTGCCGCCTGTTTCTTTAGTGCCAAATAAACGAGCTGGGATCACTCGCGTATCGTTGAAGATCAACAGGTCTTTTTCATCCACTAAGTCGATAATATCAGTGAAGTTTAAATGCTGTAATTGGCCGCTATTAGCCTCTAATGAAAGTAGACGGCTATTAGTACGTTCTGGCATTGGATAACGCGCAATCAATTCTTCAGGCAGGTGAAAAGAAAAATCAGCAACTTTCATGTAACGGTTCCAGTAAATAAAAGGCGCAGTATACCTGATGCTAGAAAGGCTGCAAAGGGTTGTCGTTAAAATGAAAAAAGGCGTAGATAATCAGATTACCTACGCCTAAAAAGTGTGCAAAACATGGTCGTATCAGTTAATTAACCTGTTTGCTATCACTCTTCAATCAGAGAATTGATCTCTTCTTCTGTTGCATGACGAACATCGATACCTTTAACTAAGTAAACGACTTGTTCACAGATATTTTGACATCTGTCACCAATGCGCTCAATCGCACGTGCAGATGCTAGTACGTTAAGTACAAAAGGGACAGAGCGCGGATCTTCCATCATGAAAGTCATTAATTCGCGTAGGATACTTTCATACTGACGATTTACTTTTTTGTCTTCGTTATGTACTGCAATCGCTGTATTAAGGTCTAAACGCGTGAATGAATCCAGTGAGTTATGTAGCATTTTAATAACAATTTGCCCCATGTTTTCTAGCCCGATCAACGACGGTACTTTTTTACCATGGTTTTCAATTGCCATTTTAGCGATAGCTGCAACACTGTCACCTACACGTTCTAACTCTGTCACCGTTTTCATAATCGTTAAGATTAAACGAAGATCCGTTGCAGCAGGTTGACGTTTAGCGATGATACGAGAACATTCTTGGTCAACACGTGTTTCAAATTGATTCACTTCGTTGTCTTTTACAATCACTTCACGCGCGAGCTCTAAATCGTTGTCTGCCATTGCAGTTAATGCATCAATTAATTGCTGTTCAATTAGGCCGCCCATTTGCATAACTTGGTTACGCACACTCTCCAGCTCAGTATTAAACTGACCTGAAATGTGACGGTTTAAATTTAAGTTTTCCATTTTAGCTCCTTATTTAACCGTAACGTCCGGTAATGTAATCTTCTGTTTGTTTTTGAGTTGGTGAAGTAAATAGTGTATTCGTATCAGAATATTCAATTAGCTTACCCATGTACATAAATGCAGTTTGGTCTGATACACGCGCAGCCTGTTGCATATTATGCGTTACAATCACCACCGTGAATTTTTTCTTCAATTCTGTAATCAGCTCTTCAACGGTTAATGTTGAAATTGGATCCAATGCTGATGTTGGTTCATCCAGTAATAAGACTTCTGGACCAATCGCAATCGCTCGCGCAATAACAAGACGTTGTTGCTGACCACCTGATAAACCAAACGCGTTATCGTGTAGACGGTCTTTCACTTCATTCCATAATGCGGCACCACGTAATGAGGTTTCACATGCTTCATCTAATGTGCGACGGTCATTGATACCCTGTAGGCGTAAACCGTACACAACATTTTCGTAGATAGACTTTGGAAATGGATTCGGGCGTTGGAATACCATACCAATTCGGCGACGTAGTGATGCCACATCTACTGATTTATCGTAAATGTTAATGCCATGTAGTTCGATATTGCCATCTACTCGACAGATTTCCACTAGGTCATTCATACGGTTAATACAACGTAGTAACGTAGATTTACCACAACCAGATGGGCCGATAAATGCAGTTACTTTACCTTTCGGTATTTTCATTGATACGTTGTGAAGTGCTTGTTTATCACCGTAAAACAAGTCTAAGTTTTTAATTTCTAACGCTGTATTCTCAGGCGTTAGCGTATTTAAATCATTTGTTTTCGCGTTTAAGTTTGATAAATCAATCATTGTCATTCCTACTCTTTATTCACGCACACTAATGTGCGTGATTTTGTAATGTCTAATACGTTAATAGTTAGTGTTAACTTTTAATCACTCTTACCTGTTAATGTTCTAATGCTCTGTATTTTTCACGTAAGTTATTACGAATTGCGATAGCTGCTAAGTTTAAGCCGATAATCACTGTCACTAATAAGAATGACGTTGCATAAACTAATGGACGTGCCGCTTCTACATTCGGGCTTTGGAAACCAACATCATAGATATGGAAACCAAGGTGCATGAATTTTCTTTCTAAATGCAAGTATGGGAAGTTGCCATCAACGGGTAATGTCGGTGCAATTTTTACCACCCCTACCAGCATCAATGGTGCAACTTCACCAGCAGCACGTGCTACCGCTAAAATAAGACCTGTCATAATTGCAGGGCTCGCCATAGGAATAACAATTCTCCATAACGTTTCAGATTTTGTTGCACCTAATGCTAACGAACCTTCACGTAATGTGCTTGGGATACGGCTTAATCCTTCTTCTGTTGAAACGATAACAACAGGTAAAGTAAGAATAGCTAATGTTAAAGCAGCCCATAAAACACCTGGAGAACCAAACGTTGGTGATGGTAATGCTTCAGGGTAAAGTAACTGATCGATACTGCCACCCAAGATATAAACAAAGAAACCTAAACCAAATACACCGTATACAATTGAAGGCACACCCGATAAGTTAATTACCGCTATACGAATGAATTTAGTGATACTGTTTTTACCTGCATACTCATGTAAGTAGATAGCAGCAACGACACCAAATGGCGTCACAATCACAGCCATTAACATTACCATGAATACCGTTCCGAAGATCGCAGGGAATACCCCACCTTCTGTATTTGCTTCTCGTGGATCATCATGTACGAACTTGTACACTTGATGTAACCAATGTCCTACTTTTTGAAAGAAGTTCATATCGTTTGGCTGATAGAAATCAAGTATATAAGATAAAGGCATGCTAACCGAGCGCCCTGTCATATCTTTAACAACAACACTATCGCGTTTCGCTTGGTCACGATAACTAAATAACTCGTTCTCTAAGCCTAAATACTCTGCGCGTAATGCGTCACTTTGCGCTTTAAACTCAGCGATTTTAGCATCGGTTAATTCACCATCTAATTCAACCTTACGTTGCTCTAAACGAATATTCGCTAGGTCATTATTAATACGGCCAATATCACCGGTTAATAAGTCATGTTCTTTATCACGAAACTCTAATGCACGGTCAAGACGCTGATCTAATTCATCAATTAAGTTTGCTTGATCGATTGGTAGTGTTGTTTCACCTTCTTTTATCGCTTCAAGATAACCGTAAAAGTTACCGTTTTTAGTACGCTCAAATACAACAATATCATGAGCTACTTTTTTATCTTTAATATAAGTTTCTAGAATCCATTGAAAATCTAAATCAACATATTCACGGTTACCAATTTTAAGTAAGAAGCGATCTAATGAATCGGCTTCATCTTCTAATCCAGTCACACCACCATCAATTAATTGTTGCTTCAATACATGTTCAGTATCGTAAATTTCACCGATTAATACCGACTTTTCTGCCTGCTGATTTTCAATTGAAAACTCATACACAGTGGCAGGCCAGAAGAAACTTAACCCTCTCCAACCTATTAATAAAATTAACCCAATTACTGCGATTAAACTCAAACTTACAGCACCACCTGTCATCCAAATCCACGGTGTGCCTGATTTAAACCATTTACCCATAATAACTAACTCCTATTTATAGGCTTGAATATTTTTCACGCAGACGCTGACGAACAAACTCAGCGACCGTGTTGAAGAAGAAGGTGAAGATAAACAGCACAAATGCAGCGAGGAACAATACGCGATAATGTGAACTACCTACTTCTGACTCTGGCATTTCTACGGCGATGTTAGCCGATAACGTACGCATACCTTCGAATATATTCCAATCCATAATAGGTGTGTTACCTGTTGCCATTAATACAATCATTGTTTCACCCACAGCACGTCCCATACCCATCATAACAGCAGAGAAAATACCTGGACTAGCAGTTAAAATAACCACTTTAGCCAATGTCTGCCAGCGCGTCGCACCTAATGCCAGTGAACCCATCGTTAAACTTTTAGGCACACTGAAAATGGCATCTTCAGCAATTGAGAAGATAGTTGGAATAACCGCAAAGCCCATCGCAATACCTACGATTAATGAGTTACGTTGGTCAAAGTTGATACCTAGGTCATTGGTTAGGAATACGCGTGTATCGCCATTAAATAACCATAACTCCAAGGTTTCACTAAAGGCCATTGAGAAGTAACCAGTGAAAACTAGGATAGGTAATAAAACTAAAGGTAATACGCCTTCACTAACTTTATCGCTCATTGATTTAGGTAAATTCGTCCAAATTATCGCAGCCACTAAAATACTGGCTGGTAAAGTAATTAATAGAAGAATAATACCCGGTAACTGATTTTCAACGATTGGTGCTAACCATAGTCCAGCTAAGAAACCGAGAATAACCGTTGGCAATGCTTCCATGATTTCAACGGTTGGTTTGATGTAAGAACGAATCCCCGGAGACATGAAGTATGCCGTGTAAATCGCCGCTGATATAGCAATAGGTACCGCAAATAACATGGCATAAAATGCAGCTTTGATAGTACCGAATGAAATAGGCACTAAACTCATTTTTGCTTCAAAATCATCACTTGCAGAGGTTGACTGCCAGATATATTGTGGCTCTGGGTAACCCTCATACCACACTTCTTGCCATAGTGCTGACCATGTAATTTCAGGATGTTCATTATCAACAGAGTACAGTTTGATAACGTCTTTATCTGATACTAGAATTGCATTAGCACGTGGAGAGATAGCAATATTCAACGCACCCGCTTTAGAGATAGACTCAGTTAATAATTCAGTATTACCTGTTGTATGGAAAATCGACAACTCACCTGCTTCTGTTGTAGTCAAAAAACCTTTACGGTAAAACTCAGGAACAATATGAGTCACTTTAGCAGGCGCTTTAAAATCACGAATAAAGGTAAATTCACGTTTGTTTTCACCCAACACTTCAAACCACTGGCTAATCACACCATTTTCATTGGCAACCAGTAATGAGCTTGCACCAGTAAGTAACTGAATATTATTAACGTTAGTGCCTTTAGCATTCACTTTAAACACCGAATCAATATGGATATCATCGGTATCACTAATGTCGTAGACCATTAAGTCATTAGCGCTACGTACAAATAACTTACGCAGATTAGGCGTTAACAATAACTGGTCAACCTTGTTTGGAAAACCAGGTAATGTAAATAACTCTTGAGACCATTCAACGTCACCGGTCATGAAGTTTTCTTCACCTGATACCAGCATGTAAACGCCTTCGCCATCATCATTTACCGCAGCAATACCCGCGTTTTCTTCATTCATTTCAAAGGCTAAATGATGTAAAGGTTGTTGATTTTCTGAAACGACAAAAACGTCTTCTCCCAATGGGAAATCCAATTCAGGTGTAATTAATCGTTTATCATTTGGATAACTTGTTGCAAAGCTAGGCTTAACGATTTTTACTTCACCTTGCATATTAGTTAATGCAAAAATGCCACTTGCAGGCATTGTTTTAGTGATTTCGTTAGTATCTTCAAAGGCTTGATATTGGAGTAACGACTGACCTAAATCATCGTCCCTTAAAGAATAAAAACGTAATAAACCTTGCTCATCCATTTGGTAAGCAACTTCATTTTGTTCATCTATACCCTGTGCATAGATTGGTGTCGCGTCTTTACGTTGAAATGATTGCGTTTCTTCGATACTTACTGGCGCAAAAATTGGGAAAACAACGTATAAAAGGTACCCGAAAATTAGCAACAACGTGACCAGCACTAACGAGCCGCCTGTTGTTACCCCATATTTTACTAATTTATCCTTAACCACTCGCTTTTTATTTGCTTGTAGCGTGGTCGCTAAATCACGTTCCATTTACTATCTCCAACATCATTGATGGCGAGGATTATATTTCTCTTTTGTGACAGTTATATTACAGCTGTCATGATACTGCTATTTAGCAAGGAGATAGTTTATATTTTAAACAAACTGAAGTGAGAAAGCGCTTTTGAGGAGTTCGAAAGGTAAATTTTGAGCAAAAAAAAGGAGACATAAATGTCTCCTTCTTCAATACTATTTAATCAATAATGATTAAGCTAGCGCTTTTTTAGCAACTTCTACTAAATGTGCAAATGTTGCTTTATCAAATACAGCAATATCAGCTAAGATCTTACGATCGATTTCAACAGAAGCCTTTTTAAGACCATTGATGAAACGGCTGTAAGATAATCCGCTTAAACGAGATGCAGCGTTAATACGTGCGATCCATAGTTGACGGAACTGACGTTTACGTTGACGACGGTCACGGTAAGCGTATTGACCAGCTTTAGTTACTGCTTGAACTGCTACGCGATAAACACGTGAGCGAGCTCCGTAATAACCTTTAGCTTGTTTTAAGACTTTTTTATGGCGTGCACGAGCTTGTACACCGCGTTTTACTCTTGGCATTTTATATATTCCTTACTTAAGCGAATGGTAACATTCTGTTAATACTAGGTACGTCTACTTTTGCTACCATGCTTTGAGCACGTAGGTGGCGTTTACGTTTAGTAGATTTCTTAGTAAGGATATGACGTAAGTGAGATTGCTTACGTTTAAAACCACCAGAAGCAGTCTTTTTAAAGCGCTTTGCAGCACCTTTGTTAGATTTCATTTTAGGCATTGCGAACTCCGCATTGTTAAAATATTTAAATTAAACCAGTAAGGCGAGTAAATAATGCGAATACTTTCATATTCGCACTTCAATACTTCTTTATGCCTTAGCTAGCACGTTTAGGGCCAAGTACCATCACCATTTGACGACCTTCCAGTTTAGGGAAAGATTCGACAGTCGAGATTTCTACTAAATCGTTTTTAACGCGATTTAATAATTCCATCCCAAGTGATTGATGCGCCATTTCACGACCACGAAAACGTAGCGTTACTTTGGCTTTGTTACCCTCTTCTAGAAAGCGAACCAGGCTGCGTAGTTTTACCTGATAGTCGCCATCATCAGTCCCAGGACGGAATTTTATTTCCTTCAACTGAACCTGTTTCTGATTCTTCCGTTGTTCTTTAACGGATTTACTCTTTTCAAAGAGAAATTTGCCATAGTTCATGATGCGACAAACTGGCGGCTCGGCATTTGGACTAATTTCAACCAAGTCCAGGTCTGCTTCAAATGCCATGTCTTTAGCTTCTTCTAAAGAAACAATACCAACAGGTTTGCCTTCTGCGTCAGAAAGACGTACTTCAGTACCAGTTATTTCATCGTTTAAACGATGTTTGTTAGCCGTTTGAGGGCCTTTTTTTGCACCTTTTATAACAAATTCCTCCAAGTAATTAATGTTATGAGCGGGAAATGATCTCTTGCTTCACATGGTCAATGAAATTATCAACCTGCATTTTACCAAGGTCATCACCCTTACGTGTTCTTACTGCTACTTCGTTAGCTTCAACTTCTTGGTCACCGATAACGAGAAGGTATGGAACACGCTTTAATGTATGCTCGCGGATTTTAAAGCCTATCTTCTCATTTCTCAAGTCCGAAATGGCTCTAATACCCATTTTTTTCAATTTATTGACTACTTCTGTAACAAATTCTGACTGTTTATCAGTAATATTCATTACAACCACCTGTTGAGGTGATAACCAAGTTGGGTAAATACCCGCATATTCTTCAGTTAAGATACCGATGAAACGTTCTAAAGAACCTAAAATCGCACGGTGAATCATAACCGGAGTATGACGTTCGTTATCTTCGCCTACATAAGTAGCGTCTAAACGACCTGGCATTGAGAAGTCTAACTGTATTGTACCACATTGCCACGCACGACCTAAACAATCATATAAAGTAAATTCGATTTTTGGACCATAGAAAGCACCTTCTCCTGGTAAGTATTCGAATTTAACACCATTTTCGTCTAATGCATGTGCTAACGCAGCTTCAGATTTATCCCATGTTGCATCATCACCAACACGTTTTTCTGGACGAGTAGATAATTTAACCACGATATCTTCAAAGCCGAATGTTTTGTAACATTCAAATACCATGTTGATACACGCAGATACTTCTTCAAGGATTTGCTCTTCAGTACAGAAGATATGTGCATCATCTTGAGTGAAACCACGAACACGCATTAATCCATGTAAAGAACCTGATGGTTCATTACGATGACATGAGCCAAATTCAGATAAACGCAATGGTAAGTCACGGTATGATTTTAAACCTTGATTAAAGATTTGTACGTGACCAGGACAGTTCATTGGTTTAATTGCGTAATCACGGTTTTCACTACAAGTACAGAACATACCGTCTTTGTATTTATCCCAGTGACCCGATTTTTCCCATAATGAACGGTCTAAAATTTGTGGTGCTTTTACTTCTTGGTAACCAAAGGCAACTGTTTGCTCACGAATATAGCTTTCTAGTTCGCGGAAAATAGTCCAACCGTTTGGATGCCAGAACACCATACCCGGTGCTTCTTCTTGCATGTGGTAAAGATCTAACTGTTTACCAATTTTACGATGGTCACGTTTTGCAGCTTCTTCAAGACGCTTGAGGTAACCATTTAACTGTTTTTTATCTGCCCAAGCCGTACCATAGATACGTTGTAGCATTTTATTGTCCGAGTCTGCACGCCAGTATGCGCCCGACACTTTCATTAATTTAAACCACTGGCTAAATTTCATCATAGGTACGTGTGGACCACGACACATATCTACATATTCTTCGTGATGGTACAAACCTGGGCGATCATCTTTATCAATACCTTCAAGAATCTCTAATTTGTATGGTTCATTACGCTCTTTAAATACAGCGATAGCCTCATCAACGCTTACTTTCTTTTTCACAACTTTATAATTAGTTTTCACCAACTGTTGCATGCGTTTTTCAATTTTAGCTAACTCTTCATCATTAATGGTAACCTCTAAATCTACGTCGTAGTAGAAACCATTATCAATGGTAGGACCGATTGCCATTTTAGCTTCAGGGTACAATTGTTTAATTGCATGACCTAATAAATGTGCACATGAGTGACGTAATATTTCTAAACCTTCATCATCTTTACTGGTGATGATAGCTACTTCAGCATCGGTTTCAATCGGATCACAAGCATCAACAAGTTGACCATTAACGCGACCAGCGATACAAGCTTTTGCTAAGCCTGGGCCGATATCTGCAGCGATTTCCATTATAGAAGTAGTGTTGTCGAATTGACGTTGATTTCCATCGGGAAGAGTAATAATTGGCATGCTATTTTCCTCACAGTGATGCTTCCAACCAAAAAGCATATGTATTTTAGTAATTTAAAACGAGCATGCATTCTAGACAAATAGCAAACAGATTAAAAGTCTGAATTAACTTAATAACAGAAGTTTAATAGTAGAAATAGTAAATAAATTAAGACATAGCGCTAATTTAATATTTTTGCTAGTGTTTCAATTGGTATGCACTGAAGATGTTTAATGCTGAAATAATATTTTTATTAAAGGCCATGCTTATGATGAATGTTTCTGCTGTAATCCCTGCCTACAATCGCCCCGATTATTTAGAGAGTGCGATAAAAAGTGTATTAGCCCAAACCTACCCTATATCCGAAATTATTGTTGTTGATGATTGTTCAACAACGGACCTATTACCTGTCATTTTAGCTTTTAAAGATGAGCGAATTCACTATCATAAATCAACAACAAATATGGGTAATGGTTACTCTAGAAATCAAGGTACTAAAATGGCCAATGGTGACTGGATAGCTTACTTAGATGATGATGATATTTGGTATGAAAATAAAATAGAGTTACAAATACAGTCCATTGAAAAACATAACTGTATTGCATGTTTAACTTCATTAGAACATTTAGAGACAGGAAAAATACATCAACCTGAAGTTGGTGAATTTGTTGAGGATAAACACCTTCGATTAGGTAATCTATATTGCGGCACATCAGGGCTACTTGTATCTAAGGCTGCGATACTCCCTTTACTTTTTGATGAAACATTAAAATGCGGAGTAGACTGGGATATTTATATACGGCTTAATCAAATTGGTAAAATTTATTATCTACAGCAACCTTTATTTTATTATCGTCAAGGTACTCACAGCGGGATAATAAGCAACTTAACTAAAATGAAAATTGAGAACTACGATTCTCGATTAACCGCTATTAAGAAACATCGTCATTGGTTAGGGGAGCACAAATATAAAAAAAGATTAGCAAAACAAATTTTATATTATGCTTTTTCAAAACCTAAGCCTCAAGATTGGATTTATTACTCTATTAAAGAAGCGGGGATCCCTGCTACTTTAAATGTCATATTTAAAAAGTTTTATGAGAAAATAAAAACAAAATTGGGCTTCACAAGTAAGGTCGTATAACAAGCAAATTTCATAGTTTCTAAGTTGCTACTAACCAGCTATTACATGAATAATTTTAGCGAATTATTCCTGTTCTTTTTCTATTGCTTCAGGGCTATATAACTGCCCTTTAAATAGGTTTTGTAATACATCTTTATTACTTGCGATATATAAACCTAACTCTTCCAGTTGCTGATCATCCAGTGAAACTGGACTATCACTTAGAAATAATGCAATTTGATCAGCGCTATCTAGCATCTTATCGTATGCATCGGCTTCTTTCTTACTGGTAAAGGTCATTTTTTCAACACCCTTTCTTTCTACAATGTATTTAATGATGACTGCCACGGTGGCCTCTTTTTTTATAACAATTAAAGATGGTTTATGCCCATACTAATTTAAGGTAGGTGGTGATTTTCAACACTGCATAATAACATGGGTATATATACAGTACTACTTGTGCTTTGAGAATGCAAATTTTGTCATCTTATATTTAGTTTGCTATCTTATTGCATATCTCAAATTACTGATAAGTAAGTATGAATACAATTATTTGTAGGCACTGTGACCTAGTGTCAGAACGCCCAGCTTTAACAAAGGGTTACGTTGCTAAATGTTCTCGATGCCAACATACGTTGTACAAAGCGAAAGTGGCTAATGTAAAGAAAATACTCGCCTTAGCTCTCAGCGCATTATTACTTGCAGTCCCTGCTTTTTCTTTCTCTTTAGTCTCAGTGCATTTACTTGGTGTAACAGAGCAGACTAGCTTATTACAAGGTGCACTATTATTAATCGGTTTTGCACCTATTGTCGCGCTTGTAGTGATTTTTTGTGCGGTAGTCGCCCCTGTACTGCTCGCTGCTTGTATGTGCTTCAGTAGTGCTTGTGTTGTTTTAAACAAACGCCCTCGTTTATTAAACCCTGTGCTTAAATTAACCAGCGTATTAATTCATTGGTCTATGTTAGAAGTTTACATCGTCAGTTTTATGGTGGCTCTGTTCAAACTAAGTAGTTATGCAGATATCTATTACGATAGTGGACTATTCTTTTTAGTGGCTTTATTGATCCTTAACATGAGTATGATCTGTGAATACAGCAATGCTTATTACTGGAGCTTCTTAACTAATGAATAAACCATTAAAAAGTGGATTAAGTGCAATTCAGCAAGATACACAACTATGTAAAGAGTGTGATCGCTCTTCTACTATTAGTCAGCATAAAACACACTGTCCGCATTGTGGCACTCCTATTTCAGTGAGAACAAAACACAGTATTCAAAAAACCTGGGCATTGTTATGCATTGCATTTATTTTTATCTTTCCCGCAAATATTTACCCAATAACGTTTTTAGTCAAAAATAATGAAGCTTACCCAGACACTATTTTTTCTGGCATTATGACCTTAGTCTCCACGGGCATGCCAGGTATTGCGCTTATTGTATTTGTCGCTTCAATGTTAGTACCCGTATTAAAGATCATTGCCTTAGCCGTGATCTCTTTAGCCGCGCATTTTAAATGGAAGATGAACCCTAAAAGGCAACTTCTTGCCTATACTATTGTCGATTGGATAGGACGCTGGTCAATACTCGACCTGTTTGTTATTTCTATCATGATGGCCGTATTTGATAAAGGTAACCTTTTATCTGTATACCCAGGAATTGCCGCAACCTCTTTTACCGTAGTGGTGATCACTACCTTATTCGCCGCACAAAGTTTCGATACTCGCTTAATATGGGACGCTAACCTCGATGCCAACTAATTTAAACTCCTCCACTGACTCAACTTCTCAGCCAGTGATTGCGCCTGCTAGATCCATTTCTCCAATATGGTTTTTACCATTTATCGCCGCCGTGTTAGCGATTTGGATCCTATTTCAAAACATTACCCATCGAAATGTGCAAATTAGCATTCACTTTACCAATGCTGACGGGATCATTGTTGATAAAACCAAAGTACGTTACAAAGGTGTGATTGTAGGTACAGTGAAAAAAGTCGAGTTAGATGAGGTGGATGGCGTGAATGTGATCGCTGAAATTGAATCCCATGCAACCTTCTTATTAAAAGAGAAAAGCAAACTCTGGTTAGTCTCGCCTAAAGCCTCTTTAACCTCTATCACGGGGTTAGATACCCTATTCTCAGGCAGTTATATCAACATTTTACCCGGTGAAGGTGAAGATGCCACGGAATTTATGGCCACTGCAGAGCAACCGATCATCATTCCCGATAATGCGCTATTAATCAATTTAAGTAGTACTAATGCTGACTCAATTACCGTAGGCACACCGATTTTCTTCAAAAAAATACAAGTGGGTGAAATCGCACGCGTTAGATTAGATAAATCAGGGAAGCACGTTAATATCCAAGCATTTATTGAAAAGAAGTACAGCAGCTTAGTTAAACAAAAGAGTAAGTTTTGGAATATTAGTGGTTTGAATGCCAATTTATCTCGTTCAGGAGTGGAATTTAAATTAGATAGCTTAACCACCTTGATTGCCGGAGGCATTACTTTTAGTAGCCCAGAAGGGTCAGCATCAACAGATCAAGATAAGGTCTATCAGTTGTTTGAAAATATTGCCGATAGCCAACAGGGATTAAGCATTACTTTACAATTAAACAATACCAACAACTTACCTAAAAGAGCCGGTATTTTATTCAAAGGACATGGTATTGGACGTATCGATAATATTCGCTATGACTCAGCGAGCCAATTGTTTGTTGCAAATGCGACAATCAACCCAGCATTTAGTGAGCTAGTCACTGAGAGCGCAGAATTTTGGGTAGAGCAAGCCGCAGTGTCATTTTCTAAAATAGAAAACTTGAGCAACTTGATCACCGGTGATTTCATCAGTTTTTCACATGGCGATAACTACCTAAATGAAAAACAACAAACCACATTTATGGTTAAATCTGATCAGTCTAAGGAAACATTATCGCTTACCTTAATAGCAGATAATGCCAATGGATTAAGTGAGAACGCACCGATTACATTTAAAGGGTTAACCATAGGCCACATTAATGGTTTAACCTTAAGTAATGACAGTCAGCATGTACAAGTTAACATGGATATCGACCAACAATTTGCTTACCTAGTCAATCAGGACAGTAAATTTCACTTACTCAGCGGCGTTAATATTAAAGCCTCTGTTCAAGGTGTAGAGGTTGATAGCAAACCGATCCAACATATCATTCAAGGCGGTATTGCGTTATATAACCCAACGCCATCTAATCAAGAAACTGCGCCGTTAACAGAAGATCGTAATTTCTATTTATATGCTTCTAAAGAGATGGCGAAATTAGGTAAAGATGCCTTTGCTAGCCCATTACAAGTTAACCTATTAAGTAAAGAGTTACCTTCCGTCAGTATTGGGTCGCCTGTTTACTACCATAAACTCGCGATAGGTGAAGTAAGTGCTCTGAATTTACACGATAGCAGTTTGATGCAAACCACTATCAATATAAACCCAAAGTTTAAACACCTGATCACCGAGCAAACTATCTTTTGGAATATTAGCGGTTTTAGCGTTAACGCTGGCCTATCTGGCATCAAAGTCGATGCACAATCTTTATTGTCTATTGCTACGGGGGGCATTGCCTTAGCCTTTTCACCTGATGCAACGGGTAATAAGACTCAGAATGGTGCGTACCGTTTGTATAATAGTTACCAAGATGCAACGCAACCTTTAAAACAAATCACCCTCTTATATGACGATGCCTCTGACTTAAAAGTCGGTAATAAAATTAAATTAAAAGGGCTAGAAATAGGTGAAATCAGCGCCTTAGATTTAAATAACAACAATCAAGTGGTTGTCACCTTAGATATTATGGAAAACTACTTTGATAAGGTCGCAAAACAAGGTAGCCGTTTTTGGATAGTTCGCAGTGATATCTCCTTATCAGGAGCCAAACACCTATCAACCTTAATCAGCGGCGTCTTTATTAATGTTGCACCAGGACAAGGTCAAGTCAGCAAACAATTTGTAGGGGAAGTCGCACCACCTACATTAGATAAAGATAAAGTGGGTCTCTCTCTGATTTTAACCGCTGATAATGCAGGCTCTACTAATATCGGCAGCCCTATCTACCACCGTAAAATTCAGATTGGTGAAGTGACGGATAAACGCCTGAACAGCAATGCATCAGGTGTGGAAATAATGATCAACATATACCCAGAATTTAGCCATTTAATTCGAGAAAATAGTATTTTCTGGCCGGCCTCAGGCTTTAATCTAGATATTGGTATTACCGGCGCTGCATTAAAAGCAGCCTCATTAACCTCACTATTAAAAGGAGGGATCAGCATGAGCACAACCGACAATAAACCATTACAGCCAGCGGCAGCTGATTATTCAACCTTTAAATTAAAATCTGGATTAGATGAAGATTGGTTAGATTGGAAACTTAATATTCCTAATTAAAATCAGATTATGGTATCTTGCGCGCATTAACCGTGCGCGTTTTGTAAGGATCCAAATGGACAGCAATACTTTTATACCTCAAGCTTTTATCGATAAGATGATCAACATTTTACCTGAACAATTAAATATTGATGATTTGCTCAGTGCCTGTCGCCGTCCGCTGCGCCGCGCCATTAGAATTAATACACTGAAAATAAGTATTAATGCCTTCAAACTTATTGCACAAAAGCACGCTTGGTCCTTAACGCCTGTACCTTGGTGTAAAGAAGGTTTCTGGATTGATATTGAAGATGAATCAATCCCACTGGGTAATAGTGCAGAGCATCTAGCAGGTTTATTTTACATTCAAGAAGCCAGCTCAATGATGCCCGTTGCCGCTTTATTGAGTCATTTTCAACCGAACAAAACCTCTACCTTATTAGATGCCGCAGCAGCGCCCGGTTCGAAAACCACGCAACTTGCATCAGCAACGAATAACCAAGGTTTGGTGATTGCCAACGAGTACTCTTCAAGCCGTATCAAAATGTTACATGCCAACATACAACGATGTGGCATACAAAACGTAGCATTAACGCACTTTGATGCTGCCGTATTTGGTCAATGGTTGCCGAATACCTTTGATGCTATTTTGTTAGATGCGCCCTGCTCTGGTGAAGGCACAGTGCGTAAAGACAAAAACGCCATGAAAAATTGGCAGCAATCAGCGATTGACTCCATTGCATTAACACAAAAAGAGTTAATAAAAAGCGCCTTTCAAGCGCTTAAACCAGGCGGTGTAATGGTTTATTCAACCTGTACATTAAGCCTTGAAGAAAACCAAGAGGTCTGCCACTCCCTACAACAAACCTATCCTGAGCAGGTTGACTTCCTTTCTCTTAACAACTTATTTGAAGGCGCAGAAAAAACCTTAACGGAAGAAGGCTTTTTACATATTTGGCCACAGGTTTACGATACGGAAGGTTTTTTTGTCGCGGCAATCCAAAAAACTGGATTTGTAGAGAGTGAGCCTGCAAAGAAACGATTAGGAAAATTCCCATTTCAACCTGCACCAGCAACCACTAACAAGAGCCTATTAAATTACTTTAGTGAGCAATTTGGCATTGATGAATTTAATGGAGTTCTCTACCAGCGTGATGATGAATTTTGGATCTTCCCTGAAAATATAATTCCATTAATTACAGAATTACGTTTTTCTCGATTAGGTATAAAAGTCGCAGAGCAATTTGGTAAAGGCCATAAATCGGGGTTCAGGGCAAGTCATGAGTTTGCTACTTGTTACGGACAACAAGCGTCAAATAACAAAGTATCTTTAACCGCTGAACAAGCAAAATCCTATTATCAAGGCCGCGATATTCACGACATTGATACTTCAAATACCAAAGGTGAAGTGCTATTAACCTATCAAGATCACGTCATAGGTTTAGGTAAATCACTAGATAATCGCATTAAAAACAGTCGACCTAGAGACCTGATCATCGACCAAAATTTATTTGATTTTTAACACTAGAGATTAAGTCACACCTACCAGCTTGCTTACTGTGAATAGTGGGCAAGCTTGGAATATGTGACTCATTTTAGTTATATCAGAACACGAAACGTCTAAGGTACAGCACCGCAGTGATTTAGGGTATAAATAGTCACTTGTTATGTTTTAAGCAACTCTTTAATCAATGTGCTTTCTTATGAAACGTCGAAAGTCGAATGTATCACCAAAGTAGTTTGGATAAGCTTTCTTCAATGTTCTAGCATCTGTTGTTGCTAAAAGAACTGATAGTGAAATATCTTCATCTTTTTCACTTTCATTTAACTCACTCAAGGCAATTCTAGTGTCACTATTTTTAAACTGTTTAGTCTCAAACTTTAGATCGTTAATACCTGTATGCTTTGGGTCAAACAATTCGTCTTTTCTCAGTATTACTAAACACATACCTATATTTCTACTGTAAGATAATTTTTTTGAAGAGTTTGTTGCTGCTTTTATAGCAAAAGAAAAACTAGTAAGCTTACGTGTGACTTCTAATTCAGCCTCTAGAGTTTTCAGCTCCTTTTTAGCTTCAACTAGTTCTTGATCATTTAAGGTGCAAGCTGATTCATCATGAGCAACAAGCTTTCCTGAAACCTTAAAAAAATGCCTCCACTTTTCATGCCCAGTTATACTTGTTTTTAATTCGATTTTTTCTAAAGTATCAATTATCTCAAGACTAGTAGCCCAAGCATGCTGCAACTTAGTCCTAAGTTGAACTTCTATCTTAGTTTTTTTCCAATTATTCCCAGTATCATCTTCATCAAAACAACTATAAACTAAATGAACTCCACCATAACCACTTTCTTTTGGAGTGAGATAATTAGATTTATGAATAACTTTATGGACTGATTTACTTTTCTCAAGTCTAAGCTGAAGAGCAGTAAGTTCACTTAAATTTTTTACAATCGCTCTGCATCCTCCAATATCCTGCATCCTAGTGAGTTTAATAGCATTACCTTGAGTCCCATCAAGTGTTGGCCTCTCAAGTTTATTAATTATTGTAGGTAGACGCTTTAATCGTCTTGCAATAACAATATCCTTATTTATTTTTTTTGCAGTTCTCGCTAGATGGTTTTTGATTAACATTAGCGGATACATGTGTAATTCACGAAAATTTTGAATTTTATTTATAGCATCTTCTCGAACTTCACTTTCGCAACCATGACGAATACCTCTAGCTGCCTTATCGATAGATTTTTTTGAATAAATAAGTGTAACTTTTTGGTTTTCGTATGCTTGATTTGCCAATGGATAATCCTTTAAAACATAACGCCGCAATAAGCGGACTAAAATAGTGAGTTAAAATGTGTAGCGAAGCGAAACATAACCCACTGTTTTAGTTCCGTTTAATTGCCTTGTTAAATTTCTGGGTAATGGTTAATCCACCAATCATCGCAGCCTTTTTCTTTATACAGCGTAATTGTCTTCTCCAAATATTCTGAGACTAATTGTAGAACGATCTGGACATCCATTAATTTATTATAATGATAATACGATTTCGGTTATCAAAAAGCTAAGTAAAAAGCTAAGTGAACAATACACATTGTTGAACTATTCGAGATAATACGTTTAATTTAGAAGAAAAATCTTAAACATATCAATTTTTGTATGCGGAAATGCTTAGCGAGCGCTAATTAGGGCATTATTGTTAATGAAATAAACTACCGATTAGCTAATGCAGCCGTAATTGATTTTTACTGGCTATCCAACGCTTTCCTGTGTGGCTTGCATAAACGGCTAATGCTTCTAACGACCCGACCGCTCCGTGATAATCTTTACCAAAGCGACTGGCTAGTGATAACCAAGTGTCATCATCTAACCCAAGCTGAGAGAGTATGCTAGGACGATGCATTGAAATAGCGCCACGTTTATCCTCCCTTATAATACGACCACTCCAATCCACTAACTCAATATAATCTAATAGCGAAAATGGAATACCTCGTGTTGATTGTTCGTTTTCATCACCTATAAAACCAAATAAAGGTTTTTTAGTAAAAGTATATGCTAGTGGCTTTTCGTTTTGTTGGGCAACACCATGAATGCGCTCATAAGCAGACGTATATTCAGAGGTCTCTACACTATCACTGATTTTTGCTCGTACTGGATTTAAATCCACATAAGCCATACAAGTTAACAAGGCATCTTCATCTAGTAGCGCTTGAGATTTAAAACGCCCTTCCCAGAAACGACCTGAGCATTCATCTTCTTTATTGGCTTTACGTGCGATGAATTCGTTTAAACAACGCATAAACCATGAGATATCAGCGAGCCTATCTCTCCAATTATCAATAATAGATAATGCCACTTTATTTTCTGCTTCTGATATGGTTTGTGTTGATTGCCAACGTTCAACTAATACAGGCTTTGAATATAGCTGACACCAGCGTTCACAAACTTCCTCATGACTTAGCGCTTCATTGGATGCTTCATCGACATGTAACACCAGATGATAATGATTGGACATAATAGCATAGGCACAAATATCAATACTAAACAGCGAAGCAAGGTAATGCATTCGTTCAACCACCCATTGACGCCTATGCTCAAAAGACTTTTCAGTGTATTTATCTTCCCCGCACAAATAAGCGCGGCGAACACAGCGTGAAATACAATGGTAATAAGGCGTATCAGATAACGATACTTGTGATTGGCGGGATTGAGTCATAAAAAACTACCTCCTAAATGCAACAATAAGCTCATTTAAAAGATAGTTTACGTTTTAAATTAATTCAAAATTGATGGGTGTCCAGCATTCCCTGCTCTCCAGCATTCCCTTACGATTATAACGACTCAATAATTTCTTTCTTTTTGCTTTTAAACTCTTCTTCGTTTATTAAGCCTGAGTCTTTAAGTTCCTTAAGACTTTTCAATCGTTCTAAAATAGACGCATCAGAACTCTCTTTTTTAGCTGACTTAACTAAATTAGTTGAATTTTTTTTCTGTGGTAATTCTACATTAAAAAGCATAACTTGACTTTTCAAGAGTGCATCTTCAATTGCACGTCTACCTGCAATACCATGCTCAGAAAGCTTTTCACTTGTACTTGCACCACCAGTGCCGACTGCCCGTGGTTCACTGATTATTTTCCCATCAACACTAGTTATTGTATTAGTTAGATCAACTGAGAAATTTGTTGGTGGCCATGTAAAGAAACCAGTACTACCTGATGTAGTGATTATTTTCGGTGTTAATATTAAGTCTATTTTATTTTGCAACTGGGAATCACTTTTATCGATAGAATCCAATTTTGTTACTGATACAAAAACATTTGATAACATAGCTTTGTAACCCTTTTCTATGTCTCGATAAGGATAATATCTTACATTATCTCCGCCACCGCCAAGTGTGGTAACTTCCAATGCTTTATCTTTAGGCGAAATATAATACCCTACGGTATATTCTCGATTATCATTTGATGATAAGTTTGATGATATTTTTTGCTCATCTGGTGAGATTATGATTGGATGAGCACATCCTGTAAGCAGAGCAGAGATTACCATAATTGCAGAACAATTTAATTTCAAAATATTACTTCCTTAAATGTATAAAAAAATATTGAATTTTGTCAACACCAATGGCTGACGAATTTGTCATCGCTAGATTATAAAAAAACCTAACATCTTATTAGATAACAAAATGCCACATTTCAAGCGTAAAGATGACAAAAATCTAATGATTAATAATAGACCTAGACTACTGCAATTATCATTTTAATCAATAATTTAAAATTAAAGATGAAATATAAGTCATGTAAAAAGACGACAAAATGCAATATTGACGGCGGAAATGTTGTAAATACTCTAGGTGTATAAATAAACGTATATTTCTTTATCGTAAACTCACTGAATAACTCTTCTATCCAATTAAGAAAATACAAATAGAAACTTTGGTTTCAGCTTTCTACTGGTTTAAAAAAAGTAACCCACCGACAAAGCGATACTAGTAATAATAAGATTAAAGTAGATTGGACAAACGTAAGCATTAATTAATACTAAGTCTTTATTGCTCTAAGTATATAAGTGCCGACGGAGGATCGCGGAAACGAGGTAAAGTCAAAACAAGCAGGCTGAAGCCAGCGCCCCTAAAACCCATATATCATGAGTTGTGTACTAAGCTAAAAAATTGTTATAACAACTTTTTAGCTGCAACAAGGCCTATTCAATGCCGCGACTAAAAACCTAGCTGGACCACGAAAAACGTTAAAATATGAAACAGGGCTAAAGAGAATGGCTCAAATCAACGGGAGTGATTAACCAACACACTTTTTACTGTGCCTAATATTCAGACATAATACTTATGTAAATAATCATTTAGTAAGAACATCAAGATCAATCCTTTTCTTTATCACCAATAGCAATATTAATAAGCATTCTTATCTCTAAAGCCACGGACTATGGTTAAGCAAATAATTTTGAGATCAAAACTAATTGACCAGTTACGGATATACTCTAAATCAAATTCAACACGTTTTTGCATTTTAACTAGGGTATCTGTCTCGCCTCGCCAGCCGTTAATTTGCGCCCAGCCTGTGATGCCTGGTTTGACTTTATGGCGCAACATATAATAGTCCACCAGCTTTCGGTACTCTTCATTATGTGCAACAGCATGAGGACGTGGGCCAACTAATGACATGCTGCCAAACAACACATTAATGAATTGAGGTAATTCATCCAAGGAAGTTTGACGCAATATTGCCCCTAACTTAGTGATACGGACATCGTTGCGTACGGCTTGGTTCACTACTTTGCCATTTTCCATGGAGTGCATGGATCGGAACTTCCATACCTGTATCGCTCGACCATCTAACCCATACCGTAGTTGTTTAAATAAAACAGGCCCTCTAGAATCGATTTTTATTAACAAGGCGATTAATAACATAGGTAGTGCAATAATCGTTAGTATCACTAATGAACCAAGGATATCTTCAAGTCGTTTTAATAATCTTGAGGGGCCGGTCATTGGCGACTCATAAACACTGATTGTTTGAATGGCACCAAGGTGTGATAAACGAGCATTCAATAAGTTAAAGGTAAAAAAGTCGGGCACAATAAACACATCAATGGTGGTATCGCCTAAAGATCTCAACACCCCTTCTATACGCTTTTGGGCAGCTAAAGGTAATGCGATATAAATAACCTCGATCCCTCCCGCTTTTGCGAGCTCAATACCTTGATTAATACCACCTAATAAATGCTCTTTGTATTTAGTGGGTGAGCGAGTATCAGCTCGGTCATCATAGAAGCCAGTTAATATATAACCCGTCTCAGGCTTATTAATGAATTGTTCAGCCAGTAATACCCCTGATTGGGTTAAACCAAAAATCGCCACTTTACGTGTATAAAACCCAGCTTGACGACGTTTGTAAAGAAACAGGTAAAGCAGGAAGCGCCAACCCGCGAGGGCAATACTATTAAAAACAATCCATAACCCCACAATTAGTCGAGAGATATCTAAACTGGTTTTACTAAAAAACAGGAAAATAACCACACAGAACACACCTGCTACCCAACATAGGAAGGTATAACTGGCGATTCGAGAGAACTCACCAAGGCGCCAACAACGATATAGTTGATAACTTTCAGCGGCAAATAAGAAGCCGATTGAGGCAATCAAGCCAACGACTAAGTAGGTATGAATATAGGCTTCTTCTCGTAGCGAGAGGATCAGAAATAAGCTTGTTTGAATAATGAGGAAATCAATACATCGGTATAGTGCTGAATAGGCATTGGCACTATCTTTTACATAGCGAGGCTCAGACATCTACTCTCCTTAGCAAATGAGACCAATTATATAAAATAAGTAACCTAAATGTTGCTAAGGAAAATAGTGTAGATTTAAACGAAGTTGAACCTGTCGAAGAGTTAACAAAAGGTATTAACTCTTTAATGGTTGTTCCTTTCAAGAAACGTACAACGAAGCAATAAATTATTTACACAAGCAAAATAGATCAATTAATAAATATTATTGGTATTAACTTGCTTCATTATGGCGCAAAAGTTAAATAATGCCTCGGGTGTCTATCACAACTTTGGTAGCAAATTTAGTACGGTCGGTTGCTTTGAATTGTTTATGGTCCACTAACACAACGATCACATTCGCTTTTTCCAATGCATCTTCGAGTGTGGTTAATTTCACACCAGACTTAGATAAGGACGCAGGTAAGGTTTTAATATTTGGCTCAACGGCAAGAATATCACCAAAACCTTTAGCAACCAGATCTTCCACAATGTCCAATGCAGGACTTTCACGTAGGTCATCAATGTCTGCTTTAAATGCTAACCCCAAGCAAGCAATCATAGGGTGTTTGAATTGATCAGCCGCTTTATAAATTTGATCAACTACGTAATGTGGTTTGGCATCGTTAGTTAAACGCGCTTGTTTGATTATATTCGCCTGTTCAGGACAGCTATCAACGATAAACCATGGGTCAACAGCAATACAATGCCCACCAACACCCGGACCAGGGTTTAAAATATTCACTCGCGGATGGCGGTTGGCTAGTTTAATTAACTCCCACACATTGATTTTCAATTGGTCACAAATCACCGATAACTCATTCGCAAAAGCAATATTCACATCGCGAAATGAGTTCTCTGTTAATTTTGCCATCTCAGCAGTACGCGCATTGGTCACAATGCACTCACCACGTACAAATTTTGCATATAACATGGTCGCTAACTTGCTACATGTACTCGACATCCCACCAATAACACGGTCATTAGACACAAGTTCATGCAACACATGTCCAGGCAATACACGCTCTGGACAATGTGCAACTTTAATATCAGCAAGGTCACCTTTATCTTGCGGGAAAGACAGGTCTGGTCGAGCTGCTTTTAACCAAGCAGCTAATTTTTCAGTCGTCCCCACTGGCGAAGTTGACTCTAAAATAACTAGGTTACCTTTAGCGAGTACTGGCGCAATCATCTGAGCAGCAGATTCAATGAAAGAGATATCGGGAGTAGGTATTCCGCCTTCGTTTAACGTTAAAGGAGTAGGTACTGCAACCATAAATACATCAGCAGGCTCTGCTTTAGTTGTCGCACGTAATTTACCTGTGGTGACCACACTGCGCACCACGATATCTAAATCAGGTTCAACAATATGAATTTTACCAGCGTTGATCGTTTCAACAGCTTCACTATTTACATCTACACCTATTACATCCATACCGCGTGAAGCGATCACTGCAGCAGTGGGTAATCCAATATATCCTAGTCCAATCACTGAGACCGTCTGAAATGGCATAATTAATCCTTTAATAATTCGTTTACTATTCGTGCACAGGCTAAACCATCCCCATAGGGGTTATGTGCTTTAGCCATGGTTTGATAACTGTCTTTTTCTGTTAATAACAGCAAGGTTTCCTCAGTAATACTTTGCACATTTGTCCCAACTAACTTTACTGTGCCAGCAGTAATTGCTTCAGGACGTTCCGTGGTGTCCCGCATCACAAGTACAGGCTTACCTAAAGATGGCGCTTCCTCTTGTACACCGCCAGAATCCGTGATGATTAAATAACACCGAACCATCAAGTAAACAAAAGGTAAATACTCTTGAGGTTCAATTAAATATACGTTGTTAAATTTACCTAATAAGCGGTTAACAGGCTCTCTCACATTAGGATTTAAATGCATCGGGTATACTATTTGTACGTCAGGCTGTGCTTTGGCAATATTGGCTAAGGCTTCACAAATACGTTCAAATCCATTCCCAAAACTTTCTCGTCTGTGGCCTGTCACTAAGATCATCTTTTTATTTTTATCTAAAAAGGAGAATTGAGCATCCAAATGCTGTTGTAAACGAGTGTCAGACAGTAATTTATTTTTTACCCATAACAATGCATCTATAACGGTATTACCTGTTACCGTAATATGCGCATCTGGCACATGCTCTTTTTCTAGGTTCTTTTTGGATAATTCAGTAGGTGCAAAATGATAACGGGTTAATACTGCCGTCAATCTTCTGTTCGCCTCTTCAGGCCAAGGGGAATAAAGGTTACCTGTACGCAAGCCTGCCTCTACATGACCTATTTTAATATTATTATAGAATGCAGCTAATGAAGCAGAGAAAGTAGTGGTTGTGTCGCCATGTACCAACACAACATCAGGTTGAAACTCATCAAGGACAGGTTTTAAACCACCTAAAATGCCTTCGGTCACATCAAATAGGTCCTGCCCCATTTTCATAATGTTTAAATCATAATCTGGAGTAATAGCAAATAGAGCTAATACCTGATCTAGCATTTCTCTATGCTGAGCCGTGACGCAGACTTTACTCTCTATATTTGGTTCAGCCGCTAATCGATGGACTAGTGGCGCCATTTTAATCGCTTCTGGACGAGTCCCAAAAACGGTTAATACTTTTTTCATGAATCACCCATTGAAATGGTATTAATTATAATAAGAACGACATAAATTGGGAAAGTAGAGAATACTTCCCTGTACATAAAGACAAGAAAACCAATCAATAGGACGCTAAGGACGGTTAATAAGATAACATTCTTGTAATATATATAAAAAGTCAATTTTTTAGAGATGCAGTATACAAATTATGCCCACTTAAGTATCTACTCATTAAGATAGAGAAATACACCTAACTAGCTATTCTCTCATGATATTTAATGATGAAGACAGGTTAAACTTTGAAACTTATTTTCATCTGTTAGCTGTAACTCAAAGTACCCTCTTACTCCTAATTGCGTAAAGAATGGGACAAAGCGCATTGCAGGCAACTGAATAGTCGCGCCTTGTTCACTGCGTACTTTAACCACTGTGTTAGGTACTCGGTATAACTTTTCAAACTCTTGATAATTGATATTAATTCTAAAATGGTATGACTGCATTAACTTTCCCTCGCTAAGGTTAAATGCGTATATCGCCCCAAGGAAGCATAGGGCTCTTGGTGACAATAGGTCATTTCCATACTTAAAATCTGTTCAAAATCATTTTCAGCCACCTCAGGTGATTTCATATAATCGTGAATAACACGCACTCCAGTTTTACGTAGGGTTTGCATCTTAGCTTGTGTAAGCCAATCTACCACATCTCTTTCATATAGCGGGTTAGTTGGCGATAAACGCACTACTTTTTTGCGAGGCATGCCTAATTCTACAAAATTCAAGTTACCTGATACTAGATTAAAAAAGCGTTGTGCTTCCTTGTTATAAAACATCAATGACAACAAACCATCATCCTTAAGCCAATCTAACAAGTTTAATAAGGTGGCTTTCGGTTCTGCTAACCACTCTAATACGGCATGATTAAGAATAAGATCAAATTGCCCAGAAACATATTCTGGAAGCGATTGAATTGAGCAATGTAATAAGGTCACATTGTGTTGATAATCTTGTCCTTCCAGCTGTTTTTTTGCTACTTTTAATAATTCACCAGAAATATCACATAACACAACTTGGTGTCCTAATGCGGCGAGTTTTTGACTAAAAAAACCAAAACCTCCACCTGCATCTAAGACTCTAAGAACAGGTTTATTTAAGCGCTGTATACAATATTCCAGTTCTCGCCAAACCACTTCTTTACGGATTTCACCTTTGTCACTCCCGTAAATGTTTTTTACAAATTTTTCTGCGATTGGGTCAAAATTATGGTCACTCACTGCTATTTCTCGTCTATTCTTTAAAGCCATTAACTCATACCAATCATGCTAATTAACGGTTCTATTTACTGGTTAAAAATTTACTGGTTAAAAACTTATTTATGCGTTGTTATTTCATTCATAGAGTAACTGTTTAATTAAAATGACGCCTTACACTGAGTCAGTTTTTCTGCGCAAATTAAGCTCATTTACTTTAATATGATTGGTATAAGCTAGTATACGGGATATAACTGAATTATTGTTAACAATCATCAACATAAGCCAATGAGCTTATTACTAAATTGACTATTCACTTAGTGTTATAAAAAGTGATATTGTAGAGCAAGTCATTTCTAAAAAATACCTAACAAAGTGAGCTAAATAAAAACAGTCAACGTATTATGCTAATTGATTAACAATAACGCTAAGCTATTGATTAAAATATTTTAAATATATAAATAACAAAAGGAAGCACAATGGAGTTTATAATAAAAAAATGGATCGGCGGATTATTAATGCCACTGCCTTTCGCTTTATTATTATTGTTTGCCAGCCTTTTAATGCTGTTTTTTAGTGATCGCCAAGTCATAGCCAAACTACTAACACTGTGCAGCTTCTTAATCTTGTTTAGCTTTAGTTTACTGCCTAGTGCTTATCATCTAACCAAACCCTTAGAGCGACAATACCCCCCCTTATTAAAAGCCGATCAATCTTTCGATTATATTTTAGTATTAGGCTCTTCAGGTATTGATGACCCAAATCTACCTATTACCGGACAACTTTCGGCAACCGCATTAAGTCGTTTTAGTGAGGTGTTGCGTTTACATTATGCCAATCCTGATGCCATGATAATTGTTTCGGGATCGGGGTTTGGTGATACACAAAGTCATGCTCAACTTTTAGAGCAACTTGCCGTTACCTTACAGATCCCAAAACAGAAGATAATTCGCCTAGATTACACACTTGATACCGCGCAAGAAGCAAAAGTGATGTCATTGATTATTGATGGTAAAAAAGCAGCCTTAGTGACGTCAGCAACACATATGCCAAGAGCAATGCAATTGTTTAAGCGTTTCCATCAATCCCCTACTCCGGCTCCAGCCATGTATCTGGCTAAAGACCATAGCAATGGTTTGCCTTGGTACAATTACATTCCATCAGCTTACCAGTTGTATAAATCAGAACGCTCTATGCATGAATATTTAGGGCAATTACAGCAGTGGTTACTTAAGAAGATGCGTGAAGAGGATATATTACCAGCAGAAACGACCATAGAATAAAGCAAGCCTATCACTAAGCTTGCTTTTAATAGCTTTATACCAATTAAATTGATTCGTTAATGAGTATGATTGGTATTAGACCAATTGAGAGGGTCTTTTGATCACAGCTTGCCCTACCACAACATGTTGACCATTAAAGGTCATTGTTGGTGACCCATAAAGCTCATAACCTTCACTTAATGCTTTAGTAATACGCTTACAAAACTCTGAATCATCTTTACCCGTAATTAATCTATAGTTATCAATTGAATGTGGCATTTTCCAGTATCCTTTTCGTAATTTATGAACGTAACTTCAGGATACGACTTTTTAGCTAGAATCACCTATTAATTTTCAAAAAAACTGTGAATTAACAAACCACTTGCATAAAAAAACGGCATATTTAATGCCGTTTTTCGATAATCTGCTTTTAAAGCTTAAATTATTACCAAGGTCTGATGACTAAGGTCTATATACCTTCACATTTTCAAAACCAGCTTCTTTTAAGTATAAGGCTTGTAATTGACTCATCACGCCACGGTCGCAGTAAAGCAAATAGGTTTTACTTTGATCTAAGCTTTCAAATTTAGATGCTAGCTTGAAGAAAGGTAGATGTTCAACTTTTACATCATCAAGTTCTAATGGTTGGTCTTCTTGCTCTTCTGCAGAACGGATATCTAATATCACTTCGTCAGCAGTAAAGGCAGATACAGACTCTACCTCAGAAACTTGTTCTTTAGCTGCTGTCGCTATCTCCTTGATATCTAATGTTGCTGCATCGGCAACAACTTGATCAATCAGTGACATATCAAAGTTAGCTTCCTCTTTCTCAACTTTGGCCATCACCGCTTTCACAGTAGGACGTTGAGAAATAACACCACAATATTCAGGGATAGTTTCAGATATTTCAGCAGTACCAATTTCACGAGCGCAATCGATAATTTCTTGTTTATCCGTTGCGACTAATGGACGTAAAATTAAAGTCTCTGTCACTTGATCGATAACCGAAAGGTTACGCAATGTTTGACTTGAAACTTGACCTAACGCTTCACCCGTCACTAAACCTTCAATCGCTAAATTATCAGCGACTTTACTTGCGGCGCGCATCATCATACGTTTTAACACAACACCCATTTGGCCGTTATCTACTTTTTCAAGGATCTCAGCAACAACGGGTTCAAAAGGGACAGAAACAAACTTAACACGGTGTGAAGCGCCAAAACGCTCCCACAAATGATAAGCCACTTGCTTCACGCCAATTTCGTGTGCCGCACCGCCAAGATTAAAGAAGCAGTAATGTACACGTGAACCACGTTTCAATAACTTGTAACTCGACACACCTGAATCAAAACCACCTGAGATAAGCGATAATACAGACTCTTGTGTACCTAATGGGAACCCACCCAGCCCTTGATGACGTTGGTCAATCATAAACAATTTATCGTCGTTTATTTCAATATTGACCGTCACATCAGGATTTTTTAATTTAACAGAAACAGCTTCAGTATGTTGGTTTAAACCACCACCCACGTAACGCTCTACTTCGTTTGAGCCAAAGTCATGTGTACCAATTCGTTTTGCACGAACACAAAAGGTTTTTCCCGCTAAGCTATCACCAAAACATGCTTTTGTTTGTTCATAAATATCATGAATATCCGTAAATTTAGATTCAGTGACTTCTAAAAAGTGTGCGATACCTGGCGTACTTTTTAGATAATGAATCACTGTTGCTTTATTATCTGGATCATCGTTAGTACTGCGCACGATGATTTTATCCCACTCTAGAATTACCTTAATATCTTCGTCATGACGAGTTAATACATTACGGATATTTCCCTGTAACATTTTACTAAAGCGCTTACGCACAGGTTTACTTTTCATCATGATTTCAGGAAAAAGCTTAACGATAAATTTCATGGGGGTACCAACTTTGGATTCAGGACTGTGTTAATTTTAAGAAGTGCGGATTATACGCTGTCAATTGCAGTGTGCAATGTTTATACCTATTACTCACTTTTTAAAGTAGTTAGGTTCACTTCACAACTACCTTTATCAGTCGCAATATAAAAAACATTATCAGTAATAGTAATACTAAAATCCATAGTACGTTCAACTAATGCGGCAAAAGCCTGAATCTGTTCAAACTCAAATTGATAAACCTGCGCTTTAGTTGTATTAAACTCTTTCTCAGATTGTTTCCACCACACATTGGACTTAGTATTAAAGGTATACACTTTCACGCTTTTAGCTTGATGGCAGGCTTTTCTAATTCGCTCAAATGCAGGTTCACCCACATCAATCCAACACAAAAACTCGTCGCTGTAATTTTTTGCCCAGATATCAGGATCGTCGACTTCACTTAACCCTTTCGTAAAGCTGAGAAACTCTTGATTATTTAATACAAAAGCTAATGTTCGGGTCACCATACGTTCAGTGGTTTCCGATGGATGTTGAGCGATAGTTAAGGGAATACTTTCATAAACATCATCGTCTAAATTAGAGACATTGATGTTCATTTTAATAATAGTCGGCTTTAGTGCCATTTTGCTTTCTCCAAAAAAAAACCACGTTATATAACGTGGTTTAACATTATTTAATCATTGATTAACAATGATTATACAGGCATTTTAGCCAATTCTTCACAAACCATATCACCGAATTCAGCAGTACTTACTAAGTTTGCTTCACCTTCTTTAGATAGGTCTGATGTTGAATAACCGTTTGCAAAAACACTTTGCATTGCTGCCCACAGGTTTTTCGCTTCTTTTTCCATACCAAAGCTCATTTCTAGCATTAACGCCACAGAACCGATCATTGAGTATGGGTTAGCAATACCTTTACCAGCAATATCTGGCGCAGAACCGTGCGATGGTTCGTAGTATGACTTTTCAGGGCCTTTACAAGCTGAAGGCATAAGGCCTAGAGAACCTAAGATGCCGCCGCCTTGGTCACTTAAGATATCACCAAACATGTTTTCCATTACCATCACGTCAAACATAGTTGGTTTTAGACATAAGTATGTTGCAGCAGCATCAACAAGAATATTGATCACTTCAACTTCAGGGAAGTTTTTGCTTTCTTCTTCAACGATTTCATTCCATAAAACACTTGATTTTAATACGTTTGATTTATGGATGTTGTGCATTACTTTTTTGCGTTTCATTGACACTTCAAAACCAACGCGAATGATTTGGCGAATTTGATCTTCATCGTATTCTAATACTTCACGAACAAAACGCTTACCTTCAGCGTCAACACCCGTTTCTTTCTCACCAAAGTATAAACCACCGACTAATTCACGGATTAGCATGATATCGATACCGTCACCCACTACAGACTCTTTTAATGGAGAAAAGTGAGCAAGGCCTTTTGGTAGGTATACAGGGCGGAAGTTAGCATAAGTATTATAACGACGACGTAGTGGTAATAATGCGCCACGCTCAGGTTGCTCATCAACTGGAATCTTTTGAGAATCTTCGTGATTTAAACCAATCGTACCTTTTAAGATTGCATCTGCTTTATCACAAGCCGCTTTTGTTTCTTCAGGGAAAGATTTTCCAGTTGCAAAGTAAGCAGCAGCACCAAATAATACGTCGTTTAATTCAAAGTTAACGTCAGCGTTACGCGCTTCAACTAGTTTTAAAACCTTTACCGCTTCCTTCATAACTTCAGGACCGATGCCGTCACCAGCTAATAAAGCAATGTTATATGTAGTCATTATAATTCCCTAAATGATATTCGATTGTTTTTCTTGGGGCACATCATAAGGTATAACTGGCGAGAATTTCAATGCAAGATGATAATTTTTACAATTTAATGAAGATAATAAGAAGATTTGAAGTCGTAAAATATTGGATTGATTGACAATACTCCAGTAATCAGATCAATCATCTGATTACTGGAAAGTGAAGTTACACCGCTAAAATACACGCAGTAGCATGACTTTCACTGCCCTTTAAAGGTGTTTCGCATTGACTACAATTAGACTCAGCAATCGGGCAACGTGTCCTAAACACACAACCCGATGGTGGGTTCATCGGTGATGGCAAATCCCCTTCTAACATTTGCACTTTTTTATTTCGTTCAATGTTAGGATCAGGAATGGGCACAGCCGACATCAAGGCTTTGGTGTATGGGTGTTTAGGATCGGCAAACAGCTCTTCTGAAGTACCAAATTCGACTGCGTTGCCTAAATACATAACCAACACGCGATCTGAAATGTGTTTCACCACAGATAAATCATGCGCAATAAATATCAGGCTTAGCCCTAACTCTTTCTGTAAGGATTTGAGTAAATTCACCACCTGAGCTTGAATTGAGACATCTAACGCAGACACAGGCTCATCACAGATGATCATTTTTGGTTTCAGGATTAATGCGCGAGCAATACCAATACGCTGACACTGACCACCAGAAAACTCATGTGGATATCGATTAATGACATTAGGCAATAACCCTACCTTATCCATGATCTCCTTAACCTGTGCTTTCACTTCTTCTTTACTTAATTTTGGATAAAAAGTACGCAATGGTTCAGCGATAATATCACCCACATTCATACGTGGATTTAAAGACGCTAAAGGATCTTGGAAAATCATTTGAATCTGCTTACGTTTATCACGCATCGCTTTTTCGCTCAAACTGGCAAGGTCTTCACCTAACCAAACGACTTGCCCAGAACTAACTGGTACTAAACCAATAATAGCGCGAGCAAGGGTTGATTTCCCACAACCAGACTCACCTACAACGCCTAAGGTCTCACCTTCATAAAGCTTAAGATCAATGCCATCGACTGCTTTTAATGGGGTTGGTTTCGCCCAAGGTAACAGTGATTTAGAAGGGATATTAAACTGTACTTTTAATGATTTAATATCGAGTATTAATTTTTTATCTGCTTCCATTACCATGACTCCCAATTAGAAAAACAGGCACGTGAACGCCCTTCTGCAAACGCGGTTAACTGTGGTGTTTGATCGCATTCGCCCTGCACTACTCGATGACAGCGATCTTGGTAAGGACAGCCTTGTGGTAAATTTAATAAGTTAGGTGGATTACCGGGAATGGTGGGTAATTCATCCGCTTGACTATCTAAGCGTGGAATGGCTTTCAATAACCCTTCCGTATAAGGATGGCTTGGTTTGTAAAAAATTTCGTTTACTGAACCGTACTCCATTGTGCGCCCAGCATACATCACTAGCACTTTGTCACAACTTCCCGCAACAACGCCTAAGTCATGAGTGATCATAATAATCGCTGTATTAAACTTATGCTTTAACTCATTCAGAAGATCCATGATTTGTGCTTGAATGGTCACATCGAGTGCGGTAGTTGGTTCATCGGCAATAAGTAACTTAGGGCGACATAATAACGCCATGGCAATCATGACTCGTTGACGCATCCCACCAGAAAATTCATGAGGGTACATATTAATACGGCTTCGTGCTTCAGGTATTTTAACCGCTTCAAGCATTTCTACCGATTCTTCAAAAGCGGCTTTTTTACTCAAGCCTTTATGTAGAATCAGTACTTCCATCATTTGAGCACTGACTTTCATATAAGGATTCAATGATGTCATTGGGTCTTGAAAGATCATGGCTATTTGTTCTGCGCGGACTTTATTTAACGCTTTTTCAGGTAGGTTAAGAATTTCATTTCCTTCAAACTTTGCGCTCCCAGAAATGATCCCATTTTTGGCCAATAATCCCATTAAGGCAAATACCGTCTGTGATTTTCCAGACCCTGATTCCCCTACAATACCTAACGTTTCACCCTGTTGAAGTGAAAAAGTTAAATCATTAACGGCTGTTACATTACCATCTTGGGTAGTGAACTCCACACGGAGATCTTGTACATCTAATAAACTCATTTTTTGTTTCCTTAATGCAACTATCGGTCTTTTGGATCTAACGCATCGCGTAGACCATCACCAATGTAGTTAAAACAAAATAACGTCACTACCATAAAAGCAGCGGGAAATCCTAATTGCCAAATGGCCACTTCCATACTTTGGGCACCTTCTTGTAATAAAGCCCCCCAACTGGTCATGGGCTCTTGCACACCTAAGCCTAAAAAGCTTAAAAAAGATTCAGTAAGGATCATGCTTGGTACTAACAGTGTTGAGTAAACAGCAACGATTCCCAATACATTAGGAATAATATGACGGCGAATGATATTCCACTTGCTCACGCCAGAGACATGTGCCGCTTCAATGAACTCTTTGCCACGCAAACTCAGAGTTTGACCACGCACAATACGCGCCATATCCAACCAAGCAATCGCACCAATAGCGACAAAAATCAGTACAATATTTCGACCAAAAAATGTAACTAATACAATGACCAAAAACATAAATGGAATCGCATATAAAATTTCTAGAATTCGCATCATAATACGGTCTACTCTGCCGCCAATGAAGCCTGAAGTAGCGCCATATACCGTGCCAATGATCACTGCTACAAGCGCACCTAACACCCCTACCATCATGGAAATACGACCGCCAATAAAGGTACGGACAAAGAGGTCTCGGCCTAAACTATCAGTACCAAATAAGTGCGTAGCAGAGGGGCCTTCATGCAACGCGTACCAATCGGTGTCGTCATAAGCAAATTCCGCCACCATCGGGACAAAAATAACGGCCAATACTATCAAGACTAAAATGACTAAACTGACCATCGCAGCTTTGTTGCGCATAAAACGGATTCGAGCATCTTGCCAAAGGCTGCGGCCTTGTATTTCTAGATTGCTAGAGAAGGCTTCTACTGCTTCCACATTTTGTTTTTTCGTAAACATCTACTCAGTCCTTAATAGCGAATTTTTGGATCAACATACGCCAATAAAATATCGACAATGGCGTTAAATACGATAAACAACAATCCAATTAAAATGGTGATCCCCATGACTAACGAGTAATCTCGATTAAATGCTGCATTAACAAACAGTTTGCCAATACCGGGTAAACCAAAGATGGTTTCAATCACCACGGACCCCGTAATAATCCCAACAAAGGCAGGCCCCATATAAGAAACAACAGGTAACATGGCAGGTTTTAAGGCATGGCGCAGTACAATATAAGAGAAGCTTAAGCCTTTTGCGCGGGCTGTTCTGATGAAGTTACTATTGAGCGTTTCAATCATGCTGCCACGTGTAATACGCGCAAAAGTTGCCACATACATCATGGCCATCCCTAACACAGGCAACACCATGTATTTCAACGATCCATCAAACCATCCACCAGCTGGGAACCAACCTAAGCCAATGGAAAAGATATAAATAAGTACAGGTGCTAATACAAAGGATGGCATTACAATGCCGAGCATCGACGTTGACATTAAGCCATAATCAAGCCATGTATTTTGCTTTAGTGCCGCAATGGTGCCAATTGCAACACCACACACTAGGGCAAAGATAAAAGCAAACGCACCAATTTTTGCTGAAACGGGTAAAGCAGCAACCACCAACTCATTAACGGTAAAGTCTTGGTATTTAAATGATGGTCCTAAATCACCTTGTAGCACATTGGTTAAATAGGTGGTGTATTGTTCAAAAACAGGTTTGTCCAAACCATATTTTGCATTGATGTTTTGCATTACCTGCGGGGGGAGTTCACGTTCACTTGAAAAAGGACTTCCTGGTGCAAAGCGCATCAAAAAGAAAGAAACAGTAATTAAAACTAGTAATGTTGGAATAGCCTCAATGACTCTCTTTAAGATAAATTTAAACATAACATTCTCAGTTTATAGGTCACAAAAAATACGCCGACGCATAGTGTCAGTGTATTTAATATGACTAAAAAATGGGTAATGAGGGAGCTAGCCCCTCAGCTTAAAGTAGTATAAAAAAGTAACGCCTAGTCTGCGATGATGTACATATTTTTAGAGTAGTTTTTATCTTCAGCATTGTGATGGGCATAACCACCTACATGCGGGTTAAGTAGACGAGCTTTAACATATTGATAGATTGGAATAATTGGCATATCTTTAGCCAGTAAGGCTTCTTGTGCATAATATAGCTTCTGGCGCTCTTCCTCTGAAGTACTGAGAATCGCTTGTTCCGTTAGCTTATCGTACTCTGCACTTTTATAATGTACGCCACCAGTGGTGTTGTTACCTTCCATTAACGAAGTGAAAGTAGACGCTTCATTGTAGTCACCACACCATGAAGCACGTGCAGCTTGGAAGTTACCTTGATTTTTAGTTTCTAGGTAAGTTTTCCACTCTTGATTTTCTAACGTCACTTCAACACCTAGGGTTTTCTTCCACATTGAGCCGATTGCAACGGCTAATTTTTTGTGGTTTTCACTGGTATTGTAAAGTAGCGAAAACTTAAGTGGATTAGCTGCGTTATAACCGGCTTCTTCTAATAATTTCTTAGCTTCTGCATTACGCTCTTTTTGAGTGAGTTTTGCATAAGGGGGCAATACAGGATCAAAATGCGCCACAATTTCAGGTGTTAGCCCATAAGCTGGCTTTTCACCTTTACCTAGTAAAAACTTAGCGATGACATCACGATCGACGGCATAAGACACGGCTTTACGTACACGTAGATCGTCAAAAGGTGGTTTATGCGTGTTTAAACTATAGTAGTAAGTACACAGGTCGCCTTTTATCGCCAAAGACTCTGCATGCTCTTTCTTCAAGCGTTTAAAATGCTCATTAGGTACGTCGTAAGTCATATCGATTTCACCGGCTAGAAAACGATTCATTTCCGCTACATAATTTTCAAGTGGAAGGTAAGTCACTTTGGTCAAAACGGTTTTATCGTTATCCCAGTAGTATTTATTAGGCGTCATTTCGATGCGTTCATTCACTACCCATTTACTCATCACAAAGGCGCCATTACCCACGAAGTTTTCAGGTTTAGTCCATTGCTCACCATATTTTTCAACCGTTGCTTGATGCACTGGCATCATTGTAGTGTGACCCATCATCATCACGAAATAAGGAACAGGTGTCGCTAATTTAACTTCAAAGGTGTAATCATCTATTGCTTTAACCCCTAATGTACTTTTATCTTTTTTACCTGCAATAATATCCGATGCATTCAACATCGTTGTCATATCCAGATACCACGAATAAGGGGAAGCTGTTGCAGGGTCTACGGCACGTTGAAAACTATATACAAAATCATGAGCGGTAACAGGGTCACCATTAGACCATTTAGCATTTTTACGAAGATGAAAAGTAAAGGTTTTATTGTCCGTTGTTTCCCAACTTTCAGCAACGCCTGGAATGGTATTACCCTCTGCATCCTGGGTCACTAATCCTTCTAACAAATCTAAAATAACATTAGATTCAGGCACGCCTTGTGTTTTATGCGGATCAATGGAAGCGACTTCTGAGCCATTACCTTTAACTAATTCCTGTTTTGCTGCTAGTTTAGTGCCAGCAGGTACATCCGCTGCAATGGCATTAAAAGAAGTAGCAGAAAAAGTAAGGCCTAGACTAACGAGTAATGCTTTAGTTATTTTATTTTTATTCACATTTAATTCCTTTAATTGTAGTTAACTTCCAATTGCTCATATTATTTTTATACTTTTTGTTGAGGTACTGAGCCACTCTAAAAACGTGACTTTTATTGGGTAAGCAACAGTCAATGTGGCTGAAGTAAAGCAATATAGAGGCCAATAAAAAAGGCTTTCAAAATCATAGATATAATTTTTAAAGTCTTTTATATCTTTATTATTTGCACCAATATGTTACTTACATTTCATCAATCCAACGCGTTCAGAACCGTAAAATATTATTGATACAATATCAAAAATATTTTACTCACTGATAAAAGTAATATGAGTCACTTTGACGTTATTTTTATGAAGCATCTATTCGAAGTCAAACACTGTAATAGAAAAATAAATAGATATTTTTGATCCAGTGCATAAAAATAACTTTTCAATAATTTCGGCAGTAAGTTACTGAACTATTCGCTGTTTGTTAATGAACATGGTCAGTCTTTAACCATATTAATTACAAATTAATCAATACGTTAACATTATTTTTTTGAGCACTAAGGAACATACACCCTTAAAACTATCATTCAAATCATTAAAAGTGATGGAATGCATAAATATTTTTTATGCGCAATGATTTTTGGGCGTAATAAATAACGACTTTATGCCCTGATAAATAGCGTTGTAGTCAGGTAATTTCTCATAAAATAATGAATAGAAAAGGCGAGTTCAACGGGTAAACAGAAGGATATTTTCAGGTTAAGGTCATTTAATGAAACGAGTAAAAAGTAAATCGAAAGAAGCCATAGAGGTGATCAGCAATATAGTCTCTATGGCAGGTTGATTAGCGTTATTAATCGCTTATTACACCGGATTAGGAATATCAACAAAAATGACATCAAAGCCCATATTACTTGCTAACCATTCCCCTAATGCTTTTGCGCCATAACGTTCAGTTGCATGATGACCCGCTGCAAAGTAATGAATGCCCATCTCTTTTGCAATATGTGTAGTTCGCTCTGAAATTTCACCACTAATAAAAGCATCAATTCCCTGTTCAGCAGCGATGGTAATATAATCTTGTCCACCACCAGTACACCAAGCGATGGTTTTTATCTCTGGCTTACCACCATCAATCCATAAAGGTTCACGGTTTAATTGCTGTGTAATAGTCTCTGATAATGCTTGTGGTGTAACAGCTTGCTCAAATTTACCAACGCGACCAACACTGCGTTTATCCCAAGGCTCTAAAGGACGTCTATCGGTAATACCTAATAATTTAGCAAGTTGTGCGTTATTACCTAACTCAGGATGTACATCTAAAGGCAGATGATAAGCATACAGGTTAATACCATTTTCAATTAAGGCCTTAATACGATTGTATTTCATGCCCACTATCTGCTGTGCTTCACCTTTCCAGAAGTAACCGTGATGCACTAAAATTGCATCGGCATTTAATTCAACGGCGGCATCAATTAACGCTTGATTAGCTGTCACACCTGTTACTATTTTTTTTACTTGCTCTCGGCCTTCAATTTGTAAGCCATTAGGGCAATAATCTTTAAATTGGTGGATTTCTAAAAATTGATCTAGTTTGTTGGCAAGTTTACGATTGTTCATAGGCTTCACTTTTAAATTAGGAGACTTTAGTTATAACCTACCATGATAAAGGTAAAGATTACTTTTGAACATATTCAAAGGCACCAATATCTGGCTTTTCACCAGAATAAGCTAAGGAAATTTGATCTCCTTTTTTCCAAGTAACAGCTTTATCCAGATAAAGTTGTCGTTGTTCATTATCAACTTTCACTATCTGTGCTGATTGCAAACTAGCTGTTTCCTTTGAAAGGATCATCACCTTATCTCCGGAGATTCCTGCAATGCCCTGTCCATCAAAGAAGAACTGACTATCTGCAACGGTCAATACATCACCTGTATCATTGTCACTGGTGATTTCTGTCAATAACACGCCTTTGTCAATCATAGGGCTCGCTGCACTAAGTTGATAATCACCCTTGGCTGAATTAACAAAGAGTGGGTCTTGAGCCAAACTATCTTTAAACTGTACCGGGATAAAACTGCCCTCAAAGTCATAAACACTCATAGCAGGACTTTTGCCCCATAAACCAATCACCTTATCACTGTTGGTGTTACCTATATTATTGTTTAAGAACCATTGGTCACCTTGCTTAGCCACAAAGAGGATCTGCTGAGTACCTTGATCTTTACATTGGTTCTTGGTTAACCCTTGATTGTTCCAAAGTAAATTATTAACAAACTGGTTATCTTCGAAGCGTTTTTTCCAACGCCCTATTGCAATCCCAACACACCAGTTATCATGAAAAGTGTTGTTATAAATACGATTCCCATAATTATAAGCCGCTTCCGTTTGATAGCTCGACAAACTAAATCCCACATTCGTGTGGTAGAAAAGGTTAAAACGCACAATTCCCTGTTGCCCAGCGTATTGGATACCGTTGCCGCCACTGGCAGAATAATACCGTACAGCATCTTTAAAGATATTATGCTCAATCAGATTATGTTTACTAGCATCTAACACAGGTTGAATCTGTTTAAACTGCCCATTGCCATGCCAATTCATGGTCGCTGACTCACAATCAAATACAGAGCCAATTTTCTGCTTTTTGTTACTGAAAACATTGCCTCTAATCACATTAAAATTACCACACTTTATATTCCATAGATCATGGCCAGCTAATGACATCTCGTTACCTTCGACCAGATTGTAGTTGGAGTGCACTAAGGCTAAGAGATCCGTGCCCTTCTGAAAGTGGTTATTAAGAATGCTATTGTGATCACTAAAAGCAATGTATAAACCGCCACGTTTACTTGCCCCTTTACCGTTATTATAAAGACTAGAACCACTGAAGTGATTATCAGAAAAGATATTATGATGGGCATTAATAAAGCGCCCAAATCCAATGCTCTTTTCTACTGTTAATCCATTAACTAAATTATAAGAAACTTCATCTAACCATATAGCACCGTATTGTTCGCCTTGATCCTGAGAATTGACGCCGGAAATAACCACTTTTTCATCTTGATAGGTAACAAAGCCGATATAAGCAGATGCTGTTCCACTTTTGGTCAAATGTAGTACTTGCTGATAACGGCCAGCACGAATCAAAAAAAGATCGCCCGGCTCGGCCATCGCCGTTGCTTCAGCCAAGTTAGTAACTGCTAAATGCAGGCCATTAGCACAGTGGCGGCGAGCCGTATCATAGTTTTCACAAGCTTGTTTAAGCTGCCGATCAACAAAGATTGTGCGAGTAAAATGAGGGATGGAAAAGCGTTGTACTATGTCTATAAACTGTGACGTAACAAAACCATTGGCTTGTACTGATAAAGTTGCTAACAGTAACAAACAACCCACCATCAATAGATAAAGACTACGTAGCATCTTTCTACTCCTTAGGAAATTGTTTTAAGGCGCTGACAAGTTGTTTTTGATTGTCTTGCTGCTGGTCATATAAAGCCGCTTGTGACAACCTAGCTAAACGCTCGCAAGCTGTATCAAGTTGTGGCTGCACACCCCTTAAGCGTAAGCAAAACTGAGCAATCGTTTCACTATTTTCTCGTTGTACTTGCCACTGTTGGCAAGTGTTATCAAAGGTTTTTAATGCCTGCTGTAAGGGAGTTCGTGCTTGCCATTTAGGGCGAATAACAAAAACGATATAAGCCCCCATTAAACTGCCCAGAAACAGTAAAAAGATTAAACCAATACGCCATGGCTCTTTACCACCAAACAACTGTTTAAGTAATTGGCTTTGTTGCTGCGCATCATAACTGAGCACCCAACGGCTCCATAAATAGTTTGCGGCATCAAAACGATGACGTAAATTGGTTAGCCATTGCGGCGCACTAAATTGCCCTGCGGCGACTCTATTTCTATCATCAGCTTGTAACGCATTATCTATACCTTGTTCCACTCGCTGCGGTGCCACAGCGCTAGTTGGATCAACACGCAGCCAGCCAATGCCAGCTAACCACACCTCTGTCCATGCGTGGGCATCGGCTTGACGAATACTCCAATAATTTTCAGATGCATCGTAACGCCCGCCTTGGTATCCAACCACCACCCTTGCTGGGATATCTGCGGCACGCATTAACACCGTAAAGCTACTAGCGAAATGCTCACAAAACCCTTGCTTAGAAGAAAATAAAAAGTCATCAACACTATTTTCACCTAGTAATGGTGGGCTTAACGTATAGTGGAAGTCTTGATGATAAAAAGCCAAGGCTTTATTAATGATCTCTTCAGCAGAGTCTGATGCTTGGCGCCAGCTTTCTGCCAACGCCACAGTTTTAGGATTAAAACCAATAGGTAATGCCGTTAACTGCTGCCTCTGTTGTTTTGATAAGGCTTTGTAAACAGTCTCTCGAGGTCTAATACTACTCACTTGATATTGTAAACGAGTGGTCAATGGCTCTCTTGTTATCAATAACCCTTCACTGGTAATACGTGAGCGTACCGACCCTGTATCTGATTTTATTGGTTCCGCTAAACTAAATAACCAAGGGTAACGGTGTGGCTCTATCAAGATTTCATAATTAACCGTCGATTGACTTGCTCCATTAGGCACAGGTGCTCCCGCAAATTGCAAGTGAGACTGTCGCGCCCATGTTCGACCATCAAAGGTATCTAATATTAACCCTCGCCAATACAATTCACTTTGTCTCGGCGTAGTCTCATCAAGAAAAGTCACTCTAAATGCTGTTCCCGTTGATTGTACTAAACTCCCTATATCACCAGGTGATAAGGTTTCACTAAATCCTGTTTGTGCCTGTTGATTTAATAAAGGCGTATGCCATAACGGACCAAGACGAGGCATTACCACAAACATCACCAACATTAATGGTATCGCTTGTAATAATAACAGCCCGCCTCCAGTTAGCTTTTGTTTAACCGGTAACTCACGTGTCACATAAATAGTTTTCCAGGCGGTGATCAGCACAACACAAGAAAAAGCGGCATACAAGGTCGCCCATATCGATTGTACAAATAAAAACTGGGCGGCAACGGCAATAAAACCGATACAAATAATTAATAAACCATCTTTTCTACTGCGCAGCTCTAATAGTTTAATGATAAAGGTAAACACTAAAAAGCCTACCATGGCTTCCACACCATAAGCGCCTTGATAATTCAAAAACAAGCCAACAATCGCCAATGCACTAATCAAGAATTTACTGATGCTATTAGGAAATGGTCGTTTCCCCTTAAAAATTTGATAACGCCAATATAATGCACCGCCCCATATCAACCATAACCATAAGGGTAACTGAAATAATAGGGGTAATATCACCACTCCTTGTGCGATCAATAACCACAATAAATTGTCATGTCGAATCAACTGCTGTTGCTGGAAAATATCCTGTGGAGTGTGCATAGTATTAAACACCTCGTGCAAGATTAAAGCGTGCTAATAGCGTCAGCACTGTTAAACGATGTTGCTCACCGATGGCTGGTTTTATCTGAGTATCTGGCATGATTAAACCGTAAGGTTGCTGAGTGCGCTCAAAATGAAGTACCCAATAACAGATTGCACTTAATCTTTGCTCAACTTCGAAGTGGGCAAAGTCTTGCCAATCCAACCAACAATCTTGATGTAATTGCGCACTATATTGTTTGGAATATAAACCTTTTTCGCGGGCATAATGCTTCCAGGCTATATGTTTGATCGGATCTCCAGGACGATAAACTTTCAATCCATCAAAATCCTCCATACCTTGCCCTCCTGTACCATGTTCTCCAGCATTTCCGCAGCCTAACTGCACCGGAAAAGGCACTTTCAATGGACGAGGAAATACCACCGCAGAAGTTTGTAAATTAACCCAAGTCCAGCAACGTATCACCCCTAGAGGGAAACGACTTTCAATTAATAACTTGCCTGGCGTTAATATGCCTCGCTTTTGAGCATCTAGTGCGACCTGTATCGGTAACACTTGACCTGGTTGAAGATCAAAACAAGCCGCTTCTCCTTGCCACCAGCGAATGGTTAAGTTTTCATAATGCTTATGCTGTGCAGCCGAAAGCTGTAAACTAAAATAAGCGGTTTCATTAGCAAATACAGGCTTAACACCTAATACTTTAATGGTTAAGCCCGCTAAATTGGCATAGGTATGAAAAATGGCGACCATCATTAAACTGACTAACAGGTAACTTAAGGCCAAAACGAGGTTATTTTGATAGCTGGTGCCCAACAACCAAAGAATACTACTTAAAGTAAATACACAAAGCCCAGTTAAGCTTGGGAATATATATAAGTTTCTTCTATTCAAAGCGACTGTTGTGGCCACTGGATTACGTATATCTACCCAACTAAAAAAGAGCGCTTGCAACACCTTTATTGGAGAGAATAACCTGTTAGTTAGGTTTAACATCCGTTAGATTACCGCAACCGATGCTAAGAGATAGTCGATAAGATTATTATGCTCATGCCCTTGCTCTACTTCATCACCTCGTACTCTATGGCCTAATACAGCGGGCGCCACCGCTTGAATATCTTCTGGGATCACATAATCTCGATCTGCTAATAATGCCCAAGCTTTCGCTGCGCTTAGCCATGCCAGTGCCCCGCGTGGCGATAATCCATAGGTGAAACGACCATCTTCACGGGTAAAGGTCACTAACTTTTGTAGATAATCTAATAATGGATCACTGCAACGCACTAACGTCACCTGTTGTTGTAATGACTGAAGCTGTTGATGTGTTAAGACTGGTTGCATCTCATTAATACGGCTGCGTGGATCTATACCCTGTAGTAATAAACGCTCTGATTGTTGATCTGGGTAACCTAAACTGAGGCGCATTAAAAACCGATCGAGTTGCGATTCAGGTAACATAAAAGTACCCGATTGAGAGGTCGGGTTTTGCGTGGCAATCACAAAAAAAGGAGTCGGTAATTGGCGAGTTTCTCCCTCTATGCTGACTTGTCCCTCTTCCATCGCTTCTAATAAGGCGCTTTGTGTTTTTGGTGTACTACGGTTAATTTCATCGGCCAATAATAACTGAGTAAAAATAGGACCAGGATGAAAGTTGAAAGTTGATTGTTGTTTATCAAATACTGCAGCACCAAGAATATCGGCAGGCAATAGATCACTGGTAAACTGCACTCGCTGGTAATCTAACCCAAGTACTTTTCCTAAGCAGTGGGCTAAAGTGGTTTTACCCATTCCCGGTAAATCTTCTATTAACAGGTGTCCGCGACCAATCAAACACGCGATGGCTAATTTAACCTGTTGATCTTTTCCTAATAATACATGACTAACCGCGGTAACAAGCTCACTCAGCAATGGTTGCATTGATAATCCCTATCATAATGATACCGATCTTATACCAATTGTATTAAATAACTGATCTAAATTTTGCGCCGGAAAAATGGCTTAGTTTGAGGCGTAAGTTGATGTAAATGGTTGTTCCCTATACGAAACTTACAACGAAAAAATAAGTTGTTTTAACAAGTAAAATAGATCAGTTACTTACTATGATTGGTATTATTAATCGGTATTACAGTTATATTAAATATTGCTAATCATAATAGAGTAGTTATTAACGTTAATGAAGTGTTTTAAATAATTGAAAATTAATAAAAGATATTTTGATAGGAAGGTTAATTAAAGCGTAAAGAATCACAATATTAGTTGAATAATGATCACTTACTAAACAAAAAGTAAATAACCATATTCAACTAATCGCACCAGTTACCGCTCACGACTAATGAACGTAACTATTAGGAATGATAAATGAAAACTGACTGCCTTCGCCCACATTACTTTCAATTTGCAACTGAGTATCATAATGGGATAAAGCATGCTTAACAATTGACAAACCTAGCCCTGAACCACCAGTATCTCGTGAACGTGATGCATCCACACGATAAAAACGTTCTGTTAAATGCAATATATGCTCAGACGCAATACCATCACCTGTATCCATCACACAGAAATAAGCGCCTTCTGGTAATTTTTTCCATAACACTTTAATACTGCCACCTTCTGGTGTGTAATTAATGGCATTATAAACCAAGTTAGCCATGGCACTTCTTAACTGCATTTCATCACCAACAACCGACAATTTAGGATCCACTTTAAATTGAACAGATTGCGACTTTTTACGCCCGAGTGTCACCGCTTCATTTTCAATTTGAGTTAATAAAGCCGGGATATTAATACTTTCATAGAAATCTAAGGTCGCAGCACCTTCAATTTTTGAAAGGGTCATTAACTGTTCAACCAGAGAGCACATTCTCGCCGTTTGTTGATCTAATACGTTGATGGTCTTTAACTGCATTTTATTGTCTTGAGCGCTCATCTCTAAAATTTCAATATAGCCCTGTAATACCGTTAATGGCGTACGCAGCTCATGAGAAACATTAGCGACAAAGTTACGTCTTGTTTCATCCATTTGACGATAACTTGTTACGTCACGGACAATCAATAAACGCTGATTTTTAGCGTAGGGCATAACCCTAAACTCAAGTATTTTTTCAATATTAATAGGAGAGATAAGATCCAATGGTTCGTTATAAGCTTCACTACGTAAATACTCAACAAAATCAGGGTGGCGGATCAGATTAGTAATTTTATCACCAGCATCATCAGGCCATTTAAAACCCAGCTGATATTGTGCTAAGCGATTACACCAAACAATTTCACCATCACTTTTAAAGACAACAACCGCATCTGGCAATGCTTCTGAACCTTCACGAAATCGGCTGATTACATTGGCTAAACGGTTACGTCGTTTACGATTTCGTTGTTGCATATTGTGAATACCAATATAGGCATGTTCCCATACTGATTTACCTTGTGGCAACACCGTACTTCTACTCACCCACAACCAATCATTTAATTTTTTAAGAAAATAATAGTGCCAGCCAATATGCACTATGGTAGAAACTAACAATAACTCCACTAACCAACCGGTTATTAAACCTAGAATAATAACGGGCACATAGATAAGGAAAATGGCCCAGGACAACTGTTTCCATGTATATACTTTCAAATGCACTACTCTACATTAGGACGACTATTCTTCGTCATTTATTACTTTTATTCACAACACTTAAACCGACTATGAACGCGTTGAAAAACGGTATCCAGCACCACGAACAGTTTGCACTAAATGGTCATGATCAACTAATGCTTTTCGTAAACGACGAATATGAACATCAACGGTGCGATCTTCAACATATACATTAGTGCCCCATACATTATTTAGCAATTGTTCACGGCTATAAACTCGTTCAGGGTGAGTCATGAAAAAATGTAATAATTTAAACTCAGTAGGCCCCATTTCTAAAGCTGAATTATTTAACGTTGCACGATGTGAAACTGGATCTAACTTTAATTTACCCACTTTCAACGTGTCATCTAATGACGTTGGGTTTACACGACGCATTACGGTTTTCAAACGTGCCATCAGCTCTTTAGGAGAGAAAGGCTTAGTGACATAATCATCAGCACCATTTTCTAAACCACGTACTTTATCTTCTTCTTCACCACGTGCGGTTAACATCACAACAGGTATTTGACGTAAGATTTCATCTTGTTTGAGGAATTTAAGTAACTGAATACCACTGCCCCCAGGGAACATCCAATCTAATAAAATCAGATCTGGATATGGTTCATGTAAGTGGGTGATTGCAGCTTGATAGTTATCAGCTTCTAAGGTTTCATAGCCATGTTGCTCTAATACAAAACTTAACATATCTCTGATTGCAACTTCATCTTCAACTACTAAAATTCGACTCGCCATTAACTCTACCTACCATTATGTATTGTAAATTACAGTATTATCACCATCTAACATTACATTTATATTACAACTGTACACCAACTGTCATAAAAGTATGAATTCAACTATTAAAGCAGTTAGTTATCAATTAAATTAAGCTTAGATCGATCGGAGAACTGTGAATAAAGTATTGTCTTTTAAAGGTATCGATAGGTAAGGGTTTAGAAAACAAATAACCTTGTCCAAATTCACAACCAGCAGCAGTTAAAATTTGTTTTTGCGCTGCATTTTCTATCCCTTCAGCGACCACTTGTATATCTAAGTGATGCGCCATCATGATAATAACTTGGCATAATTCGCGGCTATTTTTCTCATTTTCCAGTTCATCAACAAATGATTTATCAATCTTTAGAACATCAACATCCATTTTTTGCAGATATGATAAAGAGGAGTAACCTACACCAAAATCATCAATTGCAATAGCCACGCCGCGTTTTTTTAATTTAGTAAGTTGTGAGCGAATTGAATCTTCACTTTCCATTAATAAGTTTTCAGTGATTTCGATAATAATTGAGTCTCGTTGTAACCCCAGTGACTCTGTGTACTTAAACCAATCTAACATCCATTGCCCATCACCTTTAAACTGAACTGGTGATACATTGATACTTATTTGAAAGTCATCCGCAGCACCTAATCGTTTGAACTCAGCAAGATCTCGAGCAGCCCTGCGTGCGACCCATTCACCCATCTCTAAGATTAATCCCACCTCTTCGGCAATGGCAATAAACTCAATGGGTGGGACCAAGCCTCGCTCTGGATGATTCCAACGTATCAAGGCTTCTGCTTTACACATTTTATTAGTTAATAAGTTAACAATCGGCTGGTAGTACAATTCAAATTGGTCATTCTCTAAACTATGTCGTAAATCTTCGACTAATTGATGCTTTTGAATCACTGCATCCAACATACATTGTTCGAAAAAGTGATGGCTATTACGCCCTGCTTCTTTTGATTTATACATGGCCAAATCGGCATACTTGACTAAGTTTTCAACGGTTCTTCCATCTTCGGGAAAAATGGCGATACCAATACTAGTAGTCACAAATACATGCTTTCCTTGAATCAAAAAACCTTTAGTTAATTGTTGATTAATGGTGTTAGATAGAGAACTTAAAGCGGCTTTACCTACGGCCCCCTCCACTAAAATAAGGAACTCGTCTCCCCCTAATCTCGCTAGAATTGCCGATTCATCAAGAATATTGGTAATACAATTGCTCACTTCAATCAACAGTAGATCACCAAAGTCATGACCCATGGTGTCATTAATCTCTTTAAAGCCATCTAAATCTAAACCTAACAGGGCAAATTCATGTGTCTCACTGCGATTAACTAAAGTCGCCAGTTTATCTAGAATGTAACGTCTATTAGGTAAGCCAGACAAAGGGTCACTAAAGGCTTGAGTAGTTAATTGATTATTCGCAATTTCTAATGCGTTGGTACGCTGCTGTACTGTTTCTTCCAATGAATTATCACGCTGTTTGATGGTTTCTAGCATAGAGTTAAAACAGCTAGCCAGATTACCAACTTCATCACTGGTTAATACTTTAGAGCGTAAATTATAGTTATTGGTTTTAGTGACGCGCTCCGCAACATGCGCTAAATGAGTAAGCGGATAGATAAGACTTTTTCGCAAGAATAACGACAGTATAAAACTCAGGAGTAAAATTAACGCTAATATGGCTAATAAAAATAAGCTAAAGAATAATAGGCTGCGCTCAATCACAGAGTAATCGGCAGTAATACTTAATAAACCATGCCTTACCCCTTTCATTATTAAAGGTGTATGGCTTACCATCAATTTATTAAATATTTTAACTTCATTGTTCTTTTTTGTAGAAACCCCTACAAATAGATTGCCATCATTATCTTTAATGGTAGCGCTTACAATATTACTTTGTCCAAGTAATGACTCTAATGACTCTGAAGCACTCACTTCATCTTGAAAGATAAGGGAAGCCGTTAAGGTAGGTGCAAGAATCTTAGCGATTGAATTTAGCTTTGACTGCTCAGCTTTTGTAACAGCATTTAATTCATAAACGGTAAACATAGCCGCAATAGTCATGCTACTAAAGAGAGCTACTACCATTAAAATCATTAACAACTTAGCATTTAATGACTCGGTTAAAGCACGAGGTAAAATCATTGTGCCCTCTCTTCATAAACTCTACCCAACCGCAGTACTTTAGAGCTCATTTTTATACCTGACTTTCTTAAACGTTTTGGTGCGACCTCAAATCGAATTTTACCACTAACGATAAAAAAGTTGATATGCCCTCCCGAGGCCAAAAATCCGTCAAACTCTCCCACTAACATCATATTTGGAAAGTGTTGTTTTTCTTCCATGGTATTCCAAATATCCGTATCAGCTTTTGAAATAAATAAAGTATTACAACTCGTTAGATCCACATTATCCTTAGTTAACAATATTAAGTTAACAGGACGAGACTCCACCTTCATATGCAATAATGTTTTAGTGGCTGTGACGACAAAATCTAAATTGAAACTACAGATATTATAGTTATGTTGATGGCTAGCATTAAACCATTTCCCCTGAGAATAGCGAGCAAAATTGTATATAAATCCTGATTTTATCGCTTCTTCCCTTGGCGTAGCGAATAACTCTCCTGAGACAGTCAAGAGTAGAAGTCCAATCAATAGCATGCTAAATTTACGTGAAATTAACATGGCATGATACCTAAAATGTTGCCGTTATTTGAGCTAAATAACTCGGTTCAATATAGGTGGCAATAGTATAAGCTTCGCCTGAGTTACCATACTCAATATGCTTACCGTACAATAAGTTGTTACCAGTTAGGGAAAAAGTGAGCATTTCATTAACTTGCCAACGCCAACTTACGTCTAATACTGCATAGTCTCTTGTATCGTAAGCTTCTCCATCTTCAATTCGATAAATAACAGAAAACTGATGGTCATTGGTTAGTTCAAAATTTGCTTTGGCCATAATTTGACGCATAGAAGAATCGTAACCAATCGCTTCTTCTGTTCCCTCAGGTAAATCGTATTGGTAAGAGGTAAAACTATACCCCAGCTCAGTGCTTAATCTTTGATAAGGACGCCAATGTACAGTCGCCTCACCACCATAAGTGGTTAATTCACCCTCAGATAAAAAGTTATAAGTAATATAAGTAAAAGTATCGTTAACATTAGGCTCAATCACTAACACATTACGGGCTTTTGTATGAAATAAAGAAACATCCACTTCAACGTCACTCAAGCTATAACGGTAGCCTAACTCTTTAGATACCGATTTTTCTGCATCAATATCATTGCTACCAACAATATCGGTACGAATACCGTAAGCGGAATGAATACGAGCCATATTGTTATATTCTAAGAAAGAAGGAATTCTAACGCCCTGTGAAACGGCTCCCCAAATCGAATGGCGAGATGCCGGTGTCCATAAAAAACGCACCATAGGTTGATGCTCCCACCCCGTAAAGCTATTTCTTTCGGAACGGTTACCCACAATCAACTTAAACTTGTCAGGCACTAAATTAAATTGAAATTGAACAAATCCACCAAAGTGGTCATAGTGATTTACGTTACTGATGTTAGAAAAGTAATCACTCTCTTCAATGAACACATCGGTATAGCGATAATTAATGCCCCAATCAAATTGAGTATTTTTAATGAGCGTGTTCATTTGATAATCAATATCAGTGGTTAAAAATCGATCTCTATAATAAGCCTGATCACCACGTTGTGAACTAAAGGAAGCTTGTAACATTTGATTAGAATCAGAAGATAAACGATAGTCTAATCGGGTCATTAATTGCAAATAATCAAGAGAGTATTGATCAACAACAGCGGTCGCTAAGTTAGTGTTAAGGTCAGCAAGACGTAAATTCTGTCCCATATCTATATTGTTGTACCAGAATTGCGCTAATAAGGATAAATCATCACTGATATTTATATCTCCTCGCGCATTTATATTTTGTTTTTTACCATCATCATTTGCAGAGAGTTCTCTGTCACTTTTATTAGCAGCATCACTTTTCTCAATGCCACCTGATACTCTAAACGAGCTATAGTTGGACAGATCACCACCAACTCGAAAATCAGCTTTATAATCCTGCTTTGTCCCCGTCGCGACTTGTACAAGATTGTCACGGGTATCCATAGTGTGTTTAGTAATAATATTTACCACACCATTGGTGGCATTACTTCCCCATAATAAACCACCTTGACCACGTATCACTTCAATCCGGTCTATATCATAAAGAGGCACATTAATCGCCTCCCAGTACACACCAGCAAAGCCAGGGTTATAGATGCTCTGCCCATCAATCATCACTAATAATTTGCTGGAGTGGCGTCCTGCCGTACTTCGACTAGTAATAGCCCATTGATTATTATCTAACTTACGCACTTGCATACCCGGTACTAACGTTAAGGCTTGTGCAACTGAGGTAACACCTGATTGAATGATTTCATTATGTGTAAGTACATAAATGGAGGCCGCCGTATCGGACTTATTTTGCAGACGTTTCATGGCTGAAGTAACCTGTATATCAGCCGCCATTAAACTGTCAAAATCTAAGCTAGGTAAGTCGTCAAAAACGGCTTCAGACTCTGCGTGAGCCTGGTTAAAAAAGATAGCCTGACTTGAGAAAACCAACATAAACATTGCGAAATAATGGTGATGTTTCGATCTTAAGCTATTCATTGCTCGAGTAATTTCCATATAAAATCCATATCCTGATAAAACAATAATTTTTTTAGTTACTAATACCACTGGAGAATAAGAAGCTACTATCCTATCTCAACCTAACGACTCATTTATTGATCTATAGATTGTGTCATTGCAAATATTCCAATACAGAAAATTAGCTTTAAGGTGGCACTGTTTAATATCGTACATGCTAATCGTAACTTACCTAAAGATAACGACTATTAAAGAATTAACATATTGTCGTTATTTGGCGATTAATCAAGTTAACCTTTAAAAGACACAAGGCCCTCTTTGGGTTAATTTTTATAACGCAAAATGTTATGCATAGAATTAATAATATTCAGATAGCTTCATTATTGAGTAGATAAAAGCATAAAAATACGAAATTAACATTATTTAATCTAATAAAAAGAAGCCGTTGCACCAGTATAGCCACAAACAACAGTAAAAAAGCAAATTTATATATCAAAATGAGTAAATCATAATAAATTAATGACTGCATGGTCACGCAAATTTTGATGCTTGATATAAAATCATTTACACTCGATGCTCTTTTACCTCTTACAGATTAAGGTGCATTTCATGTTTTTTAAAAACCTTCAAGTTTATCGTTTTACTCGCCCTATGGAACAGGACGACAGCGCACTAGAAAGAAACCTAGAGGAATTTAAGTTTAAACCTTGTGGTAGCCAAGATATTTCTAAACTCGGCTGGGTATTTCCAATGGGTAAAAGTGGCAGTATGTACACTCACATCCACCAAAAACAGATTTTAATTTGCCTTAAAAAAGAAGAAAAGATGTTACCTGCTGGGGTGATCAAAGATCAACTCAATGAACGTGTTGAAGCAATTGAATTAGAACAAGGCCGCGCGTTAAAGAAAAAAGAAAAAGATAGCCTTAAAGAAGATATTATCATGCAGTTATTGCCACGTGCATTTAGCCGCACTTCTCAAACTTTCGCTTGGATAGATAATGAAACCAACATGCTATATGTTGATTGCTCAAGTGCTCGTAAAGCAGAAGAGCTTATCTCTCTTTTACGTAAAACCCTAGGTAGTTTACCAGTAGTCCCAGTTCAACTTCAAAACCAAACCGATGTAGTGATGACAGACTGGTTAGTAGAAGGCAACATCCCTGCTAACTTCCAATTAGAAGATGAGGCGGAACTATGCTCTGCGCTAGAAGGTGGCGGTATTATTCGTTGTAAGCAACAAGACCTGCTTTCAGAAGAGATAAAGAAACACCTCGATTCAGATAAATTTGTTACTAAACTAGCGCTAAACTGGGCTGATAGTATCTCTTTTGTGATTGGTGAAGAGTTTGCCCTGAAGCGTCTGAAGTTCTCTGACGTACTACAAGAGCAAAATGAACACATAGAAGCAGATGATTTTGCAGCGCGTTTTGATGCAGACTTTATTTTGATGACCGGAGAGATAAAACAACTTATCCCCTCATTAGTAGAGATATTCGGTGGTGAGCAAAGTTTGTAAATAACCAAACTATTCACCATTCAGTAAACTTCAATTAAACCTGCGCTTTAGCAGGTTTTTTTATGCCTAGTGATTAGTGTGATTAATAAAAAGACTTCAATACTTGCACGTTTCTGAAACACTCAATCGATCCAGTATTATATTAGTTTTAAGTGATGACCTCCGCCAACAAACCATTTAATACCAATTGTATTAA